>NZ_JBFBFA010000056.1:0-38806 GCF_040683915.1 Kitasatospora sp. NPDC093102 | reverse complement strand
TGGCGGATCGACCTGCCGCAGCCGCGCCGCATCGAATCCTCCGGCGTCGCCGACCTGTCCATCGAGATCACCGAAGAACTGCGTGGGGAGATCCGCCGCCATGGCCAGCACTGAGACGTTCCCCCAGAGCGACACCGAGGGCGTCAAGGCCGGACTTGACGCCCTGGAGACCGCCCAGGCCCAGCGTGCCCCGGTCTCCGAGGCGCTTCGCGCCAAGGTGCTGCCGCCGGTCCTCGGTGTCCTGCTGGTCCTCGCGCTCTGGCAGGGCGCGTACGGCCTGCACCTCACCACTCCCGACAAGCTGCCCAGCCCCACCGACGTCTGGCACGCGCTGACCGACCTGTGGTACCGGGGCACGCTGTTCTCGATCATCTGGACCAGCGTCTGGCGCGGCATCTCCGGCTTCCTCGCGGCCGTCGTCATCGGCACCCCGATCGGCCTGCTGGTCGCCCAGGTCAAGCCGATCCGCGCTGCCGTCGGCCCGGTCCTCTCCGGCCTTCAGTCGCTGCCCTCCGTCGCCTGGGTGCCCGCCGCCGTCATCTGGCTCGGCATCAACGACTCGATGATGTACGCGGTGATCCTGCTCGGCGCCGTCCCCTCCATCGCCAACGGGCTGGTGTCCGGCATCGACCAGGTCCCGCCGATCTTCCTGCAAGCCGGCCGCACCATCGGCGCCACCGGCCTCACCGGCGCCCGCCACGTCCTCCTCCCGGCCGCCCTTCCCGGCTACCTGGCCGGACTCAAGCAGGGCTGGGCCTTCTCCTGGCGCTCCCTGATGGCCGCCGAACTCGTCGCCTCCTCGCCCGACCTGGGCCTCGGCCTCGGCCGCTACCTGGAGAACCAGCGCGAGTCCTCCGACATGGCGGGCGTGCTGCTCGGCATCGTCCTGATCCTCGCCGTTGGCGTCGCCATCGACCTTCTCGGCTTCACCCCGATCGAGCGCCGTGTGCTGCGCAGCCGCGGCCTGCTCATCACCACCCGCTGAAGGTCTGGGAGCATGTTGAACGGTAAGTCGTCATCGCCCGGCCCCGACCTGCTCCCGCCTGTGCGAATCGAAGGGCGGGTTGATCCCCGCGTGATGCTGAGCGCGACGGAACCATCCCGAACGGGATCGCGTCCGGACGCTCAGCACGGCACACTTTCGCCGCTCCGCTTCCGGCTGACGCTGACGCGGGCCCGAACAGCGCAAACACCGATGGCCGACGAGGACCTCTGTCCTCGTCGGCCATCGGTGTTCGTGGCGGCTAGTAGGTGCCCCACTCCCGGTCGGTGGAGACGATCTCGCGGCCGAGCGGCATCAGTGAGATCGGGATCATCTTGAGGTTGGCCCACCCGAAGGGGATCCCGATGATCGACAGGAACAGCGGGATGCTGGTCAGCAGGTGTCCGATCGCCAACCACCAGCCGGCGAAGATCAGCCAGATCACATTGCCGACGCAGGACGCGGCCCCGGCGTCCCGGCGTTCTACGGTGGTCCGCCCGAACGGCCACAGTATGAAGCCGGCGATCCGAAACGAAGCAATGCCAAATGGGATGGTAATTACGAGCAGGCAGCAGATAATTCCGGCGAGCACGTAGGCAAGAGCCATCCAAATGCCGCAGAAAACCAACCAGATGACATTGAGGATGAACTTTATTGCACTCATGCTTGTTACCTTCTCACGGCTGATGGCGTTGCACTACGACGGTGCCATGCCCGCTGGCGAGCGTGTCTACGCCCTTAGGGGCTGTTCCTCAGGGATCGGTCCGGGTTGCAGCCTCGGATAGGGACTCTTTCGGCTTCGGCGCCCCGTCCGCCAAGGAGGGCCAGGTGCGCGGCGGCCGGCTTCGAGGGACTGTCGGGTATCGGCGCCCGCCCTACCACGTCCTCGACCTCCGGCAGGCCGCCCGCCGCACCCCCGACCGCGCCGACTACACCCGCGCCTTGGACCACATCCGCTCGGTGGTCCTCAGCCGGGGCGCCGCCTCGGCCGGCCTGGCGATGGCCCCCTGGACACCCGTCGGCGGCGGACCCGTGTACAACGAGGTTCATCCGGAGCGGACACGGAGCGGTACCGGGGATCGTCCTTCACCCGGGGGCATCCATCGTTCCCGGTGCCGGTCCGGGGTCCCGGCGGACTCCGGGATTCACCTGACCGCGCGGGATGGCCTGAGTAACATGCCCCTGTCGTAGTCGACTTGATTGGCTGTCGGGAGAACCTCGCATGTATCTGAGTGTGCCTTTCGAGAACGGCGAGAGCATGGTTGTGGAGCTGCCGGAGGGGCAGGGCTCCGGGGTCCTGCGCGCGACTCGTGGAGAGGCGCTGATCGAGTCCTCGACTGAAACCTTCGAGTCCGGTCTGGCCCGGGTGCGGCATGTCGCCGGGGTTCTGCTGGAGCGGCTGGCCGACTTGCCCAGGCGGCCCGACCACATCCGGGCGGAGTTCGGGATCAAGATCACGACGGAGGCGGGGCTCGTCGTCGCCAAGGCGGCCGGCGATGCACACTTCACCCTGGAACTGGAGTGGAGCCGCAGCGAGAGCGACGGATGAGCCAGCCGCCGGCCGGGCGGGACTCTCCGGCCTGGGAGCGCGGGATGGCGCGCGTCCTCGACGGCGGGCGCCCGGTGGGGGCCGCATTCCTGATCTCCGGCCGGCTCCTGCTCACCTGCTCGCACGTCGTCGCCGCCATCGCGGGCATTCCGGACGACCAGGCCCTCCCTCCGGACTTCCCCGTCACGCTCGACTTCCCCCTGCTCCCCGGCTGTCCCCAAGTGGAGGCCACCGTTCAGTTCAGCGTTCCGGTGGCCACCGACAACAGCGGCGACGTCGCCGTGCTGCGACTGGTCGACACGCCTCCGGCCGGCGCGGTCGCCCTGCGGGTCCTGGAGTCGGACCAGCTCGCCGGCCACCACTGGCGGGCGTTCGGGTTCCCAAGGTACTCGGGGCCAGGTGGCAGCAAGGATGCCGGGATCTGGACCCGAGGCACCATCGAGGGCCGCGAGGGCACCGGCTGGTGGCAGCTCACCTGCGACGAAAGCGCCGGGTTTCCGCTGGCCGGCGGCTTCAGCGGGGCACCCGTGTGGGATGAACAGTTCCACGGTGTGATCGGTGTCGTCGTAGCCGTCGAGGGAGACCAACGACGACGGACCGGCTACGCGCTGACAGTGGAGTCGCTGGCCCGTGAATGGCCGCAGTTGCGCTCCCACCTGCTGGCCGACAGCCCCTTCCGCGAACTTCTGCCGTTCACGGAGCAGGACCGGGCGGTGTTCCATGGACGAGGTCACGAGACACACCGCCTGCTCGAGCTTCTGGAGGAACAGCAGGTCCCCGTGCTGCCGGTGCTCGGAGCGTCCGGCGTCGGCAAGTCTTCCCTCGTCAGCGCCGGCCTCCTGGCACACCTCGGCAACACCACTCACCTGATCGCCCGTATCCCCCACGGGCTGCGGCTGACCGCCGAGGAGCTGCTCGCCTGGGCCCTGGCCTCCGCCGGTGATGCAGACACGAGCACACCGCACTGGAACGAACAGTGGAGCGCCCTGGCCCGCCAACTCGAGGACGAGCACGGGCTGCGCACCGCAGTCGAACAGGCCTTGGCCCGGCATCCCGGATCTTCCAAGCTCCTCCTCGTCGTCGACCAGTTCGAGACCCTGCTCGCGGACGCGCCGGAGACCGCGCGCAAGCTGGACACGATGCTGGGCGTCCTGACCGCCCGGCGCAGCGACGGAAGCAGGCCCGCCCAGGCCGTCGTCGTCGCCCGGATTGACTTTCTGTCCCAGATCGAGCAGCTTCCCGTCCTGCGTGCTGCCTGGGAGGCGACCCACGTCGTGGTGGCGCCGATGACACGGGACCAGCTGCACGCGGCCCTCACCCTCCCGTTGGAGGAGCACGCCGGCGTTCGCTACGCCGACGGCCTGGTCGAGCAGTTGCTGCGCGACACCCCGTCCGGTGCGGCGGCACTGCCGATGCTGGAGTACACCTTGAGTCAGCTGTGGCAACGGCAGGAGTACGGCGTACTCACCGCCGTCTCCTATCAGGAGCTCGGCGGGGTCGAAGGAGCACTGGTCAACAATGCGGAGCGGACCCTGTGGGAGTGGGCGGACGAGTCGGAGCGCGAGGCGCTGGAGAGGATCTTCATCCAGCTGGTCCGTCCTGGCGAACAGGTGGATGCCGGGGAGCGCGGCCCCGACACTCTCCGGGTCGCGGACCGAGCTCAGTTCTCCGAACACGACTGGTCGCTGATCCACCGCCTGGCCAGCACCCGACTGCTCGTGGTGACCCGCCGCCCGAACGGCCTGGATACCGTCGAACTCGCCCACCAGGCACTGATGGAAAGGTGGCCACGGCTACGCGGCTGGCTCGAGGACAACCGCCCCTTCCGCAGCTGGCAGGAGGATCTCCGGCGCACCATGCGGACCTGGCGGGAGCAAGGCCGGCCGCCGGGTCTGACTCTGGACCGACCCCGACTCAAGGAGGCTGAGCACTGGCTCGGCACCCGGGCGGACCAGATACCGGCCGAGGAAGCCGACTTCGTCCGGCACAGCGGGCTCCTGCGTGCTCATGAACGCCGCAGGCGCGCCCTCCGGTTCGCGGCCCTGTGCATGGCGCTGGTCGTGGCATCGGTCGCGGCTGTCGTGGCTGTCCGGCAGAGCCAGAACAGCAGCGCCCAGCAACGCGCCAACCTCGCGCGGAAACTCGTCAGCGAAGCCGCCGAGCTGGACGCTGCCCAGCCGGACCTGGCCAAGCAGCTACGGATCGCCGCCTTCCGGCTCGCCCCGACCAGGGACACCTACAACGCCCTCTCGGCGGCTCTGCCCCTGCCGGGGACAATCACCGCCCCCGAGGCCACTTCACTCAGCGCCGGCGGGGGACTGCTCGCCATCGCCGGGGGCAGGACGGCGCGCCTGTGGAGTTTCGCCGACCACGCGTTCCTGGCCGCTCCGGCTGTTGAGGGCACAAGCACAGCGGTCGCGCTCACCGCGGACGGGAGCCTGCTGGCGGTCGGGTCCGGGAACGGAACGATCGGGCTCTGGGACGTCACACACTCCGACCGGCCACAGCGGCTGGCCGAGGCAAACGGCCCGCCCGGGCCGGTCCGCGGCCTGGCGCTCTCCCAGGACGGCCGCACGCTGGCCGCCATCGGCTGGGACCTCAACGTGCGGGCCTGGCGACTCATCGACCGGGCCCGGCCCTGGCTCCTCCCCCTCCCCGACGCCGACACGGGACAGGCGTCGGGTGTGGCCGTCAGCCCGGACGGTCGTACGGTCGCCGCCGCGGACCTGGCGCGCGGCGTGCGGTTGTGGGACCTCGCCGATCCCCAACACCCCCTTGGACCGGTAGGCGCCCAGCCGTCGAAAACGGTGCGCGCCGTCGCCTTCGCCCCGGACGGCCGTTCCCTCGCGGCCGCCGGTGACGGCGGGACCGTCCACCTGTGGGACGTCAGCGACCCGCACGGCCTCACAGCGCCGAGGGTGCTCGACAAAAAGGGCGGGGCCGCGGCGGCCGTGGCCTTCAGCCCGAACGGCAGGACGCTCGCGGTGACGCAGGCGACTCCAGAGTTCAGCGACACCACGTTGTGGGACTTCACGACCCCCGGGCATCCGGTGGAACTACCCGCACTGGGAAGCGGCAGCGGTGCCCTGGCCTTCACCCCCGACGGCCGAACCCTGGCCACCTTGGGCCGGTCGGACCACCGGACTCTGTCCGCGGCGGACCGGGTCGAACTCTGGGACATCGGCGGCGGCGCGGTCCGATCCGCCCTGGCCACGGTCACCAATCCCGCGTGGCCGCAGCTGAAGCTGACGCCGGCGGCGGCGGTCTCCGAGGACGGCCGCCTCCTGGCGGCCGGCACACACGATGGCGCCTTCCTGTGGGACCTGAGCGATCCTCGTGAGCCGCGACCGGCCGCCCAGCTGGAGACGGCCCGCGGAAGCGGAACCGAGGTGAACGCGATGGTCACCGTCGCCCTGCACGGGCACATGCTGGCGATCGGCCGATCCAAGGCGGCCAAGGAGGGGGACGACGTGATCGCCACCGTGTCCCTATGGGACGTCGCCGATCCCCGGAATCCGTCCGCGATCAGTTCGACCGGACTTGGACGTACGACCTCCTGGTCGGTGGTCGAGGTGGCCTTCAGCCCGGACGGACGGATGCTCACTGCCGCCCTCAACTCCAATGAGCTGCGCCTGCTGGACGTGACCGATCCGGCCCACCCGGCCGTGCGAGGCGCCGTTCCCACCAACGGGCGCGGGACCCCGGTAACCAGCTTCGACGCGAGCAACACCGTACTCTCCGTCAGTGAGGGCGCCTCCCTGGACAATGCCGACGGCGACAGCCAACTCTGGGACATCGGCAACCCCGACCACCCGACCGCACTGCCCACGCTGACGGCACGGCTCGGCCGGGTCACCGCCACCGCGCTGTCCCCGCGGCAGCGGCTGCTCGCGGTCTCCGGCGCCGACGGCGTACTCACCCTGTGGGACATCCGGCAGCTCGGCGCGCCGAAGCGGCTCGGGACGGCCTCCGGCGCCACCGGCCCGCTCCGGTCCCTGCGATTCAGCCCGGACGGCACTGCGCTGGCAGGCATGGACGACGGAGGCGGAGTGCACCTGTGGGACGTCTCCAGCCCCGAGCACGCCACCGCTACCGCAGACTTCCTCCCCCTGGACCGCGACATCGACAACCAGGCCGTACTCACGGCACTGCGAGCCGACGGCGGCAGATTCCTCCTTGCCGCCGGATCCCCGGGGACGATCGCGGTCCGCGATACCGCCCCCGAGGCACTCCTCCAGCGGCTGTGTGCCGCGAGCGGAGTGCCATTGGACGCTTCCACCTGGAAGCAGTACCTCCCCGACATCGACCACCAGGATCCCTGTGGCCGTGCCAGATGACCCGGCCGTCACCCTTCCGTGACCATGTGAGGAGTCCCGCATGTACCCGCCCCGACGCCAACGGGCACGCCGACTGGCCGTCATGGCTCTGGTAGCCGCGACGGTCTCAACCCTGGCCACCGGGTGTTCCGACAGTCACCCCTCGGAGCAGCCATCCACCGTCGGCAACACCGCTTCGGACGGGCCGTCAGGCGTCTCGTCGCCCAGCCCGCACCCCGTCGACTCCTCTCTCTTCGCCGGAGAATGGAGCGGACACGGCCGCTATCTCAAGATTGCCCAGGACGGCTCCTTCGAGGCCGGCGGACGGACCTACTACAACTGCGCAGAGGGGAGCCGCACGCCCTGTGACACCTGGGCCGCCGACGGCAGAATCACCAGCGGTCTCCACGCCACAGGACGCCTCATCAGTGGCGAGGGGACGAACGCCACCGGCGAGGTCGCGGAGAGCAATGACCTGAAATGGCTCCCCAAGGGCCCTGTCACCGTGACCCTCAACCCTGCGATCGACAGCGTCTACTTCGGAGGCATCGTCTACTGCGGGCCGAAAGCCCCACCCGGAGTGTGCTGATTCTCTTCAGCGGTCGGGTCCAGGATCAACTGCATGGCCGCCAGGACCTGGGAACTGATCCTCGGACGAGAGGAAGCCGGCCAGGCGTCAACAACCGATCGTGGCCGTTCTCGCTTCCCTGGTCCTCCGGCTCCGCGCACCAACGAGGTCCTGGGCTCAGGAGTGCTGGGTCAGCCGGGGCCGTGGTGGCATCGTCCAGTGTGCTCGATTGGCTTGTTGCGCAGCGACGGCTTCGGCGTGCCCCCTGCTCATCGCGGTTCGGCGATGAGCAGGGGGCCGCGCGGGCGGACGGTGGCGGCGGTGGCGTTCTCCCTGACCGGGGTGGCCGTGGCCGGCCTGAGCCGTAGGCGGGCGAGGACGGCTGCGGCGACGACGAGCATCTCGGTCCAGGCGAAGGACTCGCCGACGCACTTGTGGTGGCCGGCGCCGAAGGGGATGAACAGCCTGGCCGGGGTGCGATCCGCAGGACGGCGCCAGCGGTCGGGGTCGAATCGCAAGGGGTCGGGGTGGAGCTGGGGGGAGCGGTGCAGTGCGGTCGGGCTGAAGAGGACCTCCGCCCCCGGAGGCAGGAGGATGCCGCCGTAGTGGAGCGGCGCCACCGTCCGGCGCATCAGGATCCAGTTGGGGGTGTGGAGCCGGAGGGTCTCGCTGATCGCGTGCCCCGTGCGTTCCAGGTGCGGCAGGTCGTCCGGGGACACGGCGCCGTCGGCGGCGACGGCGCGCACCTCCTCGCTCAGCTCGTCCTGAAGGTCCTGGTGCTGGGCGAGTTCGTGGAAGAGCCAGGCGAGGGTGGTGGCGGTCGTCTCGGTGCCGGCCAGGAGCAGCGAGACCGCTTCGTCCCGTACCTGGGCCGGTGCCATGGTGAGGCCGGTCTGTTCGTCGCGGGTGGTCAGCAGCAGGGAGAGCAGCGTGTCGTCCGGGCCCTGGTGTTGGCCGGTGGCCTGTGTGACGATCTCGTCCACGACGGTGCGCAGGTCCCGGACCGCTGTGTCGAAGCGCCGGTTGGCCGGCACGGGCAGCTTCTCCAGCAGCGGCGAGGGGTAGAGCGCCCGTTGGACGAATCCGGTGAGGACCACGGGCACGGCCCGGTCGATCCGGGCTTTCTGGGCGAGGTTCAGGCGGGTGGCGAACAGCGCCTCGGCCACGATGTCCCGGGCGAGTTCGTGCATGCGCGGCTCGATCGGTGCGGCCCGTCCGGGCTCCCAGCGGGACACCGCCGCCGCTGCCAGCCGCGAGGCCGACGTGGCGTACCGGCGGATGCTGTCGCGGTGGAAGGCCGGCTGGACCAGCCGCCGCTGGCGGAGGTGGAACGTGCCCTCGGAGACGAACAGACCGTTGCCCAGCACACCGCGGGCCTTGTCGAAGACGAAGCCCTTCTCGGTCTTCGCGGCGTCCTTGACGAGTAGCCGGTGGACGAGTTCGGGATCGGTGAGCACGTGAACCGGCCTGCGCCACAGGTGGATCCGCACCACCGGCCCGTGGTCGGCCAGCGACTGCAGGAAGGGCACGGGGCGGGTCAGCAGCGGGAGCAGGTGTCCGAGCAGGGGCAGTCGGCCCGGCGCACGCGGCGCGGCGTCGGCCTGGGGGGCATCCTGGCGCATCAGTGCCTCGCCGGAGGGGTCGGCACGTCGAACCGGGAGCTGTTGCAGGACCAGTCGATGTGCCCGCGCAGCCACAGCCCGAGGCTCCGGGCGTACGCGGAGGCCGCGTCACTGCCGCCCGCGTGGATGGTCCGGCTCAGCTCGACGAATGCGAGCATCTCGGCGTCGCGCATGGCGACGGCCGACTGCCGGGCCTCGGCCGGCGAGCAGCGGTGGTGGCGGGCCAGGACCTCGACCAGGTTGTGGTGGCCCTGGCCGCCCGCGGTCTCCTTGGCGTGGGAGTACAGGTCGTTGTCCCAGCTCACCAGGTTCGCCGTGAGGTCCCTGAGCCTGCGCAGCGACGGGCCGTCCGCCTCCTCGGCCGGGACTTCGTAGCCGGCCGCGACGTCGACCAGGGCGAGGCAGGTGTACGTCGCCCCGGCGTGCCTGCGCATCGCCACGTATTCGGACAGGCCCGGAACCGTGCCCGCCTCGCGGTTGGCGGCCTCCCACACCTGGGCGGAGAGGTAGTCGCGGACCGTGCACTCCCAGCGGAACAGCTGTGACGGCGAGGCCTGCGCGGCGATCCGGTCCCGGATCTCCCGCAGGGCCGGCGCATAGGCGCCGGCCGGTCCGGACACTTCGCCGCTGGGCGGCTCGGGGTCGATCACCCGGGCGAGCAGAGCGGTCGTGCGGGCCAACGGCCCGGGGCGGGATCCGCGTTCACGGTCCTCGCAGTACCCGTCGTCGAAGGCGAAGAGCCACACGTACCAGTCGGACAGCAGGCGCAGCATCTCGGCGGAGACCTCGGGGTTGGTCCGTGCGGCCAGGTGACCGCTGCGCTGGCGCCCGATCCGGTCCGACTGCCGCAGCTGTCCGTCCAGCAGCCGGTGGCGCGCCAGCCAGTCCAGGCTCTGCCGGTCGGCCTGTTCGGCGTGGGCGTTCGTCAGGGAGGGGAAGGGACACCACAATTCGCCCGAGGGGCTGCATGGTTGCCCGTTGCGGAGATCGGTCATTGTTCTGCCGGCCCTTCCTCTGGTCGGGGTCGCGGCCGGCTCTTCGTGCCTCGCGAGGATCGCGTGGGTCCGTCCGGCCTGCGGGGGAAGCCGAAACTAGTTCGGTTCGGGGCAGGGCTGTGGACTGCGCGCGCATCCGTAGTTGCCTCCCGGCGCACCGCCGGCCGCCTCGCAACGCTTCGCCTCGCGCCGCCCGGGTCTCCGGGCGGCTCGCTGGGCGGCGCGGGCCATGGACTTTCCAGTGGGGTCCGTCTTCTGACGGGTCGCCAGCGCAGTGCGTCGGGCACTCCCCGGTGGGCGCGACGTCGGGGTGCACGCCCAGTTCGGCGGGGCCGCGCCGCGCGGACTGCCGGGCGACCCGCGGCAGCCGGGGCCACCGCGATCGAAGCCCTTCTCTCCCGATTCCCGGTGACGACGTCCTCCGGGCGATTGACTTGCGGGATGGACGAGATGCTGGTGGGGCGTGAGCACGACACGGGGCGGTTCGCCGACTTCCTGGCCGACCTGCCCGGCGTGGGTGGCGTGCTGGTGCTGGTGGGGGAGCCGGGCGTCGGGAAGACCGCACTGCTGGCCGAGGTCTCCCGGACAGGGGAGGCCACCGGGTTGCAGGTGCTGCGGAGCGCGGGTGCGCCGTACAGAGTGCAGGTCGGCTACGGCGGGCTGCGGCAGTTGGTCACGTCGACGCCGGAGTGCCGGGCGGCAGCCGCGAGCTCCCCGGAGCTTGCCGCGGTTCTCGGACTGGAGCGGGGCGCGGCACCCGCTCAAGAGGACGTGACGCGGGCAGTGCTGAGCCTGGTGGCGTCGCTCGCGTCCACCAGGCCCACGCTGATGGTGCTGGACGACGCGCAGTGGCTGGACGGGGCGAGCGCCGTCGTCCTGGGCCAGGTGGCCCGTCGGCTCCCCGGGCCGGGGACGGGGATGGTCTGTGCGGTCCGGCCGGCGGAGGAGGGCTTCTTCGACTACGACGGACTCCCCCTGCACGAGCTGAGGCCACTGGGCGAGGCCGCGTCGGAGGAGTTGCTCGTCCGCCACTTCCCCGCCCTGGCACCGCGGGTGCGCCGACGCCTGATGGCCGAGGCCGAGGGCAACCCGCTGGCGCTGCTGGAACTCCCGACCACGCTCACGGACGCCCAGCAGGACGCCTCCCGGGCCCTTCCGGCCCGCCTTCCGCTGACCCAGCGCCTCCAGGCCGCGTTCGCCTCGCGGATCAGGGGTCTGCCGGCGGTCACCCGGCACCTGCTGCTCGTGGCCGCCCTGGAAGGCACCGGCAACCTCCTGGTCCTGCGCCGGGCGGTGGCCGGGCGCTGCGACCTCAAGCACCTGGCCCCGGCGGAGCGCGGTCAGCTCGTCCGCGTCGACGAGACGCGCAGCCGGCTGGAGTTCCGGCATCCTCTGGTGCGGTCGGCCGTCGTGGACCTGTCGACCGGCGACCAGCGGCGCCGGGTGCACCGTTGGCTCGCGCAGGCCTGGGAAGCGGTCCCCGAGCAGCGGGTCCGCCACCTCGCGCACGCCGCGGTCGCACCGGACGAGCGGATCGCGGCGCTCCTGGAGGAGTCCGCCGACGACGGGGCCCGCCGCGGTGACGGCCCGAACGCGGTGGCGGCCCTGGTCCGGGCGGCTGACCTGAGCCCGTCCGGAGCGGAGCGGGCCCGACGGCTCGCGAAGGCCGCGTACGTCGGCGCGAGCCTCACCGGCGACCTGCGCGAGGTGCCGACGCTGCTGGACACCGCGCGGCAGACCGCCCCGGACCCGGCCTCGCCCGCAGCGGCGGTGGCCACCGCGATGTACCTGCTCAACAGCTACGGCGACATCGATACCGCCCACCGCCTGCTGCACGGCGCGATCTCGCTCCAGCCCGAGCCGTACGACCTGATCGACGCCACGCTGAGCGAGGCGATGTCCACCCTGCTGATGGTCTGCGTCCACAGCGGCAGAGGCGAACTGTGGGCGGGGTTCGACCAGTTGCTGGCGCAATGCGTGAAAGTCCCCGACACGCTGCAGCTACTGCGCGCCACCTTCGCCGACCCGGCGCGCGCCCGCCCCGCGGACTGGGCCCGGCTGGACGCCGCGATCGACGCGTTACCCGGCACCGCCGACCCGGTCCGGATCGTGCGGATCGCCACCGCCGGAGCCTACGCGGACCGGCTCGGCGCCGTCGACGAGCAACTGCGGCACACCGCCCGCGGCGGCAGCACCGGGGAGAACGGCTTCACCGCCATCCAGGCGTCGTTCCTGTGGGGCAGCCACGCCTGGTTCACCGGACAGTGGCCCGAACTGCGCCGGGTGGTCGGCCGCGGACTCGACCTCTGCGACGAGTTGCAGTACCCGCTGCGCTCCTGGACGGGGAAGTACCTGCTCGCCTGCGTGTCCGCGGTCTGCGCCGACTTCACCGCGGCAGGCCGCCTCGTCGACCAGATGGACCAGTGGGCCGGATCCCGCCGCGGCCATGCCGTCCGCTGCTACGCCGCCCACGCCAGGACGCTGATCGCCCTGTCGAGGGGCGACTTCGAGACGGCCTACCGCCACGCCTGCGTGATCTCGCCGGCCGGATCGTTCGCGCCCTTCGCCGGACACGCCGTGTGGGCGGTGCTCGACCTGGTGGAGGCCGCCGTGCGCAGCGGTCGGCGCGACGAAGCCCTGGCCCACGTCGCCGCGGCCCGGGACGCCGGCCTGGCGGCGGTGTCGCCGAGACTGGACATGGTCGTGCACGCCTGCACCGCACTGGCGGCCGGCGACGACCGGGAGGCCACCGCAGCCTTCGGACGGGCGCTGGCGGTGGAAGGGGCCGAGCGATGGCCCTTCGACCTGGCCCGCGTCCACCTCTTCCACGGGGAGCGCCTGCGCCGGGCCAGGGCGTCGGCCCGGGCCCGGCACCACCTGGAGACCGCAGCCGACGCCTTCCGGCGGCTGGGCGCCGCCCCGTGGGCGGAGCGGGCGGCCCGGGAACTGCGCGCCACGGGCCGGCACCGACCGGCCGGCCCACAGGGCTCCGGCGTCGCGTTGACGCCCCAGCAACGGCACATCGCCCAGCTCGCCGCATCCGGCCTCACCAACCGCGAGATCGGCGAACAGCTGTTCCTCTCCCCGCGCACCGTCTCGACCCACCTCCACCAGCTCTTCCCCAAACTCGGGGTGACGTCCCGGGCGGCTCTGCGCGACGCACTGGACCGGCTGGAGGCACCGGGGCCGGACTACGTCGGATGACGGAAGCATCCGGCCGCAGAGCGCTCGTAGCGTTCGATGACGCCCCGTCACATACACGGCTCGGGCGAACATTCGACACAGACAGGAGAACCGATGAGCGAGCAGCAACGCCGCCAGAACATCGTCCTCGTCCACGGGGGCTTCGTGGACGGCTCCGGCTGGCAGGGCGTGCACGAGCGACTGACCGCAGCCGGCTTCCGGGTGAGCGTCGTCCAGAACCCGACGCTGTCGCTGGAAGGCGACGTCGTCGCCACCCACCAGGTCCTCGACGCCCTCGACGGGCCCGCCGTCCTGGTCGGCCACTCCTACGGCGGCGCCGTGATCACCGAGGCCGGCAACCATCCCAGGGTGGCTGCCCTCGTCTACATCGCGGCGTTCGCACCCGACAAGAGCGAGTCGGTCGCCACCCTGATCGCCGACCCGGCGCCCGGCGCGCCGGTGCCGCCGATCCTGCCGCCACGGGACGGCTTCCTCTTCCTGGACCGGGAGAAGTTCGCCGACTCCTTCGCCGCCGACGTCCCCGCCGGGACGGCCGCCTTCATGGCCGACTCCCAGGTCCCGTGGGGCCTCGACGCCCTCAACGGGGCCGTCTCCCAGCCCGCCTGGCGCACCAAGCCGGCCTCCTATCTGGTGGCGGCCGACGACCGCATGATCCCGCCGCCCGCCCAGCGCGCCATGGCCGAGCGGGCCGGGGCCCGCACCTCGGAGGTGACCGGCAGCCACGCCGTCTACGTGTCGCGGCCCGACGAGGTGGCCGACTTCATCCGGCAGGCCGCCGAGGGCTGACCCCGGGCCGCCCGGTCGGGCCCACCCCGCCAGGGTGCGAGCGGCACCGGAGCGCACGCCGCTCGCGCCTGTTCGGCCCGCGCACCCTGGTGACCACCACCACGACCACCGCCGACCCCGGGCTGCCCCAGCAGATCATGGACGTCACCACCGACCGCGGCGGCTTCCGGATCGAGCAGCCCAGCGGCCGCCTGCTCGCCGCCACCGCCACCGCGCCCCCGCTGCCGACTCGCCTGCCCTCACCCCGGAGCAGGTCGTCGCCGCCGGCACGGCCTTCGCCGACACCTGGTTCGCCGACCGGATCGCAGGCCTGACCCCGACCGTCACCCCCGTCAGTCCGAACAGCCCTTCCCGAACGCTCAGTTACCGCAGCGAGGGTGCGGCATCGGGGCGGCCGCCGGTGCGCGTCGACCTGACCGTGGCCGCCGACGGCCGCATCCTGACGGTCACGTCGTAGCCGACCGGAGGCTCACGCCGCGCGGGGGAGGTAGGCCAGGCCGTGGGCGCCCGGGGCGGCGAGCTTGGGGATGGTCAGACGGGAGACGCGGGTGAGGGTGTCCAGGTCGATGATGTCGACGGTGGAGGAGACGACGCCGGCGACGTAGGCGAGGGCGCCGTCCGGGGAGGAGGTGATGGTGAGGGGGAAGAGGCCCACCTCGACGGATCCGAGCCGGCGGTGGTCGTCGGACGCGAACGCGGTGAGACGGCCGGGAAGTTGGCGGCCCAGGGCGGAGCCGGGGTCGGGCGCCGACCGGACCTCGCCGACCAGGAGCCTGCCGGTCGAGGTGAGGTGGACCGGCAGGGCCGGGGACTCCGTGGGGAGGACGGTCGTGACGGCCGCGGTCGGGACGTCGATGACGCGGATGCCGGGGGCCGCGGCGGGCGAGGCGGAGGTGGAGAGGTACGGGCCGGCGGCGTAGACCCGGGTGCCGTCGGGGGAGACGGCCAGGCCCTCGCTGCCGGGAACCTCGACCTTGGCGGTCAGAACCCCCCGTTCGAGGTCCACGACCGAGACGAAGGGAGCCTCCTTGTTGGTGGCGAAGCCCGTCCGGCCGTCCGGGGTGACGGCGAACCAGTGCGGGCCGGGGGCGTCGGTGTCGATCCGGCCGAGCGGGCGGCGGGTCTCGGTGTCGATGACCGCGACGCCGCCGGGGCGGTCCTCGCCGCCCTCCACACTGACGTAGAGGCGCCGCCGGGCGGTGTCCAACGCCAGCCCGTGCGGGCCGTGTTCGGGGGCGAGGTCGATCACGTCGACGATGCGGCGGGTGTCGGCGTCGATGACGGTCAGCTCGGTGCGGCGGCCGCTGTTGGCGTGGTAGTAGCCCGAGTGGTAGGCGCTGCTGCACCAGAGCAGCCGCTGGGTCGGGTCGAAGCACAACTCGTGCGGCTCGGCGAGGACGTGGACGGTGTCGAGATGGCGGTCGGTGGCGGCGTCGAAGAACGAGACGGTCGGGCCGCTCTGACTGACGACGGCGAGGACGTCACCGGAACGGGAGGCACGGGAGAGCTGTGACATGAGGACTCCTCAGGGAGGGCTTCGCGGTCACCTCGACCTTCGTCGACGGCACCGGCGGCAGCAATGCAAGAATCGGCATCGCATAGTTGCCCGGAACGCAAAGACAGAGCTCAGGAGCGTGCGGCCGATGGACCTCAATCTGCTGCGGGCCCTGGACGCCCTGCTCCAGGAGAACAGCGTGACCCGCGCGGCCGAGCGGCTCGGCACCTCGCCGGCGGCCGTCAGCCGGATGCTGGCCCGGCTGCGCCGCGCCGTCGAGGACCCGCTGCTGGTGCGCGCCGGGCAGCGTCTGGTCCCGACCCCGCGGGCGATCGAACTGCGGGACGAGGTGGGCGCGTTGCTACGAGGCTGCGACAACGTGCTGCGTCCCGGCGCCGGGTTCGACCCCGTGCACCTCGACCGCACCTTCACGGTGCAGGCCGGTGAGCTGCTGCTGGTGCGGACGGCCGGCGCCCTCGTCGAGCGGATCCGGGCGGAGGCGCCGCGGGTGGACGTGGTGTTCCTGCCGGAGGCCCTGGAGGGCGGTCCGGCGCTGCGGCAGGGCCTGGTGGACGTCGAGCTGGGCGTGCTCGGACACCTGGACCCGGAGGTCCGCACCCGCCGGCTGCTGAGCGTCCCGCTGGTCGGTCTCGCCCGCAGCGGCCACCCGCTGTTCGACGGCCGCCGGATCACCGCCCGGCGCTTCGCCGCCGCCGACCACGTCGGCGTCTCCCGGCGCGGCAAACGGCTCGGCCCGATCGACACCGCGCTGGCCGGGCTCGGGCTGTGGCGCCGGGTGGCGGTCGTCGTGTCCAGCCACACCGGCGCGATGCTGCTCGCCCGGGACAGCGACCTGATCACCCTCGTCCCGGCGGACTGGCTGCCGGACGCCATCGCCGCGCTGGGCCTGCGCACCTTCCCGATCCCGCTCGAACTCGCCGAGCTGGAGCTGGGACTGGCCTGGCACCCGCGCAACTCGGCCGATCCGGGCCACCGCTGGTTCCGCGAGCACGTGGCGGCCGCGCTGCTGGGCGGGGCGGTGGCCGGGGCGGCGGAGGACTGAAGCGCCCGCGGGCACCTGTGACACGGCAGGAGCCGGGAGGGTGAACGGGGCGGCCCCGGCTCGGCTCGCGGCGTAGGGCCGGGATACCCTGCCGGGGTACATGGAGGCGGGCGCGAGGGGAGGCGGAGGATGGCGCGGTTGCGGCCGTTCGGTCCGCCGGTGCCGTGGGCGCTGCGCCTGCTGCTGTTCGCCGCGCTGCTGCTCGGCATCGTGACCATGCACACGCTCGGCCATCCGGGCGGTGGGCACGGCTCCGGCGGGCACGACGGCTCCGCTGGGCACGGGCAAGCGGGGACGCACGCCTCCGCGACGCACTCCTCGATGCACTCGGCGGAGCACTCGGCGATGCGGCCCGCGGACGCCGGGCAGCACGGCCCGGCCGTCGAACCCGTGCACGCCGACCGCCCGGCCGTCGCCGCCGGGGCCGCAGCCGACCCCGCCGCCCCCGGCGGCATGGACCCGATGGCGGTCTGCCTCGCCGTCCTGGCCGGCTGGACCTTGCTGCTCCTCGCCGGCCCGCTGCTGCACCGCAGCGGCGACGCCGCCGCCGAGGTGCGGGCCCGGCTGCTGCGGGCCGTCCGCGCGCTGCCCCCGCCCGGGGGTGGGCGGATACTCCTCACCCGGCTTTCGGTGCTGCGTCAGTAGGCGCGCGCCCGCCGTTCCGCGCCCGCGCCCGCTCAGGGGCGCCCGCGCGCACATCCACGCGCCCCGATCGCGCCACGCAGCGCCCGCGCACGGAACGGCCGACGCGACGTCCTGCACACCCACACACCGCACGAGGTGCACTCCGCCATGCGCACACCCACCCGTCGTACCGTCCTCGGCGCCGCGCTCGCCGCCGCCGGGACCGGCCTGCTCACCGCCTGCTCCTCCGGCTCCATGAAGGGCATGGACCACGCGTCCATGAACCACGGCTCCACGAGCGGCCCGGCCGCCGCCCCGCCCGGCTACCTCGCCCCGAACGGCCCCGAGGTCGCTGCCGCCGAGGCCCGGCGCAATCCCGGCCCGGAGCGGAAGGTCGCGCTCACCGCCACCGAGACCACCCTCGACCTCGGCGGCCGCACCGTCCGCAGCTGGGCCTACGGCGACCGCCTGCCCGGCCAGGAGGTGCGTGCCACCGTCGGCGACACGCTCGCCGTCACCCTCGCCAACCACCTGCCGCAGTCCACCTCGCTGCACTGGCACGGCCTCGCGCTGCGCAACGACATGGACGGCGTGCCGGGCGTGACCCAGGCCGACGTCAGGCCCGGTGCCTCCTTCGAGTACCGTTTCGCACTCACCCACCCGGGCACGTACTGGTTCCACCCGCACTCCGGCGTCCAGCAGGACCGCGGCCTGTACGCCCCGCTGATCGTCGAGGACCCCAGGGAGCCACTGGCCTACGACAAGGAGTGGGTCGTCGTCCTGGACGACTGGGTGGACGGCATCGACGGCAGCACCCCCGACGCCGTCCTCGCCGAACTCGCCAAGGGCATGAGCGGGATGGACCACTCGGGCGGCTCCGGGCACGACATGTCCGGGATGCCGGGCCACGACATGCCGGGGATGCCCGGGACGGACACGGGCGGCACCCCGGGCGCCGGAGCCTCCGGCCCCGGCCGGATGCTGATGGGCGCTCGGAGCCCGCTGCTGGGCGGCGACGCCGGAGACGTCGCGTACCCGTTCCACCTGGTCAACGGCAGGCTCGCCACCGCGCCCGAGACCTTCACCGCCAAGCCCGGCGACCGGATCCGCATCCGGCTCGTCAACGCGGGTGGCGACACCGCCTACCGGGTCGCCCTCGGCGGCCACGAGCTGACCGTCACCCACACCGACGGCTTCCCGGTCGAACCGGCCACCACCCAGGCGCTGCTGCTCGGCATGGGTGAGCGCTACGACGTGCTGGTCACCGCCCAGGACGGCGTCTTCCCGCTGACCGCGCTGGCCGAGGGCAAGAACGCCACCGCCCTGGCCGTGCTGCGCACCGGCGGCGGCACCGCGCCCGACGCCGCCGTCCGCCCGGCCGAGCTGGACGGCCGGCTGGTCACCGCCGGACAGCTCAAGGCCGCCCCGGGCGTCCGGCTGCCCGCGAAGGCGCCCGACCGCACGGTGAAGCTGGAGCTCACCGGTGGGATGGCGAAGGCCGACTGGGCGTTCAACGGCCGCCGGTACGACCCGTCCCAGCGCTACCCGGTGGCGGCGGGCGAGCGGGTGCGGCTGGAGTTCCGCAACAGCACCACCATGTGGCACCCCGTCCACCTGCACGGCCACAGCTTCGCGCTGCCCGGCGACGGCCCGCGCAAGGACACCGCGATCGTGCTGCCGGGCGCGACCCTGGCCGTCGACTTCGACGCAGACAACCCGGGCCTGTGGATGGTGCACTGCCACAACGTCTACCACGCGGAGACGGGCATGATGACCGTCCTCGGTTACCGGGCCTGACCCCGCGCTCCCCCCCCCCGAGGAAAGGGACGCGGGTTTCACCCCCGGAAGGACCCCGAACCGATCCACCGGTTCGGGGTCGATCCGTTCCCGGCACCCGGCCCGGGGCACCGTGCCACCGGCGCCGACCTGCGCGGCCATGACGTTTTCTTAACGCGGGCCGGTAGCGGATTCTTAACGCCGGTCGCATAGCCTGGCGCACTGCCGTCGCCCGACGGCGTTTTACGGGGTCTTTAAACAAGAGGTGCAAGGTGGTTTCGTCGGGTTCGACGGAGACGACGGAGTCGGACGCGCCGTCGGCGCGAATACGCCTCCGCAGCTGGCTGCTGGAGGACGTGACCGCGGAGAAGCCGGCGCAGCAGTCCGCTGCGGAAGGCGCCCCGGAGACGTCGCAGGAGGGCGCGGAGGCGGGGGACTCCGCCGCGCACGGTGCGCACGCCGGCCAGCGCTGGTGGCGGGTGATGTGCCTGACCGGCCTGGACTACTTCTCGACGCTCGGCTACCAGCCGGGCATCGCCGCCCTCGCCGCGGGCGTGCTGTCGCCGATCGCGACCATCGTGCTGGTGGTGGTCACCCTGCTGGGCGCACTGCCGGTCTACCGGCGGGTGGCCAAGGAGAGCCCGCACGGCGAGGGCTCGATCGCGATGCTGGAGCGGCTGCTGTCGTTCTGGAAGGGCAAGCTGTTCGTCCTCGCGCTGCTCGGCTTCGCGGCCACGGACTTCCTGATCACCATCACGCTGTCCGCCGCCGACGCGAGCGCGCACCTGGTGGAGAACCCGCACCTGACCGGCTTCCTCGGCGGCAAGCAGGTGCTGATCACGCTGATCCTGGTGGCCCTGCTCGGCGCGGTCTTCCTCAAGGGCTTCAGCGAGGCGATCGGCCTGGCGGTGTTCCTGGTCGGGACGTACCTGCTGCTGAACGTGGTCGTGGTGGCCGTTGGCCTCTGGAAGATCATCGAGGCGCCGCACGTGGTCACCGACTGGACGGACGCGCTGACCGCCCAGCACGGCAATCCGATCGTCATGGTCGGTGTGGCCCTGGTGACCTTCCCGAAGCTGGCGCTCGGCCTGTCCGGCTTCGAGACCGGCGTCGCCGTGATGCCGCACATCAAGGGCGACCCCGACGACACCGAGGCGAACCCGGTCGGCCGGATCCGCGGCACCCGCAAGCTGCTGACCACCGCCGCCGTGATCATGAGCGTGTTCCTGATCACCACCAGCTTCATCACCACGCTGCTCATCCCGGCCGACCAGTTCAAGGCCGGCGGCGACGCCAACGGCCGCGCCCTGGCCTACCTGGCGCACGAGTACCTGGGCGGCGCCTTCGGCAGCGTCTACGACCTCTCCACCATCGCGATCCTCTGGTTCGCCGGTGCCTCCGCCATGGCGGGCATGCTCAACCTGCTGCCCCGCTACCTGCCGCGCTACGGCATGGCCCCGCACTGGGCCCGTGCGGTGCGGCCGATGGTGATCGTGCTGACCCTGGTCGGCTTCCTGGTGACCTGGATCTTCGACGCCAACGTGGACGCCCAGGGCGGCGCGTACGCGACCGGTGTGCTGGTGCTGATCAGCTCCGCCGCCATCGCGGTGACCATCGCCGCGTACAAGAAGCACGAGCGCGGCTGGACCGTCGCCTTCGCGGTCATCGCGGC
Source organism: Kitasatospora sp. NPDC093102 (assembly GCF_040683915.1). Classification (NCBI taxonomy): domain Bacteria; kingdom Bacillati; phylum Actinomycetota; class Actinomycetes; order Kitasatosporales; family Streptomycetaceae; genus Kitasatospora; species Kitasatospora sp. NPDC093102. The sequence continues at coordinate 18,154 of NZ_JBFBFA010000056.1, read as the reverse complement.
GATCTTCCTCTACACCACCGTGCTGAACGTGCTGGAGCGGCCGGACGGTCTGAAGATCGGCGCCTGCTTCATCGCCGGGATCATCCTGGTCTCGCTGCTGTCCCGGCTGCGCCGTGCCTTCGAGCTGCGCGTCACCAACGTGGCCCTGGACGATATGGCGGAACGTTTCATCAGGGACTACGCGCACCGCCCGCTGCGGCTGATCGCCAACGAGCCGAGCCACCGCGACGTCGCCGAGTACCGCGACAAGATCCGCCAGATCCGCGCCGACAACGACATCCCCGGCGAGGACGACCTGGTCTTCGTCGAGGTGACCGTCCGCGACGCCTCCGACTTCGAGGCCGAGCTGACCGTGCGCGGCGAGGTGCTGCACGGCCGCTACCGGGTGCTCACCCTGGAGAGCTCCAGCATCCCGAACGCGCTCGCCGCACTGGCGCTGAACATCCGGGACCGCACCGGGCAGCAGCCGCACCTCTACTTCGAGTGGACCGAGGGCAGTCCCTTCGCCCAGTTCCTGCGGTTCTTCCTGTTCGGGCAGGGCGAGGTCGCACCGGTCACCCGCGAGGTGCTGCGCGAAGCCGAGCCGGACCGCTCGCGCCGCCCGCGCGTCCACGTCGGCTGACCGCCGCCCGTCCGCCCACGGCCCGTCCGCTCCTCGTGAGCGGGCGGGCCGTCGGCGTGTCCGGTCTGTCCGGCGGGAATGGCGGGAACGGCGGGAACGGCGGAGCGCCGCCCGCGCCGGGGCGGGCGCGGGCGGCGGATCGGTGGGTTGTTGGGTCGTTGGGTCGTTGGGGTCGGGAGGGTTCAGGAGGGGATGTCGAGGACCAGGCCGGGCTCGATGAGGTCCGGGTCCTCGCCGACGGTGGCGCGGTTGAGGTCGTAGAGTGCGGGCCAGCCGCCGGGGACGTGCAGGCGCTCGGCGAGGTCGGAGAGGGTGTCGTTGTCGCGGACGGTCCAGGTGCCGGCCTCGGACCCGGCCCGGGCTGGGGCGGAGGGCACGGGCGCGGGGGCGGGGGCGGCCTTCGGGGGCGGCAGGACGGCCTCGCGGCCCTGGCTGCGGGCGGTGCGGGCGCCGCAGACCGGCCAGGGAGAGAGACCGCGGCGGTCGGCGAGGTGCTGGGCGACGGCGATCTGCTGCTCACGCGTGGCGAGGTCGGCGCGCGGGGCGTAGGCGAGGCCGCCGTTGTTCCGCCAGGTGGACTGGTCGAACTGGAGGCCGCCGTAGTAGCCGTTGCCGGTGTTGACGCGCCAGTTGCCGTTGCTCTCGCAGGCGGCCACGCGGTCCCAGTCGTACGAGCCGCCGCTCGCCCTTCCGGGGTCGGACCCGCTGCCGCGGCCCGGTGGCGCGGCGTGGGCCGCGGGGGCGGCGAGGGCCACGGAGAGGGCGCAGAGCGCGGTCGGGACGATGTGGCGCAGACGATCGGTGGCAGGCATCGGCGGCTCTCAGACTGGGGGACAGGACCTGCGCCGTCCGCGGACGGCGCACTCCCACCGACGCACACCGGACGGGGCGTTCCGCGTCCGACACGTCCGACAGGTCACCCGCACGGCGGCCCGGGACCACCCCGGTGGCCCGCGGCCGATCGGCAGTACTCCTCGTGACCCGCCGCGGTCACCCGCTGGTCCGCAGCGGCCGTTTTCCTCGAAGAAGGGTACGAATGATGACGATCGATCAGGGTGCCCCGCGGGCCGAGTCGGGCGTGATCGGCGGCTCGGGTCTCTACGCGCTGCCGGACGAGGTGACCGGGGTTCGGGTCGACACGCCGTACGGGCCTCCGAGCGATGCGCTGTTCCTGGGCGAGGTGATCGAGGGGCCGCGCTTCTCCACCCACGCCGAGTCCCGCTGGTTTTGCGTGAACGGCTGGTCGGCGGCCGGCACGACCGGGCAACCGGAGGCCGTGCCGGCACGTGAACTCCGGCTCTGCTGCACGTTGTTGGCGTCGGTGGCGGACCATGACGCGGGGGTGGGGAGCGGGAGCGGGGCCACCCGCGCGGTCTTCGCGGGGAACGCCGAGCGGCTGCGCGCGGTGCTGTTCAAGGCGTTGGAGAGCCTGCCCGCCGAGCGGGACTGCGTCTGCTCGCGCGCCCTGGACGGAGTCACCACCGGCCTGCCGGTCGTCCTCGGCGACTGATCCTCCGTCAGGAGAGGTGCTCCGTCGGCCGCAACGGGTCCGCCGGGCGCGGCGGTTCAGGCTCCGGTGGCCACCGGGAGGTCGGCCAGGCGCCACTCCAGCATGCCGTCGTCGAGCCGGACCGCCCGGCGTCCGTGGGCGGTGAGCAGGCGGACCGCGTCGTAGGCCAGCACGCAGTACTCGCCGCGGCAGTAGACGACCACCTCGGTGTCCGCGGGCAGCTCCTCCAGCCGCTCGGCCAGCTCGTCGACCGGGATGGAGAGCGCGCCGGGGATGTGTCCGGCCAGGTACTCCTCCACCGGGCGTACGTCCAGCACGAGCACCTCGCCGGCCTCGGCGCGGGCGCGCAGCTCCTCGTTGCCGACCTCCTGCGCGCCGTCCTCGCCCAGGTAGGCGTCCAGTGCGGGCGGCACCGCGGCCTGGTGGCGCTCGGCGACCTTGCGTAGCAGGGCGAGCAACTCGCCGACGTCCGGGCCGGAGAGCCGGTAGTGGATGCGGACGCCCTCGCGGCGGGTGGCGACGAAGCCGGCCTGCTTGAGCGCCTGGAGGTGGGCCGAGGCGGTGGTCAGGTTCAGTCCGGCCGTCTTGGCCAGGGCGTCCACGGTGCGCTCGCCCTGGGCGAGCAGGTCGAGCAGCTCCAGGCGCTTTCCGCTGGCCAGGGCCTTGCCGCTGGCCGCGAACGCGTCGTACAGCTGTGCCTTCGCTTCGCTCATGGCCATCGCGTCCTCCTGCCCGATGCTCCGGAGCCCTTTATCCAAGGTTCCATGGAATAGCGTACCGGACCTTCCTCGGCGGATGTTCTCCGAGCTCAGAGCTATCTTCCATAAATCCATGGAATATTGTCGAGGGTGTCGGCCGCTGCAACCGGGCGAGACCGCACCCGTCATCACAGGAGGACCGATGAGCACCACGCCCCCCGGCGCGCCCGCCCGCGAGCTCGCGGGCGAGGCGACGCGCGAGACCGACCGCCCGGCGCGGCTCGGCCTGCGGGAGAACTGGCTCCAGTTCACCCTGCTGGTCGTGGTCACCGCCACCGTCGGCGGCCTGGTCGGGCTGGAGCGCACCACCGTGCCGCTGGCCGGCTCCGAGGTCTTCCACCTCACCAGTGACCTCGCCGTCTTCTCCTTCATCATCGCCTTCGGCGTCACCAAGGCCCTCACCAACCTCGCCGCCGGTGCGCTGACCGCCCGCTTCCGCCGCAAGCAGCTGCTCGTCGCGGGCTGGCTACTCGGCATCCCGGTCCCGTTCGCCCTGGCCTGGGCGCCCTCCTGGGGCTGGATCGTGGCCGCCAACGTGCTGCTCGGCATCAACCAGGGCCTCACCTGGTCGATGACCGTCAACATGAAGATCGACCTGGTCGGCCCGGCCCGGCGCGGGCTCGCCACCGGCCTCAACGAGGCGGCCGGCTACGCCTCGCTCGGCGCGACCGCGCTGGTCACCGGCTACCTCGCCACCTCGTACGGGCTGCGGCCGGCGCCCGAGCTGATCGGTGTCGTCTTCGTCGTCGCCGGACTCGCGCTCTCCCTCGCCGTCCGCGACACGGCGGCGCACGTCGCACTGGAGCTCGCCCGCCACCCCGGAGCCGCTCCGGCCCCTGCGACCGGGCCCGGTCTGTGGCAGACCTTCGCGCACACCTCCTGGCGGGACCGCTCGCTGCGCGGCGCCAGCCAGGCCGGCCTGGTGAACAACCTCAACGACGGCCTCACCTGGGGCGTCTTTCCGCTGCTGTTCACCGACCACGGGCTCGGCCTCGCCGCGATCGGCCTGATCAAGGGGCTGTACCCGCTGCTGTGGGGCCTCGGCCAGATCCCCACCGGTCACCTGGCCGACCGGATCGGGCGCAAGCCGCTGATCGTCACCGGCATGCTGGTCCAGGCCGCCGGCCTCGGCCTGGCCCTGGTGCTGCTCGACCGGCCGCTGCTGGCCGGCATCGTCTCGGCGGTGCTGCTCGGGCTCGGCACCGCGATGGTCTACCCGGCGCTGATCGCCGCCGTCTCCGACCATGCCCACCCGAGCCGGCGGGCCAACGCGCTCGGTACCTACCGGTTCTGGCGCGACATCGGCTACGCGGCCGGCGCCCTGCTCGCCGGAGTCCTCGCCGACGCACTGGGCCTGAACGCCACCGTCGTGGCGGCGGCCGTGCTCACCGCGGCCTCCGGGCTACTCGCCGCCCGGCTGATCAGCGACAAGGCCGCGCACTGAGGGTCGCCGCCACCGGCGGGCTCGAGTTCTGCGCGCACGGCGCCCTGACGACGACCTACGGGATCATCGGGGACGGTCGGGCGAGGCGGCACCTCGCGGCGGCCCTGGAGCTCGCGCCGGACCAGGCCACGAGGGTCGAACTCCTGGCCCAGTACGACGCGGTGAGCGACGGCTGACGCCGATTCGGGACGGTTCGGCTGCCGGGGGTGATCCCGGCGCTGTGCCGCGAACTACGCTGGCGGGCATGGACTGGCTCGATCGGGTGGCGCGGCTGAGGCGCTGGACGAACAACGGCGTTCGCGCGCCCCACAAGCCGCTGCTGCTGCTCTACGCCCTCGGCAGCTACCAGCGGGACGCGGGCGGCGAACTGCCGTACAGCGCCGTCGAGAAGGAGCTGAAAGGGCTGCTCGCCGAGTACGGGCCGTCGCATCCGACGACTCCCGCCTATCCGTTCCACCACCTGGTCAGCGACGGGGTGTGGGAGGTCCGCACCGATCGGGGGCCGGGGAGCCCCGGCAGCGGGGTCGGGCTTCTCCGGTCGAGCGGGGCCACCGGCAGGCTCGCGCCCGGGCTGCGGGCGGCGCTCGGTGAGGAGCCGGCGCTGCTGGGGCGGATGGCCAGGGTGCTGTTGGACGCCCACTTCCCGTCGTCCCTGCACGCCGACCTCTGCAAGGCGGTCGGCCTCGACCTGGAGCAGGCCGAGACCGGGATCGTGAGCGGGGCCGATGGCGCGGCCCGGCGGCAGCGGGACCGGCGGATGCGCGAACTGATACTCACCGCCTACGAGTTCCAGTGTGCGTTCTGCGGCTACGACGGAGCGATCGGGGCGAGCACGGTCGGGCTGGAGGCCGCGCACGTGCGCTGGTGGTCGCACGACGGGCCGGACGAGGTCGACAACGGCCTGTGCCTGTGCTCGCTGCACCACAAGCTCTTCGACAAGGGAGTGCCGGGACTGGGGGAGGGCCGCCGCATCACGGTCTCCGACCGCTTCGTCGGCCGTAGCGAAGCCAGCCACCGGCACGTGCTCGCGCTGTCCGGGCGCCCGGTCATCGGCACGCAGCCGGGCCGACCGCCGGTCGCGAACCGGCGCCGGGAGTGGCATGCACGGCAGGTGTTCCACGGCGCTCCCCGCGAACCGGTGTACCAGTCACAGTTCGCGTAGGCGGGCTCCTCCGGCCGGTCGACGGTCAGGCGGCTTCGGCCCTGTCCATCGCGGCGGCAGTCGGCTGCGCGAGCCGGACGATCATGCGCCGGTGACCGCCCTGATCACTCCTGGATCCACCGGTCGCGGTTCATCGCGGCCTCTGCGAGACTCGTCACCATCTGATCACTGAAAGTGACGGCTGTGTATCGCGAAGCGATATCCGGTGAAAAGAGTGGGATCTTGTCCGATATCCAGGCATTCGACGTCATCATCGTCGGCTCCGGGGCTGCCGGCGGGATGGCGGCGCACGAGCTCTGTGCAGCGGGCGCCCGCGTCCTGATGCTGGAAGCGGGCCGGGACTACGATCCCGGGACCGAGACGCCGATGTTCAACACGCCGCAGGAAGCGCCGCTGCGGGCGGCCTCGACGCCGGACAAGCCGCAGGGCTTCTACGACGCCACCGTCGACGGCGGCTCGCAGATCGCCGGTGAGCCCTACAGTCAGGCCGACCCCCCGAATCCGGACGGGTCGAATCAGTTCAGCTGGTGGCGGCCGCGGATGCTGGGCGGCCGCACCAATCACTGGGGGCGGGTGGCGCTGCGCTTCGGACCGTACGACTTCAAGCCGAAGACCCGTGACGGACTGGGCTTCGACTGGCCGATCGAGTACGCGGACCTGGCGCCGTGGTACGACGAGGCCGAACGCCTCATCGGCGTCACCGGCCTTCCCCACGGGATCGAGAACGCCCCCGACTCCCCGCCCGGCGTCCAGCTCCCACCGCCGTCCCCGCGCGCCTTCGAGATCGTCCTCGGCCGGGCGTTCGAGCACCTGGGCATGAAGGTGGCGGCGATCCGGGCGGCCGTGCTCACCCGCCCGTTGAACGGCCGCGCGGCGTGCCTGTACTCGACCCAGTGCACCCGCGGCTGCGCCAGCCGCTCCAACTTCCAGAGCACGACCGTCCTCATTCCCCCGGCCCACGCCACCGGCAATCTCACCGTCGTGTGCAACGCCATGGTGTCCCGGGTCGACGTCGACGCGACCGGGCGGGCCACCGGGGTCACCTACAACGACCGGGTGACCGGCTCCGAGTCCTCGGTCACGGGGCGGGTGGTGGTGCTGGCGGCGGGAACCTGCTCGTCGGTGCGCATCCTGCTCAATTCGCGAAGCGCCGCGTTCCCCAACGGGATCGGGAACGGCCACGGGCTGGTCGGCAAGTACCTGATGGACTCGGTCGAGTTCTCGCGCTCGTCGGAGATTCCGATGCTCGAAAAACTCCCCGTGCTGAACGACGACGGCATCTTCACCCCGCACATCTACGTGCCGTGGTGGCTGCTGCCCGAGCAGGCCGCCGGGCAGCTCGGGTTCCCGCGCGGGTACCACATCGAGCCGCGCGGGGGTCGCAGGATGCCGACCACCGGCATCGGAAGCCTGATCGCCGACGGCAGCGCGACCTACGGCGACGCCCTGTGGACGGAGGTCCGGCGGAGGTACGGCACGGCCGTCACCCTCATCGGCGAAGGCGAGATGATCCCGAACGAGGACTCGTTCTGCGAGCTCGATCCGACGGTCAAGGACAAGTGGGGAGTTCCGGCCCTGCGGTTCCACTGGAAATGGGGAGATCCGGAAGTCCGGCAGGTCACGCACATGCACGACACCTTCAACAAGGTCTTCAGCCTGCTCGGCGGCGCGCCGGACACCAGTCCCGTCGCGATGCCGCAGGGCGGCGGAGCGGTCCACGAGGTCGGCGGCGCGCGGATGGGGACCTCCCCGCAGAACTCCGTGCTCGACGCCCACAACCGGTGCTGGGACGTGAGGAACCTGTTCGTCGTCGACGGTGCCGCGTTCGCGTCGAGCCCGGACAAGAACCCCACGCTCACCATCCTGGCCCTGGCCGCACGGAGTTCGGCCCGCATCCTCGACCTGCTGAGGAGTGGCGGGATCTGACCGCAGCAGGCGCCCGACAGCCGAGCGGGCGCAACCGGATGACGGTACATCGGAAGCGAGAGGAAGAGATGGACCAGCACAGTGCCGCCGGGGCCGGTACCGCACCGCAGGGCTACGGCACCGATCCCAACCTCGTGACGCCGCACACGCCTTGGCCGCGCACGCTCTCGGAGCGCGAGCGCGCACTCGTCGAGGCACTCGCCGACATCGTTCTGCCGGGCACCGCCGAATACCCGGCGCCGAGTGCGATGGGGATCGCCGACTTCTTCGACGACTGGGTGAGCGCTCCCTACAAGACGCAGCAGGGCCACAGGACCGTCATCACTCCCGGCCTCGTCATGGTCGACGCGGAGGCGCGGCGCCAGTTCGGGACGGGGTTCGTCGAGCTGGACGGCTCCCGCCGGCGCACGATCGTCGACCAGATCGCGTCGACCACCGCGACGGACCGGAGCTTCTTCACGAGGTTCCGGTCCCTGCTGCTCTCCGGCTACTTCACCTCCGACATCGGCTTCGAGGCGATCGGCTATCCCGGGAACGTGCCGCTGCTCGCTTTTCCGGGCGTCCCGCCGGAGGCGCAGCGCATCATCGACGACGAACTCAGGAAGTTGGGGCTGTAGCGTGAATCCGGTGACCGCGGGCACTCCGCGCATGAAGACCATCAGGGAGTACGTCGAGGCGGGAGTTCTGCCGCTGGACGACCTCAAAGGCGCCCTGCACCTCGCGATGCGGCTGGAATTCGCCACCATCCCGCCGTATCTGTGTGCGCAGTGGTCGGTCAAGAACGACCCGGACCGCACCGAGGGTGTGCTGCACAAAATCGTCAGCCAGGAGATGAACCACTTCGCGCTGGCCGGAAACCTGCTGGCCGCGATCGGCGGCCGGCCGTCGATCGCGCACCCGGAATTCCTGCCGGACTATCCGGCCGACGAGCTGCCCGGCGGCATTCCGCAGGAGCTTCCGGTTGATCTGAAGCCGCTGGTCAAGGACCAGCTCGCGGTGTTCATGCAGATCGAGTACCCGGAGTTCCCCCCGGTCGCCCTTCGGGCCGGGCGGCCGCCTGCCACGATCGGCGCCTTCTACGACACGATCATCCAGACGTTCAAGAAGCTCGAACCGGCGATCGACCCGAACGCCCACGCGGTGGAGGTGCCTTTCGCGGAGCCGATCAGAACCGTCACCGACGCGGTCGACACGATCGACCGGATCAAGAGCGAGGGGGAGGGGACGCAGGGCTCACCCGATCAGCCGCCGGGGGAGGGGGAGAGCGGCCACGCGCACTACTACCTGTTCAAGGAGCTCTACGTCCAGAAGCGGCTGGTCAGGACCGGCGACAAGTGGAGCTTCAGCGGGGCTCCCGTCATCCTGCCGGAGGTGTACGACTTCGCGGCCTCCCAGGCCCGGCCGAACCCCTCGACCGAGTTCAACCGCACCCTGTCGAAGCTGCTGGTCGACCTGGAGACGTGCTGGACGTCCGGCGCGCCGCCGAACGTGGCGGCCATGTTCCGGCTTCAGATCCTCGGACGGGACCTGATCACTCGGGGGATCCGTCCGGAGTTCCGGTGGGATGACGGAGCGGCCTGAGCGAGCTCCGATCGCAGGGGTCCGGTCGCAGCGTCAGCCGGGGAAGATCCGGCCCAGGTGGTAGTGCAGGACGGCGGCCGCCTCCTCCGCCGCCCGTTGCCCGAGCAGCACGCTCAGGCCCAGGCCTGCGGAGACGGCCAGGAGGACGACGGCCTCCTGCCGGGCGTCGAGCTGCGGATCGGCGTCCCCGCCCTGCTGGGCGGCGGTGAGCTGGGCGACCAGGAAGGCCTCCATCTCGTTGGGTGCCGCCAGGAACGGCTGCCCGGCGAGCGCCGGGTCGGTGACGGAGAGCACCGCGTACTCGGTGTAGACGAGGTGGAAGGCCCGGCTCTCCTCGTCGGTGGGGACGGCCTCCAGCAGCACCGCCTCGATGATGCCGCGCGGGTCGCTGGTGGCGCCGGTCGCGCGCACGCGCCGCTGGACCCGTTCGCCCATGCGGGTGGCCAGGCGGGTCATGGCGGCGAGCAGCAACTGTTCCTTGGTGTCGAAGTAGTACTGCACGAGGCGCACCGAGACGCCGGCCTCGATCGCCACGGAACGCATGGTGACGGAGTGCAGGCCGCTGCTCGCCGCGGAGCGGAGCAGGGAGTCGATGATGTGGGCCCGCCGCTCCTCGTGATCCACCAGCTTCGGCATCGGGTTCCTTCCGGATGTTTTTGTGGTACAACCATACCATCAAAGTCGGGAGGGATCATGACCAGGACCAGCGTCGGGCACTTCGTCAGCGAGGAGGCCCGTGCGAAGTTCCTTGCGGCGTACGACCGGGCGATGGAGCTCTGGCCGAGTCCGCGCCAGGAACTCGATGTCGAGACCGCGTACGGGACCGTGCACGTGCACCGCTACGGTGCGGCGACCGGCGAACCGATCGTCCTGCTGCACGGCCACGCCGGGCACCCGTCCAACTGGTACCCGCAGATCGCCGCCCTCGGTGAGCGGCACCCGGTCTACGCGATCGACACCCTGGACGACCCCGGCCGCAGCGTGCACCGCGCCGTCGCGGCCGGGTCGGAGGAGAACGCGGCCTGGCTGGGGGAGGTGCTGGCCGGCCTCGGCGCGGAGCGGGTGCACCTGGTCGGGGTCTCGTACGGTGGCTGGCTGGCCCTCAACCAGGCCATCCACGCGCCCGAGCGGCTCGCCTCGGTCGCGTCGCTCGACCCGGGCGGGATCGAGAAGGTCCCCGCGCGGTTCTACGTCCACATGGTCGGCGGCCTGTTCGGGATGCTCGCCCCGCGCCCGCTCCGTCCCGCGGTCGGGCGGCTGCTGGCCAACCCGGCGCTGAGCGCGCCGCGCGAGATGATCGCGCCGCTGATGCTCGCGATGCGGAGCTACAAGCCGAGCAGTCGCCCGCCGGCCCGGCCTTTCACGGACGGGGAGTTGGCGTCGATCCGGCTGCCCGCGCTCGTCCTGGTGGGCAGGCGCAGCGCGCTGCTGCGGCCGCGCCAGGTGGTGGAGCGGGTCACGCGGCTGATCCCGGGTGTGCGGGCCGAGATCCTGGAACGCGCCGGGCACGGGCTCAACCTGGAGCGGCCCGAGGCGGTCAACGAACGGCTGCTGGGCTTCATCGGCGTGGCCGGGCGGGAGCGGCGGGCGTCGTAGACGGGCGTCGGACGAGACGCCGAAGGGCCCCGCGCTCGGTGGAGGTGCCCTTCGGCGCGCCTGACGACAAGTCAATTCGTTGTGAGGGCAACGTTGTTCGAAGCACAGCCGAGCGATCCGGCGTATCCCGACCCGAAGGATTGCCGGCTGCCGGCTCCGGCGGCGGTGACCGGGGGTGCTGGGCTGTTGGTATGAGTCCGGCGCGCGGGTTTCCGGGCAGGCGGCTAGCGTCGGCCGCAACACGTTCTCGGACCCGGAGGTTGCAGTGCAGCGGTGGATCATCCTGACGGTACTCACGTCGGCCCTCACCGGCCTCACCGGCCTCACCGGCGCCGCCGTACCCGCCTGGGCCGACGACTCGGACCCCACCCCCACCACCGTCACCCTCGGTGACGCCACCATCGACCCCAAGCTCCCCGGCCGGGTCCGGGTACAGGTCGGCTACCTCTGCTCGGTCGCGGACGAGGCCCGCTCGCTCACCGTCTCGGTGGAGCAGAAGGACCCCGAGGACACCTCCTCCATCGCCTTCGGCTCCAACCGGACCGCAGAGGCGGACGTGATCTGCGACGGGAAGCCGCAGCAGCGGCAGATCGTCGTCCAGTCCAAGACCACCAACTGGCTCCCGGGCGTCGAAGCCGTCCTCACCGCCACCGTCTCCAACATCGGTGCCACCCCGCCCGCCGCCGCCGACGCCAAGCGGGTCGAACTCACCACCGCCTGATGCGTCCGCTTCTCCGCGCCGCCCTCCTGCTGCTCGCGGTCGGCCCCGTCCTGACCGGCTGCATCAGCTCGTTCGAGGTGCCGGGCCCGGAGGAGACCACCGGCTCCGTCGCGGTGCCCTCCGTGCCGTCCACACCGGTCCCGTCGCCCAGCCCCTTCACCGGGACCGTGACGATCCGCGACTTCTCCTTCGAACCGGGTGACTTCACCGCCGGCCCGGGCGCCGTCGTGACCGTGACCAACACCGGTACCGCCGCCCACAGCCTCACCGCCCAGGACGGCAGCTTCGACACCGGCCCGATCGCCCCCGGCGCCACCGCCGCCCTCACCGCCCCCACCCAGCCCGGCGCGTACTCCTACCTCTGCGCCTTCCACCACTTCATGCGCGGCATCCTGACCGTGGCCTGAACCGCGCCCGAGCCACCTCCTCCGCATCGTCGGACGGACTGCCTGTGGCTGTCAGCCCGGTGCGACCGTGCGGCTGTACCGGAGGGAGGACATCGGACTCGGGGCTCTCAGCCGGGGGCGGGGCGATCGTCGTGGTCGTAGTCGTTCCATCCCGAGGAGCGGGCGAGCTGTTCCCAGCTCGGCCAGGTCCGGCCGGTCACCTGGCGAACGAGCTCGCCCGTCATCGTGAAGGGCGGTGCCTTGTGCGGCTTCTCCAGCGCCTGGCCGACGATGCTGTCGTGGAGGACCGCCGCAGCGTGCAGACGCGGCAGCACCCGGTGGACGCGGTCCGCGTAGCCGTCCGGGAGTGCGGTTGGGCCGCCGCCCAGATCGAAGCCTGCGCCGAGGGCGACCAGCGCGACCTCCGGCCGCTTCCGCAGGGCGATCTCACGGTCCATGTGCAGCGCGATCGCGTCCCACACGACTTCCGTTCGCGCCGGTGGCACTCCCTGCTCGGTCAGGAAGCGGATCGCCAGATCGGCACCGTCCAGCTCGAACCGCTGGTCGCCGTTGCCCTCGATACTGAGCCCGCAGTCGTGCAGGACGCATCCCAGGAAGAGGAGTTCGTCGTCGTAGTCGCGGTCCGGTTGCAGACCACGTCGCTCACCGAGGAGGCGCCCGTAGAGGTAGGTGCGCAGGCTGTGATTGAAGATCGCGGCTGGGACCAGAGCCTGTGCGTAGCGCAGTGTGTTGCGCGCAAGGCCGGTCGAAGGGAGGGCCAGTTCGCGGTACCTGTCGCTCATGAGGTGGCCGGCACTCGCTTGTCCGGTCGTGGCCGAGGACAGTGCGGCTCCCGCAGCCCGTCGGGTGTCGAGCGTTCCATGATGGTCACGCTCCAGGCTACTTGAGGCCGCAGGAGACGACTTCTCGGTGCCGAGGCATTCGAGCCATCCGGTCGGTTGCCCCCTCCGCCGAGCGTCCACCGGATGCCGCCTCAACGGCCTCAGCCCCTGGCCCGGGCGCGCGTGGCTGCGTGAGCGGGGTGTCCGTGTCCCGGACTCGGCCGACACCGTCCGCGACGCCCTCGCCCGGGTCCCCGTGGCCGACCCCTCCTGACCGCCGAATCCACCCGTGAACAGGGCTGCTGCGACCCGCCTCCATGTTCTACAGTTCTGTAGAACTAAACGAACGGCGATCGGGGACGAGCATGAACAGGCCGCTTCGGCTGCCGCAGCAGGATCGGGCGGACTTCGAGACGGAGCTCGGGCGGGCGCTGGCGGCCCCGCAGGTGCGGGCGGCGTTGCGGGCGAGCGGGGAGGAGGCCCGGGGCGTGGAGCGGTTGCGGCGGACGGCGCGGGAGAACGCGGAGTTCGTGCTGGCCGCGGCGGCGCCGGAGTACGAGCGGTACACGGCGCTGCGGGCGGATGCGGACGCGGTGGCGCGGCTGCCGGTGGACGTGCCGGCCCGGGAGCGGGCGTCGGGGTGGTGGGGCGTGCTCGGGGTGGTCGTGCCGATCATCGCGGTGACGGCGGCGGTGATCTTCCTGGTGCTGGGCTCCCTGCTGGGGCTGGTCGAGGACCTGGAGGTGCTGGCGCACGCGCTGGTGGAGGCCGGGTGGGTGTCGGCCGGGGCGGGTGCGGTGAGTCTGCTGGTGGGCGGGCTGGGGCTGCTGGGTGCGGCCCGGTCGAGGGGGTCGGAGGCCGGGGAGGCGGCGGACGGGCCGGGGGAGTTGCCGCTGGCGCGGGACGCCTGGCGGTCGGCGCTGGCGGAGCGCGGGCTGGTGCCGTACCTGGTGTCGCAGGCGAACACGGCGCCCGGTCAGCGGCGCTGATCCGGTCGGCCGGCGCTGGTCAGGCCCGATCGAGTCCCGCCGAGCGGGCGGCGTCGACCAGGAGCTGGGCGGCGTCCGGGGGGATGGCCAGGCGGCGGGCGATCCAGGGGGCCGGGCGGCCGGTCCGGGCGAGCATCCAGGCGGAGTACAGGTGGCCGAGCTGGGGTGCGTTCTCGGCGAGCAGCAGGGGGCGGACGGCCTCCATCGGAAAGCCTTCGAGGGCGCGGGCGCTGTACTCGCGGCCGTTCGGGCCGGGCGGGGGGAGCGGGAGCGGGCGGCGGAGGTCGATCCAGCGGCTGAGCAGGACCGCGCCGACCGCCAGCAGGCCGGCACCGGAGGCGCCGATCAGGATGCCGCCGATGACGGGGCGGTCCTCCTCCTCGGCCATGCCGAGGGCGATCTCCTCCAGGACGAGCAGGCCGAGCACGGTGAGCAGCACCGCGGCCTCGGCGGGGCGGGGGTGGGTCCGGGACGTCGTCATGCGGAACCTCTTCCTCGGCGGGGTGGCCGGGGGTTTCGGGCGGGCGCGGCGATTCACCTTCCGTACAACGGCGGTGGGCGGCCCGGGGCACGCGTCGCGGCTCAGGCGGTGAAATCGCGGATCGGAATTGACGAATCGTCAAGAAAGCGACGTGGAAGGCGGGTTGGCCGTCTGCCGGAGGTCCGGACCGCACCTCCTTCCGGTCGGGAGCGCCAGTGCGGTGCGATCGTCGACGGGGTGGGGCCCGGCCGCGGGCGGGCTTCGGGTCAGCATAGCTCGGGCATGTCAACTTCGACAGGACTGTCGAAGTTGCGGAACCCCGGCTCGCCGCGGCGCGCCAGGGAGTGCCGGCCTGGCTACTCCAAGTGCCGGGCTCCGATTGGGCCGGCCGGAGGTCCACAGTGGTAGTGGGGCCACAGTGGTACGGGAGGCCGGGGCCGATGGGACTCACCAGTCACAAGCTGGTGGCGCTGGTGGCACTGCTCGCGGTGCTCACGGTGCTCGGCACGCTCTGGGTCTGGCCCCGGCTCGCCGTCCGGAGCTGGCCCGCGATGTTCCTGCGGCTCGGCACCATCGCCGTCACGCAACTGACCCTGCTGGCCTTGCTGGGGCTCGCCGTCAACGACTACTTCGTCTTCTACAGCAGCTGGTCCGACCTGCTCGGGCACGAGCGCGGCACGGGCGTGATCAGGACGGCGGGCGGAGGCGCCGGCGCGGGTCCGGTCGGCGTACAGGTCCTGGGCAGGGCGGACATCACCGGCGCGGGGGCGGTCAACCGCGATCCGGCCCGGATCGGCCGGCTCGACCGGGTCCGGCTGCCCGGCGGCACGACCGGGCTCAGCAGCGACGGCTACGTCTACCTGCCGCCGCAGTACTTCCAACCCGGCGGCGGGGCGCGGCACTTCCCGGCCACGCTGGTGCTGACCGGCTTCCCCGGCGACGCCACGAACCTGGTCACCAAGCTCCGCTACCCGGCCACCGAACTCGACCTGCTGCGCACGGGAGCGATGAAGCCGACCGTCCTGGTGCTGATGCGTCCCTCGCCGACCATGCCCCGGGACAGCGAGTGCGAGGACATCCCCGGCGGGCCGCAGGCGCAGCGCTACTTCACCACCGACGTGCCCGCCGACCTGCGGGCCTCCTACCGGGTGCTGGACGGAACGGGCAGCCTGGGCATCGTCGGCGACTCGACCGGCGGCTACTGCGCGGTCAAGCTGGGCATGGAGCACCCGGAGACCTTCTCGGTGGCGGTCTCGCTCTCCGGCTACTTCAAGGCGGCGGAGGACGTCACGACGGGCGACCTCTTCGGCGGCAGCGCACAGCGCCGCGCCGAGGCGGACCTCGACTGGCGCCTGGCCCACCTGCCGACGCCGCCCCTCGCGGTGCTGCTCGCGGGCAGTAAGCAGGACGGCAGCACCTACGCCGACTCCAGTGCCTTCGCCGCCGCTGCCCGCCCGCCGCTCGTGGTCGCCCAGGAGACGGTCGACAGGGGCGGCCACAACTTCACCACCTGGGACCGGCTGATCCCGCCCGCCCTCACCTGGCTCAGCGCCCACCTGAGTGACCCGGCGTAGCGTCCGGGGCGCGCAGGAGGGGGGCGGCCGGCGTCGGGCCGGCAGGGCGTTCTCAGCCGGCCGGCAGGGTGATGTCAGCGGGCCAGGAGGGGCAGCGGCGCGCCGGTGCGGGCCGGGAGTTCGAGGCGGGTGAGGAGGGCCGAGGGCGAGACCTCGACCACCCGGCAGCCGGCCCGGTGGCGGCAGTGGCGGGCGACCGAGCCGTGCCGCAGGCGGTCCAGACGCCGGCGGGTGGCGGCGCCGAGCACGAGCAGGTCCTCCGGGCCGGTGACGGCGCCGACCAGGGCGGGGCCGGGCTCGGCGTTGACCACCAAGGGGTGGACGACCAGGCCGGACGGGTAGCCGCCGTAGGCCTGCTCGAAGGCGACGTCGAGGCGCCGGCGGGCGGCGTGCTCCAGTTCGGAGAGCGGGCGCAGGCCGTCCCGGTCGTTCGTGGCGGTCCAGGCGACGACGGGCACCAGCACCGCCTGGCCCCGGGCCGCCTCGCCGACGGCGTGGTAGAGGGCGGCCAGACTGCTCAGCGATCCGCTCAGGCCGACGATCACTCGGGTGGTCCCGGTCATGGCCGTTCGCCTCCGTCTCTCCGGCAGGCTCTCCATCGGGCGCTGCCGGGTCGGTGCTCCTCGCTTCGGACGACACCAGTGAAACCCGGAACGGACCGCTCCGTACCGCCGCTGACGCCACCATGACGCAGGTCGCACACATCTTGACGGCCTTCTGACAGACCCGTCGGGTTCTCTCGGCCCGGGCCCGGCACGAACCGCACCGGCCGGCCGATCGCCTCGATGCCGAGGAACCCGCTGTCAGAAGGGCGTCAAGGACGGCGGCCGGGACGTACGCCATGCGTCAAGGACGGGTGCGGTCGGTCTGCGGAGGGTCTCCACTGGAGGGGTACGGCCGAACGGCACGCGTCCGGCCGTACGGCCCACGACCCGAAGGGAACCCGCCATGACCGACACCGCCCTTGCCGTCGAACAGCCGCTGCGACGCGTGGTGCCGCTGGTCGATCTCCAGGCCGCCGCGCCGGAGCCGCCGGAACGGACCCCGGAGCCGCCGGAGCGGACCCCGGAGCCCGCCCCTGCCCACGACCGGAGCCGCCCGACGCACTGCCGCATCGCGATGCAGTTCGAAGACTGACCCGAGGAGCCCCGCCATGACCCAGCTCATCGCCCGACCCGCTCCCAACACCCCCACCACCCCCACCACCCCCGCCGATGCCCTCGGTGGACCCTGGCCGGCCTCGGCGCGGCCCGGCCGCGGCGGCGAGGTCGTGGTCGGCGGGGTGGGACTGGCCGAGGCCGCCGAACGGTTCGGTACCCCGCTGTACGTGCTGGACGAGGCCGAGGTCCGGGGGCGAGCCCGGGCGTACCGGCGGGCGCTGCCGCACGCCGAGGTGCTGTACGCGGCCAAGGCCTTCCTGTGCAGCGCGATGGCCGACTGGGTGGAACAGGAGGGGCTGGGCCTGGACGTCTGCTCGTCGGGCGAGCTGTGGCTGGCGGTCTCGGCCGGCTTCCCGGCGCAGCGGATCCTGCTGCACGGCAACGCGAAGTCCCCGGAGGAGCTGCGGTTGGCCCGGAGGCTGCGGGTCGGGCGGATCGTCATCGACGGCCCGGCGGAGATCGCGAGGCTGGCCGCGCTGGTGGCCGCCGACACGCCGCAGAAGGTGCTGGTCCGGGTGGTCCCGGGGATCGCCGCCGGGCATCATGCGGCGGTGCGGACCGGGGTCGGCGGGCAGAAGTTCGGCTTCCCGATCCAGGGTGGCGATGCCGCCGACGCCATCGCCCGGGTGCTCGACCAGCCGGGGCTCGAACTGGCGGGCTTGCACTGCCACTTGGGCTCGCAGATCACGTCGCCTGAGCCCTACTTGCTCGCGGTGGACGCGCTGGTGCGGCTGCTCGCCGAGGTGCGGGAGCGGTACGGCGTGGAACTGCCGGAGCTGGACCTCGGCGGTGGTCACGGCATCCGCTACCTGCCCGTCGGGGATGAGGAGTTGGACCTCGCGGAGTTCGCGGTGCGGGTGACCGACCGGCTGGCGGTGCGCTGCGCCGAGGCCGGGTTGGAGGTGCCCCGGCTGATCGTCGAACCCGGCCGTGCGATCGCCGGACCGTCGGCGGTCGCGGTGTACCGGGTGCTGTCCGTCAAGCACACCGCGGACGGCCGCTGCTTCGCCGCGGTGGACGGCGGCATGAGCGACAACCCGCGTCCGGCACTGTACGGATCGCCGTACACCGTACGGCTGGTCGGCCGCCGCTCGGAGGCGGGGGAGGCGAGGGTGGACGTGGTCGGCCGCCACTGCGAGGCCGGGGACGTGCTGGTCCGGGACGCCGCGCTGCCCGCCGACCTGCGCCCGGGCGACCTGCTGGCGGTGCCGGCGGCCGGCGCGTACCAGCTGTCGATGGCGTCGGGCTACAACCTGGTCGGCCGCCCGGCGGTGGTGGCGATGAAGGACGGCCGGGCCCGGTTGTTGATCAGGAGGGAGACGGTCGAGGACTTCCGCCTGCGCGAAGTCGGCCGCTGAGAGGGGCGGTTGCGCGAGAAGTCGGCCCGGCCGACTTCTCGCGC
>NZ_JBFBFA010000055.1:0-40146 GCF_040683915.1 Kitasatospora sp. NPDC093102 | reverse complement strand
AGGAAGGCCGGGATGTGCGACTTGTTGAACTCGGCCGGGCGGTGCAGCGCCATGTTCGACCAGACCGGCTCCAGCAGCCGGCCGAGGCCGGTGCGACGGAAGCGGTTGTACGCCTCCTGGAGGTCGTCCGAGTCGGCGGCGTGCCACCAGACCAGGATGTCGGCGTCGGCGCGCAGACCGGAGACGTCGTACGTGCCGCGCACGGTCACGTCCTTGGCGGCCAGCTGGGCGAACAGCTCGTCCACCTCGGCCGCCAGGGCGGTGCGGTCCTCGGGCAGGGCGCCCTTGAGCTTGAACACCGACCACATCGTGTAGCGGATGACCTGGTTCAGGTCGCGCGCCTTCTTCTTCTCGGGCCGCTGCTCCGGCTCCCGCTCAACGCTCTCAGTCATGCGCCCATTGTCCTCTCCGTGGAACTTTCCCCCGTCGCCGGGGTCAACACTCTGTCGACGGCCGCCGCGGCGGCGGCCGCGGCGGCGGCCGCGGCGGCGGCCGCCGAACCGATGCACGCCGGAATGCCCACCCCGTCGTACGCGGCGCCGCACAGCGCCAGCCCGCCCACCCGCGCCGCCTCCGCCCGCACCCGGGCCACCCGGTCCAGGTGCCCCACCGGGTACTGCGGCAGACCGGCCGCGAAGCGGGACACGAAGGTGTCGTACGGCCGGGCGGTCAGCCCGATCGCCTCCTTGAGGTCCGCCAGCGACCGCGCCACCAGCTCCTCGTCCGCCAGCCCCAGCGCCTCCTCCTCGCGGTAGCGGCCCAGCGAGGTGCGCAGCAGGAACGCGTCCGGCGCGGAGCGCTCCAGCCAGCCCCACTTGTTGGAGGAGAAGGTCGAGGCCTTGATCCGCCGCCCGTCCACCGGTGGCACCAGGAAGCCGCTGCCGCTCGGCAGCCGGGCCAGGTCGGCGCGGCGGAAGGCCAGGGTCACCAGGGCCATGCCCGCGTACTCGACCGCGTCCAGCTCGGCGGCGGCCGCCGGGACGTCCTCGCGCAGCAGCCGGGCCGCGGCGGGGGCCGGGACGGCCAGCACCACGGCGTCCGCGTGCAGCACCCGGCCGCCGGTCACCACCCGCCAGCCGTCGGGGGTGCGGCGCAGCTCGTCCACCGGGGCGTCGGTGCGCAGGTCCACCCCCGCCTTGACGCAGGCCGCGGCGACCGCGCCGGGCAGGGTGCCGAGGCCGCCGCGCAGGCCCTGGAACACCGGGGTGTCGACGACCTTCGGCCGGGAGGCCAGCTCGTGCACGCCCTCGACCAGCGAGCCGCCGCCGCGCGCGATCGACAGCAGCTGCGGTACGGCGGCACGCAGCGAGATCTCGTCGGCGCGGCCGGCGTAGACGCCGCCGAGCAGCGGCTCGACCAGCCGGTCCACCACCTCCCGGCCCAGCCGGTCGGCGACGTAGCGGCCGATCGCGACGTCCTCGCCGACCTCGGTGGGCTGCTCGTGCCGGGCCCGCTCCAGCCCCTCCGCGGTCAGCACCCCGGAGGCGGCCAGCGCCTCCAGGTCGCCGGGGACGCCCATCACCTGCCCGCCGGGCAGCGGCCGCAGCGCGCCGCGGGTCCAGATCGCGGCCTTCGCGGTGGTCGGCGGCTCCAGCTCCTGCGCCAGGCCGACCGCCCGGGCCAGCTCCACCGCCTCCGGCCGCCGGGCCAGCACCGACTCGGCCCCGAGGTCCACCCGGACCCCGCCGACCTCTCCGCCCCACAGCTTCCCGCCGACCCGCCCGGACGCCTCCAGCACCGTCACCTGCGCCCGCGCCGGCCCCCCGGCCGCCCCACTCAGGAAAGCGGCCGCGGCCAGCCCCGCGATCCCACCACCGACGACGACGACCTGTGCATCCGACATGCTCCGCAGTCTCGCAGGTCTTTACGCCGGACCATCAATCCCCTGCACGCCTCCACTTGGGTACGAGTCCGCCGAGGTCGATGGCAACGGGAAACGGCACCGGCCGCTCCAGCTTGCCCCGGAAGATCCCGGCGGCCACGTACGCGGAGGTCGGGCCGTCCAATTCGTAGACGTGCACGACCGGCAGGCCGTCCTCCTCCTCGACGATCCAGTAGTGCGGGATGCCCGCCTCCGCGTACTTGCGAACCTTGACCGTGCGGTCGCGGTGCGCGGACTCCGGGGAGACGACCTCCGCGACGAGCACCACGTCAGCGGGGACGTACCAGGTGCGGTCCGGGTCGTACGCCGCTGTGGCCACCACCACGTCAGGCTCCGGCCGGTTGCGCGGGTCGAGCTTGATCGTCATCTCGCGCTCGGCGATCGTCCCGTCAGGAACCGACTCCTCCAGCGCGGCGGTCAGCCTCGACACGACCTGGCTGTGCCACGAACGCTGCGGGGACATCATGAAGACCAGCGCTCCATCGATCAGCTCGGTGTGCCGCGGCGCCTGCGGCAGGTGGTCGAGGTCGTCGGCAAACCAGCCCTCCTCCCTGGGCGCGTACATCCACTCCGGCAGCTCGCTCATGGCCCCAAGATAGCGAGTTCGGGGATGCGGCGGACCACCACTTAATCTGTGTGCTGTGGAACCGATCGTGGTGAGTGCGTGTCTGGCCGGGATTCCCTGTCGGTACGACGGGCGGGCGAAGACCTCCGACGACGCCGTGCGGCTGGTCGAGGAGGGGCGGGCCGTGGTGGTGTGCCCGGAGGGGGCGGGCGGGTTGCCGACGCCGCGGCCGCCGGCGGAGATCGTGGGCGGGGACGGCGCGGACGTGCTGGACGGGCGGGCCCGGGTGGTGGACGCGACCGGGGCGGACTGCACCGCGGAGTTCCTGGCCGGCGCCCGGGCGGCGCTCGCCGCCGCCGAGGAGGCGGGGGCGGGGCGGGCGGTGCTGATGGCACGCAGCCCGTCCTGCGGTTGCGGGCAGGTGTACGACGGGACGTTCACCGGGGAGCTGCGCCCCGGTGACGGGGTGACGGCGGCGCTGCTGCGCCGGGCCGGGATCGAGGTCACGGCCGGGTAGCGGGCCCCCGGAGCCGGAGGCCCGCCACCTGGGGGTCAGCGGGCGCTGGTCTCGTGGACGAAGGCGACGAGGCGGCTGAGCGCGTCCGGGTCCATGGACGGCAGCACGCCGTGGCCGAGGTTGAAGATGTGGCCGCTGGTGCCGAGTGCCTGGGCCGCGTGCAGCACCTCGCGGGCCTTGGTCTCCACGACCCTGGTGGGCGCGAACAGCACCGCCGGGTCGAGGTTGCCCTGCAGCCCCTTGCCCGGGCCGACCCGCTCGGCGGCGACGTTCAGCGGCACCCGCCAGTCGACCCCGACGATGTCCGCGCCTGCCTGGCCCATCAGGCCGAGCAGCTCGCCGGTGCCGACGCCGAAGTGGATCCGCGGCACGCCGTACCCGGCGACGGCGTCGAAGACCTTGGTGCTGGCCGGCATCACCGAGCGGCGGTAGTCGTCCGGCGCGAGCGCGCCGACCCAGGAGTCGAACAGCTGGACCGCCGAGGCGCCGGCCTCGATCTGCACCTTGAGGAAGGCCGAGGTGATGTCCGCGAGCCGGTCCACCAGGGCGGCCCACAGCTCGGGCTGCCCGTACATCATGGCCTTGGTGTTCTCGTGGTTCTTGGACGGCCCGCCCTCGACCAGGTAGCTGGCCAGCGTGTACGGCGCTCCGGCGAAGCCGATCAGCGGGGTCCCGCCGAGCTCGTCCACCAGCAGGCCGACGGCCTCGGTGATGTAGGGGACGTCGTCGGGCTCCAGCGGGCGCAGCCGCTTCAGGTCCTCGACGGTGCGGATCGGGTCGGCGATGACCGGGCCGATGCCGGCCTTGATGTCGACGTCGATGCCGACGGCCTTGAGCGGCACCACGATGTCGCTGAAGAAGATCGCCGCGTCCACCTTGTGCCGGCGCACCGGCTGGAGGGTGATCTCCTTGACCAGCTCGGGCCGCATGCAGGACTCCAGCATGGGGATGCCCTCGCGGACCTTGAGGTACTCGGGCAGCGAGCGGCCGGCCTGGCGCATGAACCACACCGGGGTGTGCGGCACGGGCTCGTGCCGGCAGGCCCGCAGGAACGCGGAGTCGTGCGCGGCGCCGCGGCGCCCGGGGGTGGTCGGGCCGTCGTGGGTGGCCGCCGTCGTGTCTGCCGTAGTCTCGCTCACGCGTCAAATCTTCGCACGCATGCCGGGCCCGGTTTCCCGGCCGGTCTCGTCGGTTCCTCCAAGATCTGTCCGGGTTTGCCGTTCCGGCACGCCGCAGGGAGAGAAGTTGCGGCGATAACCCCGCTCTTCGACCTAGTCTTCGGGGCATGGCAGCGGTCGGAGGGCACCCCGCGCAGGGTGGCGGAGCAGGTGGCGGAGCGGGTCGCGAGGGGGCACCGAGCGAGTTCCGGGCGGCCGTGGCGGCCCTGGACGGGGCCCGGCTGCGCCCCGAGGTGCAGCTCTCCCCCGCGCCGGCGCCGCGCCGGCTCGCCCCGTACTCGTTCGCGGTGACCGCCTCGGTCGAGGTGGACGGCGAGGAGCTGGCGGACGGCCGGCTGGTGCTGCTGTACGACCCGGCCGGGCAGGAGGCCTGGAACGGGGAGTTCCGGGTGGTCACGATGACCCGGGCCGAATTGGAGCCGGAGATGGCCGGCGACCCGATGCTCTCCGAGGTCGGCTGGGCCTGGCTGCTGGACGCCCTGCAGGCGCACGGCGCCGGGTACGCCGAGCCGTCCGGCACGGTGACCCTGGCCGCCTCCCAGTACTTCGGCGGCCTGGCGGACCGCCCGTCCTCGACCGAGATCGAGATCCGGGCCTCCTGGACCCCGGCCGACGGCCGCTTCGAGCGGCACCTGGCGGCCTGGGCGGACCTGCTGTGCATCAGCGCCGGCCTGCCGCCGGCCACCCCGGCCCCACAGGGTCCCGCCGAGGTTCCTTCACTCGGTGGAGTGGTTCCGATGCCGTCCCGGCGACGCCCCCGGTCGCACTGACGGGTGGCGTCGGGACCCGTCGGCACCCGGGGGCCGGACGCCACCCCCAGGGCTGACGGAGTGTGACTTCGAACTCGCTCTGTGTCAATTCGCCGGTCGATACCGACCGATCGGCGCCGAATCTGATCGATTTTGTGCGAATACCGGGCATGTCGCGTCAATCATTTGCGCGATTTGTCCGTATTGTTACTCACTAGATCGTGATCTTTCGCTAAAGCCGGGCACGGTTGCTGCCGAAGCAGACTGTGACCCTTTCCAAACGCGGAACACTCCGACCGCCCCCATCGGGGTTCCGTCCGCCACTCCCCGCAGGAGGCCTGGTGTCGGTCCTTCTTGAGCACCCCGCAAACGTGGTCGCCTACCGGCCGACCAAGCCCACCGCCATGGTGGTCATCGCCGATCCCCGTGTCCGAAACACCGTCACCCGCCATCTGTGGGCACTCGGCGTCCGGGACGTGATCGAGGTGTCGTCGATCGCCGAGGCCCGCCCCCGGGTCTCCACCCCACGTGACATCTGCGTCGCCGATGTGCACCTGCCGGACGGCTCCGGGCTGACCATCCTCGCCGAGACCCGCGCCGCGGGCTGGCCCAACGGTCTGGCCCTGTCCGCCGCCGACGACATCGGCGCGGTCCGCAGCGCGCTGGCCGGCGGCGTCAAGGGATACGTGGTGACCGGCACCCGGACGAACGTCGCGATGCCGGGCCGCCCGGGCCTGCCGCTCGGCGCCGCCGGGCTGGCCGGCCGGATGCGCCGCCCCGGGATGCCGGGCATGCCGGGCGCGGCCGGTGCTCCGGGCGCCCCCGGAGCGCCCGGAGCACCCGGTGCCCCGGGCGCGCAGCAGGCCGCCTACCGCGAGCTCTCCGGCCGCGAGGTCGAGGTGCTGCGACTGGTCGCCGAGGGACAGTCCAATAAGGCGATCGGCGTAGCGATGGGTCTGTCGGCGCTCACCGTCAAGAGCCACCTCGCGCGGATCGCCCGCAAGCTGGGCACCGGCGACCGCGCAGGGATGGTCGCGGTCGCGCTGCGCACCGGCATCATCCACTGAGCCAGGCATTCCGGACCGCTGCGGCGGCCGAGGAGGAACGTTTCCTCCTCGGCCGCCGCAGCGCTGTCCCAGGGGTCCGCGGTGCGCCCACCCCGCCCCGGAGACGGGCGGGCGATCAACAGTCTGACCAGTCCGACAACACTCCCGGTCGCGAGGACCGTCGTACTCTTGGGGAGTGACCGACGCCGTAGCAGCCATCCCAGAAGAAGCAGCCCCGGTCCCGCTCCTCGAACCGAGGGAGGGGATCCCGCCCGTGGTGGCGGACGACAGGGCGCTGGCCGCCACCGTCGCCGCCTTCGCCGCGGGCACCGGACCGGTGGCCGTCGACGCCGAACGGGCCTCCGGCTACCGCTACGGGCAGCGCGCGTACCTCATTCAGCTGCGTCGCGCGGGTTCCGGTTCCGCTCTGATCGACCCGATCGCCTGCCCGGACCTCAGTGCGCTCGGAAGGGCCGTCGAGGACGCCGAATGGGTGGTCCACGCGGCCTCCCAGGATCTGCCCTGTCTGTCCGAGGTCGGCATGAGACCCCGGCAGCTGTTCGACACGGAGCTGGCCGGGCGGATCGCCGGCTTCGCCCGGGTCGGCCTCGGGCCGATGACCGAGAACGTGCTCGGGTTGAGCCTGGCCAAGGAGCACTCCGCGGTCGACTGGTCCACCCGCCCGCTGCCCGAGCCGTGGCTGCGCTACGCCGCTCTGGACGTCGAGGTGCTGGTCGAGCTGCGCAACGCACTCGAACGGGAGCTGGACGCCCAGGGCAAGCTCGGCTGGGCGATGGAGGAGTTCGCCTCGATCGCCGCCGCGCCCCGCCCGGCCCCGCGCACCGACCCGTGGCGCCGCACCTCGCAGCTGCACAAGATCCGCCGCCGCCGTCAGCTGGCCGTGGTGCGCGAGCTCTGGCTGGCCCGCGACCGGATGGCCCAGGACCGCGACGTCTCCCCCGGGCGGGTGCTCTCGGACGCCGCGATCGTCAACGCCGCACTGGCCATGCCGCTGAACATCGCCTCCCTGCAGGCCGTCCAGGGCTTCGGCCCCCGGGTGCACCGCCGCCAGCTGGAACAGTGGCTGGCGGCCGTGCAGCGCGGCCGCGAGATCCCGGAGAACCTGCTGCCGCCGGCCACCGCGCCGCACGACGGACCGCCGCCGCCGCGGGCCTGGGCCGAGAAGGACCCGGTGGCCGCCGCCCGGCTCGCCGGTGCGCGCAGCGCGGTCAGCGAGCTGGCCGAGCGGTACCACCTGCCGGCCGAGAACCTGATCACGCCGGACCTGGTCCGGCGGGTCTCCTGGCAGCCGCCCGCCGACCCGGGCCCCGAGAGCGTGGCCGCCGCACTGCGCGGGCTCGGCGCCCGGCAGTGGCAGGTGAACCTGGTGGCGGCGGCGGTGGCCGCCGCGTTCGCCGCGGCCGCGGCCACGGCCACGGGCTGATCACGGCCGGCCGATCAGGCACCACGCGCAAGGGGATGTCATCCGTACGGGCGACATCCCCTTCGTCGTGCCCGGGAACGTGTCGGGGGACACATGGTCGGATCCCTCCGAGGGGCCTGGGCAGGTTGGTTACCGACGGGTAGCATGGCCGTGATGCGGCGCCGCTCGGGTCTTCGACGGCGGCAGCCTGCCCACCTCGAAATGTTGGTCCCTGGGAGGAGAGCCCCCGTGCCTCGTACCGCGAGGGACGTCGTCTTCGTTGATGGCGTCCGCACCCCGTTCGGCAAGGCCGGCCCGAAGGGCATCTACCACGAGACGCGCGCCGACGACCTGGTCGTCAAGTGCATCCGGGAGCTCGTGCGCCGTAACCCGAACCTGCCCGTCGAGCGCATCGACGAGGTCGCCATCGCGGCCACCACGCAGATCGGCGACCAGGGTCTGACCATCGGGCGCACCGCCGCCCTGCTGTCCGGCCTGCCGAAGTCCGTCCCCGGCTACGCGATCGACCGCATGTGCGCCGGCGCGCTGACCGCCGTGACCACCACCGCCGGCGGCATCGCCTTCGGCGCGTACGACGTGGTCGTGGCCGGCGGCGTCGAGCACATGGGCCGCCACCCGATGGGCGAGGGCGTCGACCCGAACCCGCGGTTCGTCTCCGAGAAGCTGGTCGACGAGTCCGCCCTGTTCATGGGCATGACCGCGGAGAACCTGCACGACCGCTTCCCGCACCTGACCAAGGAGCGCTGCGACGCCTACGCCGTGCGCTCCCAGGAGAAGGCCGCCAAGGCGTACGCCAACGGCGACATCCAGCCCGACCTGGTGCCGATCTCGATCCGCAACACCAACCCCGAGGTCGGCGAGACCGGCTGGGGCCTGGCCACCGTGGACGAGCCGCTGCGCCCGGGCACCACGATGGAGAGCCTGGCGGGCCTCAAGACCCCGTTCCGTCCGCACGGCAACATCACCGCGGGCAACTCGGCCGGTCTGAACGACGGTGCCACCGCCTCGCTGCTGGCCGCCGAGGACGTCGCCGAGGAGCTCGGCCTCCCGGTCAAGATGCGCCTGGTCTCGTACGCCTTCGCGGGCGTCGAGCCCGAGGTCATGGGCATCGGCCCGGTGCCGGCCACCGAGAAGGCGCTGGCCAAGGCCGGTCTGAGCATCGATGACATCCAGGCCTTCGAGATCAACGAGGCCTTCGCCGTCCAGGTGCTGTCCTTCCTGGACCACTACGGCATCGCGGACGACGACGAGCGGGTCAACCCGTACGGCGGTGCGATCGCCTTCGGCCACCCGCTGGCCTCCTCCGGCGTGCGCCTGATGAACCAGCTGGCGCGCCGCTTCGAGCAGCGCCCGGACGTCCGCTACGGCCTCACCACGATGTGCATCGGCTTCGGCATGGGCGGCACCATCATCTGGGAGAACCCGCACTGGAGCGGAGCGGAAGAGTCGTCTGAGTCCGAGGGCGGTAAGTGAGCATGAGCACCACGACTGAGCTGCTGACCCGCGGCGCCGAGCTCTTCCCCGGCGAGGTCGTCACGACCGCGCACGTCCGCCACCTCGACCTGCCGCTGCAGGCCGGCAAGCTGGCCCTGATCACCCTGGACAACGGCTTCGACCACACCAAGCCGACCACCTTCGGCCCGGGCTCACTGCTCAAGCTGAACGAGGCGCTGGACCAGGTCGAGGCCGAGGCCGCCGAGGGCACCATCGTCGGCGCCGCGATCACCGGCAAACCGTTCATCTTCGCGGTCGGCGCCGACCTCAAGGGCGTCGAGCTGCTCCAGGAGCGCGCGGACGCGCTGGCCATCGGCAAGGGCGGCCACGACGTCTTCAAGCGGATCGCCGCGCTGCCCGTCCCCACCTTCGCGTTCTACAACGGCGCGGCGATGGGCGGCGGCGTCGAGGTCGGCCTGCACTGCGACTACCGCACGGTGTCGGCGGGCGTCCCGGCCTTCTCGCTGCCCGAGGTCTTCCTCGGCCTCGTCCCCGGCTGGGGCGGCTGCACCATCCTGCCGAACCTGATCGGTGCCGGTAAGGCCGTCAAGGTCGTCATCGAGAACTCGATGAACCAGAACAAGCAGCTCAAGGGCAAGGACGTGTTCGAGCTGGGGATCGCCGACGCGATCTTCGAGCCGGCCGACTTCCTGGAGCAGTCGCTGCTGTGGGCCGCCAAGGTCCTCAAGGGCGACGTCGTCGTCGAGCGCGAGGCGATCGACCGCGGCAAGGCCTGGGACGACGCCGTCGCCTGGGGCCGCCTGGTCGCCGACGGCAAGGTGCACGGCGCCGCTCCGGCCGCCTACAAGGCGCTGGACATCATCGCCGCCGCCAAGGACTTCGACCTCGCGGACAAGGCCGGTCTGCAGGCCGGCTTCGACGCCGAGGACGCGGCCCTGGCCGACCTCATCATGAGCGGTGAGCTGCGCAGCGGCATCTACGCCTTCAACCTGGTGCAGCGCCGGGCCAAGCGCCCCGTCGGCGCGCCGGACAAGTCGCTGGCCCGCCCGGTCACCAAGGTCGGCGTCGTCGGCGCCGGTCTGATGGCCTCGCAGCTGGCGCTGCTGTTCGCCCGCCGTCTGGAGGTGCCGGTGGTCCTCACCGACATCGACCAGGAGCGCGTCGACAAGGGCGTCGGCTACGTCCACGCCGAGATCGACAAGCTGCTCGGCAAGGGCCGGATCGGCCAGGACAAGGCCAACCGCCTCAAGGGCCTGGTCTCCGGCTCGCTGGACAAGGCCGCCGCCTTCGGCGACGCGGACTTCGTCATCGAGGCCGTGTTCGAGGAGATGGGCGTCAAGCAGGCCGTCTTCGCGGACCTGGAGAACGTGGTCTCGCCGACCTGCGTGCTGGCGACCAACACCTCCTCGCTGTCGGTCACCGAGATGGCCTCGAAGCTGAAGCACCCCGAGCGGGTCGTCGGCTTCCACTTCTTCAACCCGGTCGCGATCCTGCCGCTGCTGGAGATCGTCCGCGGCGAGCAGACCGACGACGCCTCGCTGGCCACCGCCTTCGCCGTGTCGAAGAAGCTGAAGAAGACCTCGGTGCTGGTCAAGGACGCCCCGGCGTTCGTGGTGAACCGGATCCTGACCCGCTTCATGGGCGAGATCCAGGACATCATCGACGAGGGCACCCCGATCGCCGACGTCGAGAAGGCCGTCGAGCCGCTCGGCCTGCCGATGTCCCCGATCGTGCTGCTGGAGCTGGTCGGCCCGGCCATCGCCCTGCACGTCTCGGAGACCCTGCACGGCGCCTTCCCGGAGCGGTTCACCGTCTCCGAGAACCTCGCCAAGGTGGTCAAGGCCGGCAAGCGCGGCTTCTACACCTGGACGGACGGCCAGCAGGTCCTCGACCCCGAGGTGCTGGAGCTGCTGTCCTTCGGCGACTCGGTGCTCACCGGGGAGCAGGTCCGCGCCCGCGCCCTGGAGGCCGTGGCGCAGGAGATCGGCCTGATGCTGGAGGAGGGTGTCGTCGCCGAGGCGCAGGACATCGACCTCTGCATGATCACCGGTGCCGGCTGGCCCTTCCACCTGGGCGGGATCACCCCGTACCTGGACCGTGAGGGCGTCTCGGAGCGGGTGAACGGCAAGACCTTCCTCGCCCCCGGCGTGGCCTCGGTGCCCGCGTAAGGCAGAACCCGTACACGGAGGAGCCCCGGTGACCGGTCGGTCACCGGGGCTCCTCCGTGTGTACGGACGTCGTCACGCCTGCGTCGTGTACGGACGCCTCAGTGCTTGAGGCGGTAGACCACGGTGTCGGCGAAGACGCCGACCATCTCGTAGTGGGTGTCCAGCAGGTTCTCGATCCGGGGGACCATGACGGGCTGGTACGGGGCGATGCCGGAGTCGTCGACCACGACCTCGGGCAGGCCGTTGGCCAGCTCCTTGTCGAAGGTCTGCCAGGCGTTGGCGACGCTGAACTGCTCGCCGACGTTCTGGTTGCCGTCCTTGCCGCCGCTGTAGTTGGTGAGGAAGCCGGCGGTCAGGTAGCGGGTGGCGGGCTTGCGGTCGGCCAGCCAGTACAGCTCGGGGTGCATGCCCCAGACCAGCACGGTGTCCTTGGGGGTGGTCTGGGCGGCGACGGCGGTGGCGACCTCGGTGGTGCGGTTGAGCCGCTCCCCCGGCCAGGCCAGCGCCAGGCCCCAGAACACCGTGGCGGCGGCCGTGGTGTACACCAGGACGGGCTTCCAGCGGATCGCCGAGGTGGCGACCGCCCCGGTGCCCAGCAGCACCAGCGGCGGCATCAGCTGGAGGTAGTAGTGGCCGAAGAAGTGGAAGCCCACGCTGACCGCGACGACCGAGGAGAGCAGCCAGACCCACAGGTCGGTGGTCGAGCCGTGCTCCTCGCCGGCCACCGGCAGCGGGCGGTGGCGGTACTTGAGCCAGAGCCGGCGCCCGACCGGGAGCAGGAAGCCCAGGCCGGCCACGCCCAGGATGGCCGAGTTGCCGAGCGCCCGGCCGAGCATCTGGAGCCAGGCGCCGCCGAAGGAGGCGTAGTCGCCGCTGCCGGTGACCACCCAGAAGAGGAAGCCCTTGGGCTTGGTGAGGATCACCGCGACCAGCGCTATCGGCAGGATGAAGCCGAACCCGATCTTGAACAGCGCGGGCGGCCAGCGCACCCCGCGCCGGCGGGCGTCCTGGAACAGCATCCAGAGCACCGGCAGCAGCACCGCGCCGCCGGTCTGCTTGGTCAGTGAGCACAGGGCGACCGCGATGCCCGCGGCCAGCCAGCGGCGCCGTTCGGCGTACCGGAAGGCGGCCACCATGGCGGGCAGCATGAAGACCTCGAAGGTCGCCGCCTGGGTGTCCTCCGGGGAGAGCCCGATGGAGACCAGCAGGTAGAGCAGTCCGGCCCCGGCCCCGGCCCGGTTGCCCCAGCGGCCGCGGGCGATCGAGGCCAGCAGGATCGCCGTGACCAGGTGGGCCACCACCGCCAGGGTGCGCAGCGGCCAGAGCGAGGCGGAGCCGAAGACCGCGAAGCAGGCCTGGTAGAGCCAGGGCAGCAGCGGCGGCTTGCGGTCCACGACGGTGTCGTACAGCACCCCGCCGTCCGCCAGCATCCGGGCCTGGGTGGCCAGGAAGCCCTCGTCCGGGCTCCAGACGGGCCGGGCGAAGGAGGGGATGTGGGTGAGCAGCGCGACCAGCGCGAGCACCGGCACCAGCCTGGTCCAGTACCGCCCTCCTTGCCCGCCCTCGGGCAGGAGGGGCCCAGTTCGCACAACGGTGCGGACACGATCGGGCAGGCGCTCGGCCAGTCCGGTGAGGCGGAGGCGGGTGGGGGTCGGCACGGTGGACAACCTACCGGGCGGGATCGGCGCCGGTGGCGCCGGTCCCGCCTTTCAGTGCGATTGTCGGCTTGTTCCGTGACGAACTGTTACGAAGTTACGACGAACAGTCGTCTGCGGAGCAGGCGACCGGTCCGGCACGAGCAGGACGTCGGCCCTTCCTGAGGCCTTTCCGTCAGGCCTTGACCGGCGCCGTGTCCAGCTTGGCGACCAGCGCGGTCACCTTCCGGGCGATGTCCTGGGCGTTCAGGCCGATCTCGGCCAGGATCTCGGCCCGGCTGGCGTGGTCCAGGAACTCCTGCGGGATGCCGAAGTCGCGCACCGGCAGGTCCACGTCCGCGTCCCGCAGCGCCTGCGCCACGGCCGCGCCGACACCGCCCACCCGGCCGTTGTCCTCGATCGTGACGACCACCCGGTGCTCGGCGGCCAGGCCCGGCAGGGCCCGGTCCACCGGCTTGACCCAGCGCGGGTCCACCACGGTGGCGGTGATGCCCTGGGCGGCCAGCAGGTCGGCGACCTCCAGGCTGGTGGGGGCCATCGCGCCGACCGAGACGATCAGCACGTCGGCGCGGTGGGCGCCGGAGGGCTCCTCGGCGGCGCGCAGCACGTCCATGCCGCCGATCCGGCCGACCGCGGGGACGGCCGGGCCGACCGTGCCCTTGGAGTAGCGGACCACGGTCGGGGCGTCCTTGACCTCGACGGCCTCGCGCAGCTGGGCCCGGACCTGGTCGGCGTCGCGCGGGGCGGCGAGCCGAAGACCCGGGATGACCTGGAGGATCGACATGTCCCACATGCCGTTGTGCGAGGCGCCGTCCGTCCCGGTGACGCCGGCCCGGTCCAGGACGAAGGTGACGCCCAGCTTGTGCAGGGCGACGTCCATCAGGACCTGGTCGAAGGCCCGGTTCAGGAAGGTCGCGTAGACGGCGAACACCGGGTGCAGGCCGTTGGTGGCCAGACCGGCGGCGCTGGTGACGGCGTGCTGCTCGGCGATGCCGACGTCGAAGATGCGGTCCGGGAAGGCCTCGGCGAACGGGGCCAGGCCGACCGGGTGGAGCATGGCGGCGGTGATGCCGACGATGTCCTCGCGCTCGTGGCCGAGCGCGACCATCTCCTCGGCGAAGACCGAGGTCCAGTCCTTGCCCGCGCTCTTGATCGGCAGACCGGTCTCCGGGTGGATCACGCCGACCGCGTGGAAGCGGTCCTCGTCGTTGTTCTCGGCGGCGTGGTAGCCGCGGCCCTTCTCGGTGAGGCAGTGCACGATCACCGGGCCGCCGAAGCCGCGCGCCTTGGTCAGCGCGGACTCCAGGGCGGTCAGGTCGTGGCCGTCGATCGGGCCGATGTACTTGAGGCCGAGGTCCTCGAACATGCCCTGCGGGGCGATGAAATCCTTGAGGCCCTTCTTGGCGCCGTGCAGCGTCTCGAACAGCTGCTGGCCGACCACCGGGGTGCGCTGGAGCGCGTCCTTGCCCCAGGACAGGAAGCGCTCGTAGCCCTGGGTGGTGCGCAGGGTGGCAAGGTGGTTGGCCAGGCCGCCGATGGTCGGGGAGTACGAGCGCTCGTTGTCGTTGACGACGATGACGAGCGGGCGGTCCTTGGCGTCGGCAATGTTGTTGAGCGCCTCCCAGGCCATGCCGCCGGTGAGCGCGCCGTCGCCGATCACCGCGACGACCGGGTCGTTCTTGCCCAGCAGCTGGTTGGCCTTGGCCAGACCGTCGGCGTACGAGAGAACCGTGGAGGCGTGCGAGTTCTCGATCACGTCGTGCTCGGACTCGGCGCGGGACGGGTAGCCGGACAGGCCGCCCTTCATCCGCAGCCGGGAGAAGTCCTGGCGGCCGGTGAGCAGCTTGTGGACGTAGCTCTGGTGACCGGTGTCGAAGAGGATCCGGTCGCGCGGCGAGTCGAAGACCCGGTGCAGCGCGATGGTCAGCTCCACCACGCCGAGATTGGGGCCGAGGTGGCCGCCCGTCTTGGAGACCTCGGTCACCAGGAAGGTCCGGATCTCCTGGGCCAGTGCGGCCAGCTGTCCGGGCGTGAGCCGGTCGAGATCGCGCGGTCCCCGAATGCGGGTCAGCAGGGCCACCCGTTCCTCCTCGTTCAGTCTTCGCGGACCACGGACAGTCCGACGGGCGTCGCTGCCCGGCCCGGCGGCAGGCGACGGTCTCGGCCGGTGGCGACCGGTCGAGTCTAATGTCCGCCTGCCGGACACCGGGCGGCGCGCCCCGTGCCACTGTTCGCTCGCCGCCATTCCGGGAGGTCGGGCGGGGTAGGCGAGTCGCGCCGGGTTGACGCACGGGCGTTCGAGCATGCTTATGTGGTCAAGGCCGACCATTCGGAGTCGACTGTTCGGGATCGACCATTCGGAGTCGACTGTTCGAGGCCAACCTCGTGGGTTGACGGTGCGGGGCCGGCCCGGACGGCGCTGCCGACCGGCGGCGTCAGGCGCGGCCGAGCGCGCCGGACTCCCCCATCTCGCTCATCACCAGGGCCAGCGCGCCGAGCACCTCGGCCCGGCCGCCGAGGGTGCCGGGGACGACCGAGAGCTGACGGGCGGCGCTCGGGATCGCGTAGCGGGCCACCGAGTCCCGGATCGGGGCGAGCACCAGCTCACCGGCCTCGGCGAGGTCCCCGCCGAGGATCACCCGGCGGGGGTTGAGCAGGTTGCACAGGGTGGCGACCCCGGTGCCGATCTGCCGTCCCGCGTCGGCGATCACCCGGCGGCAGCCGAGGTCGCCCTGCTGGGCCAGCTCGACCACCCGGGGCAGGCTGAGGTCCGGGCCGAGGGTGGAGACCAGCAGTGAGAGCAGGTAGCGGGAGCCGACGAAGGTCTCCAGGCAGCCCCGGTTGCCGCAGCGGCAGACCGGCCCGGCCTCGTCCAGGGTGATGTGCCCGATCTCGCCGGCGGTGCCGCCCGGCCCGCGGTAGATCTGGCCGTTGACCACCAGCCCGGCGCCGACACCGCTGGCGACCTTGATGTAGGCGAGGTCGCTCAGCCCGCGGCCGGCGCCCCAGACCAGCTCGCCGAGCGCGCCCAGGTTGGCGTCGTTGTCCACGTGCACCGGCATGCCGAGCCGCTCGCCCAGCTCCCGGCCCGGCGCGATGCCCGTCCAGCCGGGGAGGATCGCGGTGGAGCCGAGCGCGCCGGTCTCGACGTCGATCGGACCGGGCACGCCGAGGCCGACGCCGATCACCTTGTCGGGGCGGAACCCGGCCTGCGTCAGCAGCCGCTCGACCATCGCCTCGGCGCGGTCGAAGCCCTGCTGGGCGGAGACGTCGACGTCGATCGGGGCGCTCTCCTCGGCCAGCACCCGGTGGGCCAGGTTGCCGACCGCGACGCGCAGGTGGGTGTGGCCGAAGTCGATGCCGACGACGATGCCGGCGTCCCCGCTGAGCGAGACGCTGCGGGCGCGGCGGCCGCCGGAGGAGGTGTCGGCGACCACGACGGTGCCGCTCTCCTTCAACTCCCGCACGATGTTGGACACGGTGGCCGCGGACAGTCCGGTGCCGCGGGCGATCTCGGCCTGGGTCAGCGAGCCGGCCATCCGCACCGCGCGGAGCACCCGTTCCAGGTTCGCCCGGTGCAGCGACGACTGCGAGCCCGGTGTGTCCGTCGACATGATCCACCCTCCCAGGGCGGGGACCCCTCCGCCGGGCGTCCCCTTCAACTCCTGAAGGGTACGGCCCGGGCGCCCGGGCGGGGATCCCGGCCGGGGCGGGCGGGCGCACCCGGGGGCGCGGACGGCGGCCGACCGGCGCGGACCACGACGCGGGGGCCGCCGGGCGCCCGGCGTGGGGGCACGGTGATCGGGAGGTGAAGGTGTTGCACGGCCCGGACCTGCGGGGAGGAGGAGCGGCGGTCCTGGCCGCGGCCGAAAACCACGCACCACTACCATGGTGCCCACTTCTCACCCGTCCCATCGGAGCCGTGGACGGCACCGGCAGGGGGACGCTTCCATACATGACGGGGAATCAGATGGCAGGGGATCACCCTACGCCGGGGGCAGGCGAAACGCCCGGCAGCGGTCCGCAGGACAACCGGGGCGTCCCGTTCGGGCGCCCGCCGGGCGGCGGTGTGGATCCGGCCGCCGTCGCGGACCAGATGACGCAGCTCGACGGCGCGGCCGTCCCGCGCCCGGCCGCGCCCGCCGGCCCGCCGCCCGCCCAGCCGCCGGCACCGCCCGCGCAGCCGCCCGCACAGTCGCCCGTCGGCAGCCCGGAGTACACGGCCTACGCGCCGACGGCGACCGGATTCCCCTCCCAGGCCCCGCCACCGCCCGGCGGCGCACCGGTCGGCCCGTACGACCCGGTCCCCGGTGCCCCGTACGGCGCCCCGGGCGCCGGGCAGGCCTACAACGCCGGCGGCTACAACTACCCGCAGCAGCCCGGGTACAGCTACCCCGGCGCGCCCGTTGCTCCCGTCGCGCCCAAGCAGCGCAACCCCGTGATGCTGTGGGGCGGGATCATCGGCGGTGTGCTGGCGATCTCGATCGTGGTCGCCCTGGTCGTCCTGCTGAAGAGCCCCGACCCCAAGCCCGAGCCGGCCCCGGACCCGATCAGCAACGGCACCACCGACAACGGCGGCACCAGCAACGGCCCCACCCCCGGCCCCGGTCCCAAGGGCGGCACCTTCGCCGTCGCCTGGAGCGTCCCCAAGCCGGCCAACGCGGACAGCTCGAACCAGATGCTCGGTGTCTGGGGCACCGACAAGCTCGCCGTGCGCGTCGACAGCTCGGGCATCAAGGCCTACAACCTGGCCGACGGCAAGGAGGCCTGGACCATCCCCACCCCGGCCGGCAGCAAGGAGCTGTGCACCGCCTCGTACGGCGCCAACTCCAAGGGCGTCGCCGCCGTCTCCTTCAACACCGGTGACAGCGACTGCTCCACCATCGGCGCCGTCGACCTGGCCCAGGGCAAGCTGCTCTGGACCGTCAAGGCCTCGGCCGACCGGATGTCCTCGCCGACCCTCAGCGTCACCGAGAACGTGGTCGCCATCGGCGGCAACGCGGTCGGCGCCCTGAACATCGCCACCGGCCAGCCGGCCTGGCAGTACCAGCCGCGCGACAAGAACTGCGTCCTGCGCGGCAAGGCGGCCGGCGTCCAGATCGCGGTCAGCGACCGCTGCTACGGCACCAGTAGCCCGAAGTCCCAGCTGGTCATCATCGACGCCGAGACCGGCAAGCCGGCCAGTACCCCGGTCACCCTCACCGGCAGCATCGAGGAGGTCGACTCGGTCGTCCAGGACAAGCCGCTGGTGCTGTTGATGTCCAACGGCCCGCAGGGCGACTACGTCCTGCCGTTCGACAAGGACAACAAGCCGGGCAACCAGATGTCCGTCAAGGAGCCCGGTTCGGACAGCCTGCGGCTCTCCGGCCAGGACGAGGCCCTCACCCGCAACGTCGTCAGCGGCACCACGCTGTACGTCCAGGTCAGCAGCAGCAAGTCGGGCATCAACGCCTACGACCTGAACACCGGCAAGCGGCTCTGGTCGGCCAACTCCGGCTCGGCCGGCAACGACATGCGCCTGGTGGCCGGGACCGACAAGGACGGCAAGGTCCGCGCGATCGTCGACCAGGGCTACAACAAGCCCGCCCGGCTGGTGACGCTCTCGCCGGCCGACGGCTCGATGACCGACCTCGGCACCATGACCATGCCGACCAGCATGAGCATCGGCAGCAGCAGCTCCGAGTACCTGGTCTCGGACGACGGCGCCGCCGTCTACGCGTTCCGCCGCTACAGCGCCAGCGACGGTCCGCTGACCAAGTGGAAGAAGTGACCCCGGGGTGACACCGGGGCCGGCGCCGGGGGTGTGACCCCTCGTCGCGAGCCACACGGGCGGGGCGGGTACGGGCTGATCGCCCGGGCCCGCCCCGCCCGTGATTATTGGGCCGCCCCGTCCGTTGGACGTGCGAGGATTCGGACCAT
The DNA here is from genome assembly GCF_040683915.1 of Kitasatospora sp. NPDC093102. Lineage (NCBI taxonomy): Bacteria > Bacillati > Actinomycetota > Actinomycetes > Kitasatosporales > Streptomycetaceae > Kitasatospora > Kitasatospora sp. NPDC093102. The sequence continues at coordinate 21,568 of NZ_JBFBFA010000055.1, read as the reverse complement.
CAGTCTGACAAAGGAGTGCAGCGAGTGCCCGGCACAAACCTGACCCGTGAGGAGGCCCGCACCCGGGCCGACCTCCTCCACGTGGACGCGTACGACATCGTGCTCGACCTCGGTTCGGCCCGCGAGGGCGGTACCTTCCGGTCCACCACCGTGGTCCGGTTCACCGCCACCACCCCCGGCGCGGAGACCTTCATCGACCTCGTCGCCCCGAGCGTCGAGGAGATCACCCTCAACGGCGTGCAGCTCGACCCGGCGAGCTTCGTCGACAGCCGCATCCCGCTGCCGGGCCTGGCGGCCGAGAACGAGCTGCGGGTCGTCGCGAACTGCGCGTACACCAACACCGGTGAGGGCCTGCACCGGTTCGTCGACCCGGTCGACGGCGAGACCTACCTGTACACCCAGTTCGAGGTGCCGGACGCCCGCCGGGTCTTCGCCTCCTTCGAACAGCCCGACCTGAAGGCCGCGTTCGCGTTCACCGTGACCGCGCCGAAGGGCTGGGTCGTGGTCTCCAACTCGCCGACCCCCGAGCCGGTCGGCGACGGAGACACCCAGGTCTGGACGTTCGAGCCCACCGGCCGGATCTCCAGCTACATCACCGCGCTCATCGCCGGCCCGTACGTCGGGGTCTTCGACACCTACGAGAACGGCGAGCAGAAGGTGCCGCTGGGCGTCTACTGCCGGCCCTCGCTGCGAGAGTTCCTGGACCCGGAGGCCGTCTTCGAGGTCACCAAGCAGGGCTTCGACTACTTCCAGGAGAAGTTCGACTTCCCGTACCCGTTCGCCAAGTACGACCAGCTCTTCGTCCCGGAGTTCAACGCCGGCGCGATGGAGAACGCGGGCGCCGTCACCCTGCGCGACCAGTACGTGTTCCGCTCCAAGGTCACCGACGCCGCGTACGAGGCCCGTGCCGCGACGATCCTGCACGAGCTCGCCCACATGTGGTTCGGCGACCTCGTCACCATGGAGTGGTGGAACGACCTCTGGCTCAACGAGTCCTTCGCGACCTTCGCCGAGGCCGTCTGCCAGGCCGAGGCCCCCGGCTCCAAGTGGCCGCACTCCTGGACCACGTTCGCCAACCAGATGAAGACCTGGGCGTACCGGCAGGACCAGCTGCCGTCCACCCACCCGATCATGGCGGAGATCAACGACCTGGAGGACGTCCAGGTCAACTTCGACGGCATCACCTACGCCAAGGGCGCCTCGGTGCTCAAGCAGCTGGTGGCGTACGTCGGCCAGGACGCCTTCTTCCAGGGCGTGCAGGCCTACTTCAAGCGCCACGCCTGGGGCAACACCCGGCTCAGCGACCTGCTCGGCGCCCTGGAGGAGGCCAGCGGCCGCGACCTCAAGGCCTGGTCCAAGGCCTGGCTGGAGACCGCCGGCATCAACGTGCTGCGGCCCGCCGTCACCGTCAACACCGACGGCGAGATCGAGTCCTTCACCGTGCTCCAGGAGGCCCCCGCGCTGCCCGCCGGTGCCAAGGGCGAGGCCGTGCTGCGGCCGCACCGCATCGCGATCGGCCTGTACGAGCTGAACGGCGACGCGCTGGTGCGCACCGAGCGGATCGAGCTGGACGTCGACGGCCCGCGCACCGAGGTGCCCGAGCTGGTCGGCCGGCACCGCCCGGCCGTCGTGCTGCTGAACGACGACGACCTCTCGTACGCCAAGATCCGGCTGGACGAGGACTCGATGGCCGTCGTCACCGAGCACCTCGGCGGCTTCACCGACTCGCTGCCGCGCGCACTGTGCTGGGCCTCCGCCTGGGACATGACCCGCGACGGCGAGCTGGCCGCCCGCGACTACCTGTCGCTGGCGCTGTCCGGCATCGGGCGCGAGAGCGACATCGGCGTGGTGCAGTCCGTGCACCGCCAGGTCAAGCTCGCCCTCGACGCCTACGCCGACCCGGCGTGGCGCGAGGAGGGCCTTGCCCGCTGGGCCGCCGCCGCGGAGGAGCACCTGCGCGCCGCCGAGCCCGGCAGCGACCACCAGCTGGCCTGGGCCCGCGCCCTCGCCGCGGTCGCCCGTACGGACGGTCAGCTGGGCCTGCTCGCCGGGCTGCTGGACGGCTCGGTCGAGATCAAGGGCCTCGCGGTGGACACCGAGCTGCGCTGGACCCTGCTTTCCCGGCTCGCCGCCACCGGCCGGGCCGACGAGGCCCTCATCGCCGCCGAGCTGGAGCGGGACAACACCGCGGCCGGCCAGGAGCACGCGGCCACCTGCCGCGCCGCCCGGCCGACCGCCGAGGCCAAGGCGGAGGCCTGGGCGTCGGTCGTGGAGTCCGACAAGCTGACGAACTATGTGCAGGAAGCGGTCATCGCCGGCTTCCAGCAGTCCGACCAGCGCGAGCTGCTCGCGCCGTACGCGGCGAAGTACTTCGCCGCGGTGAAGGGCGTCTGGGAGACCCGCAGCCACGAGATCTCGCAGCAGATCATCGTCGGGCTGTACCCGGCCCTCCAGGTGACGCAGGAGACGCTGGACACGACCGACGCGTGGCTGGCCTCGGCCGAGCCGGCGCCGGCGCTGCGACGCCAGGTCGTCGAGGCGCGGGCGGGCGTCGAGCGCGCGATCAAGGCCCAGGCGGCCGACCGTGCGGCGGGGGCCCGCTGACGGTGCGCGAACAGCCCGAAGGGGCGCCGGATCGTCCGGCGCCCCTTCGGGGTCGTGCGGGTCCTGGTGGACGTGGAACGTCCGGATGGACGTCGTGCGGGCCCGGTCGGGCCCGACGGCTACTTCTTCTTGCCCTTGCCGCCGTACGGCATGCCGGCCAGACCGGCGATGATCGCGAAGGCGACGAGCGGGATCACCACGTACAGGCCGATGGTCTCACCGACACTCAGGCCGGAACCCGGGTCGTCACCGTCGTCCCGGGTGAAGGCCATGGCGGGCGACGACAGCAGCATCATCAGCGTGACCGTTGCGGAGACCGCGCCGGCTCGCAAAGCGTTCCTCTTGTCCACGTTTCCAACTTACCCGCCGCTTACGGGGGCGCGCGCGTCGGGGTCGACCCGACCTGGCGGGAGGGCCTGCGGCAGGGCGGGGGGCTGCGGACAGGGAGGGGGCGGGGGCGCCAGGCTCCCGCTGACCAGGGGCCCTGGCTTCCACGGGCCCGCCGGTCAGCGGGAGGGGTTCCGGGGGCCGGGCGGGGCGAGGAGGTGGGCGAGCAGGCCGGCGGCAGGGGTGGCGGCGAGGCCTTCGAGGGTGACGGGGTCACCGGCGCCGTCGGCGACCGGGAGGCGCCAGTTCGGGTACTGGTCCCAGGTGCCGGGCAGGTTCTGCGGGCGCGGGTCGCCGACCAGGTCCGGCAGCCACACCCCGACCAGCTCCGCCGGGGTGGCCCGCAGGAAGCGGTACAGCACGGGCATCGAGAGCGGCTCGTCCGCGTCGAGCAGCCCCAGCCCGGCCAGCTCGGCCCGCCAGTCCGCCAGCTCCGCCGCCGCCTGCGCCTGCTCCTCCCCCAGCGGACGGGCCAGCAGGCCCAGCCGGTGCCGCAGCTCGACGTACTCGCCGGAGAGCCGGGCGGCGGTGCTGGGCAGGTCGTGGGTGGTGAGGGTGGCCAGGCAGCCCGGCCGCCACCGGTCCGGGCCGAGGATCGCGCCGTCGGCCTGCCAGTCCCGCTCGAACCAGAGCACCGAGGTGCCGAGCACCCCGCGCGCCGCCAGCTCCTCCCGCACGCCCGGCTCCACCGTGCCGAGGTCCTCGCCGACCACCGCCGTCCCGGCCCGGTGCGCCTCCAGCGCCAGCACGCCGAGCATCGCCTCCGCGTCGTAGCGCACGTACACGCCCTCGGTCGGGGCATGCCCCTGCGGGACCCACCAGAGCCGGAACAGGCCCATCACGTGGTCGATGCGCAGGGCCCCTGCGTGCCGGGCGGTGGCCCGCAGCAGCTCCGCGTACGGGGCGTAGCCGGCCTCGGCGAGCGCGTCCGGGCGCCAGGGCGGCAGGCCCCAGTCCTGGCCGTGGGCGTTGAAGGCGTCCGGCGGGGCGCCGACCGAGATCCCGCCGGCCAGCACGTCCTGGAGCACCCAGGCGTCCGCGCCGTCCGGGTGGACGCCGACGGCCAGGTCGTGGATCAGGCCGACCGGCATGCCCGCCTCGCGGGCCGCCTGCTGGGCCCGGGCGAGCTGCTGGTCGACCTGCCAGGCGAGCCAGCGGTGGAACTCGACCTGCTCCCCGAGTTCCTTCTCCGCCTGCTCCACCTGTGGGCCGTCCGGGTGACGCAGGCCCTTCGGCCAGTGGTGCCAGTCCGGGCCGTGCACCTCGGCCAGGGCGTTCCACAGCGCGTGCCGGCGCAGCCACTCGCCCTCGCGGCGCCGGTACGCCTCGTACTCGGCCTGCCGGCCGGGGCCGCGCGGCACCTCGTGCAGCAGCTCCAGGGCCTCGCGCTTGAGCCGCCACACGGCGTCCCGGTCGATCAGCGCGTCGTGGACGAGCACCTCGTCGCGCAGCCGGGCCGCGCGGCGGGCCAGCTCCTCGGCCTGGTCACGCTGCCCGCCCTCCAGGTACGCGTACTCGGGGACGGCCTCGATCCGCAGGTGCACCGGGTCGGCGAAGCGGCGCGAGGACGGGCGGTACGGGGAGGGGTCGGAGGGGGCCCCGGGAAGGGCCTGGTGCAGCGGGTTGATCTGTACGAAGCCCGCCCCGAGGCCGGCCCCCGCCCACCGGGCCAGCTCGCCGAGGTCGCCGAGGTCGCCCATGCCCCAGGAGCGCTCGGACAGCACGGAGTACAGCTGGGCGAGGAACCCCCAGCTGCGGCCGGGGAGTTGCGGCAGGCGCTCGGGGGCGACGATCAGCGCGGCCTTCGCCCTCCTGTCGCCGCACTGCGCCGTGAGCACGTGGCGCCCCAGCGGCAGGTCCCCCGGCACCCAGTGCGAGTGCCCCTGCGGCAGCTCCCAACTCCCCCCGTCCTCCAGCTCCACCCGCAGCCGGGCGTCCGCCGGCACGTCCAGCGCCGTCCGTCTCCCCTGCCGGACCACCACGCACGGCGGCAGCAACCGGGCCTGCTGCTCGGCCCGGTGACGCTCCAGCGCCTCCCGCACCTCCTGCGACGTCCCGGCCGCCACGCCCATCGCCGCCAGCACCGCGACCAGCGTCCGCGCCCCCACCGCCTGCCCGCCCGGCCCCGGGTGCCCGGCGTCCACCCCGTACGCCTGTGCCAGCGCCGCCAGTTCGGCGGGCGGCGGCGGAGCATCCTGCGCCGGCACCTGCTCGGCTCCGTCACTGTCGTGGTAAGCGGCCACTCGCGGCTCCTGCGATGTCTCGGCAACGCCCGGTCAGGACAGCCACAGTCCTACCCGCGTGACACCACGATCACCCAGCGCGACACGGGGCCACCCTCCGTATCGCGCTCCGGCCGACGAGTACATCGACCCGCCCTTTGCTGAACTCGGCGGCGCCGCCTGCTCCACCGCGGCTCTGACCTCCGGGTTCTGAGCGGGCGACAGGGCCCGCGTCGCCGATCGGCGGCACCGGCCCGACGCGTTGTGGAGGCGGTCCGGGGCCGCCCCGAGGGCTGCCCGGCCAGAGCGACAAATCGGGGCGAAGTCGGCATAGCAGTCGGCGACGTTGACACCGGATGGGCCAGCTGGTGGGGTTGCGGACGATGTGGTCGTGGCCTGGCGAGGAGGCTCCTGTGCAAGCCCGAGTGTCCGTTGCGGCCGGGCGGCGGCTGCGGTCGCAGCTGGAGCAGAGTCCGGCGTTGCGGGAGGTGCTGCAGCACCCCGCGGCGGTGGTGGCGCGGCGGGCCACGGCGCGGACGTGCCGTCAACTGGCGCCGCGGGCGGCGGACCGGCTGATCGCCGACCTCAAGGGGACGGAGCCGCTGCTGGCGTCGGTGCGGGAGGAGCGGACGGACCGGGCCGCGGGGCGGCCGGGGCGGCGGACGATGCAGATCGCGGCCGGGGTCGCGGCCGCGGCGGTGGTCGGCGGGCTGCTGGCCGGCTCGTTGCCGTCGACGGCGCACGCGGCGGCCTCGGCGCCGAACGTGGTGAGCACCGCGCCGCAGACGCCGCTGGGCAGCGTGACCGACCCGAAGGTGTTCCCGAAGCCGCAGGAGCAGACGGTGGCGGGCAGGCCCGTCACGGTGCCGTCCGCGGTGACCCTGGTGACCGCGCCCAAGGTGGACCTCGGCGCGGTGCGGGCCGTCCAGGAGGTGCTGGAGGTCGCCGGGGCGGGCGAGGTGACGCCGCAGCCGGACGGCGGGACGCCGGCCGCCGGCGCGCTGGTGGTGTACGTCGGCGGGCCGGGCGAGGGCGCGGACGGCCAGACCGGCCGGGTGCTGGGACAGCTGGCGGTCGCGGCGGGCGGCAAGGAGGGCGCCGCGCCCTCGACCGCGGGGATGCCGGCCGGAGGGTACGTGCTGTCGGCCGGTCAGCTGCCCGCCCAGGGCGGCGGGACGTACGGCGCCGTGGTGCTGGCGGGCGTGGACGCCACCGGCACCTTCTACGCCGCGCAGAGCCTGCGTCAGCTGCTGGCCGCCGTACCGGCCGGGCAGGGGCAGGGGCCGGGTGCGGCCGGGCTCGGCCTGCCCGGGATCACGTTGCGGGACTGGCCGACCGGCGCGCCGGTGCGCGGCACCGCGGAGGCCTTCTACGGCACCCCGTGGACCGCCCAGCAGCGGCTGGAGCAGGTCGACTTCCTGGGCCGCTCCAAGCAGAACTTCTACCTCTACGCCGCCGGTGACGACCCGTACCGGCTCTCCCGCTGGCGCAACGCCTACCCCGCGGCACAGGCCGAGGAGCTGCGCGAGCTGGGCTTCCGGGCACGGCAGAACCACGTCACGCTCGGCTACGCGATCGACCCGGGGCAGTCCCTGTGCTTCAGCTCCGGCAAGGACGTGGACGCGCTGGTGAACAAGCTGGACGGGCTGCGCAAGCTCGGCTTCACCGCCTTCCAGCTCCAGTTCCTGGACGTCAGCTACGACGAGTGGCACTGCGGCGACGACCGCGACGAGTACGGCACCGGGCCGGCCGCGGCCGCCAAGGCGCAGGCCGCGCTGGTGAAGAAGGTGCAGGACCGGCTGATCGCGAAGAACCCGGGCCTGGCGCCGCTGTCCGTCGTCCCGACCGAGTACCACCAGCAGGGCTCCACCCCGTACCGCAAGGCGCTGGCGGCGGCGCTGCCGGAGGGCGTGCAGGTGGCCTGGAGCGGGGTCGGGGTGATCCCGGAGAAGATCACCGGCGCCCAGGCCTCGGACACCGCCGGGCTGTACGGGCACCCGCTGCTCACCATGGACAACTACCCGGTCAACGACGCCACCCCGGACCGGCTCTTCCTCGGCGCCTACAGCGGGCGCGATCCGGAGGTGGCCACCCGCTCGGCGGCGCTGCTGACCGGCGCGATGCAGCAGCCGGTGGCCTCCCGGATAGCCCTCTCGACGGCCGGCGACTTCGCCTGGAACCCGGCCGGGTACCGCCCGGAGGAGTCCTGGCAGGCCGCCGTGCGCTCGCTCGCCGGGCCGACCGGCGCCGCCCCGACGCCCGCCGGGACGGCACTGTCCGCGGTCACCGCGCTGGCCGGGAACAGCACCTCCTCGCCGCTGTCCAAGCAGGAGTCCGGCTATCTGGCGCCGCTGCTGGACCGCTTCTGGGCGGCCGCCGAGCCCACCTCCGGCGCCGCCCCCGACCTCGCCAGGCTGACCGAGGCCGCCGCCCCGCTGCGGGACGCCTTCGCCACCATGGCCACCGCCCAGCAGACCCTGGCCGGCACCCAGGCCACCAGCCAGCTGGCCGGCGAGGCCGCGCCCTGGCTGGGCCCGCTGCGCGACTACGGGCTGGCCGGGCAGGCCGCCCTCGACATGCTGCTGGCGCAGCGCGGCGGCAACGGCACGGCGGCCTGGAAGGCCCGGGTCGAGCTCAACCGGCTGCGCGAGCAGCTGGACCGGGCCCCGGCCACCGTCGGCGCCGGGGTGCTCGGCCCGTTCCTGGAGCGGGCCGTGCGCGCCGCCGACAACTGGTCGGGCGTGGGCGGCGGCGCGGTCACCCCGACCAGCACCATGGGCACCGCGCAGGACCACCTGCCGGCGCTGATGACCGACGGCCTGGCCGACACCTTCTACTGGAGCTCCGCTCCCCCGCAGCCCGGCGACGCGGTCGGTCTGGACCTGGGCGCGGGCCGCCCGGTCAGCGGCGTGACGGTGCTGATGGGCGGCTGGGGCAACGGCCCGGACGCCCGGACCGCCATGGACGACTACATCCGCGACGGCGTGCTGGAGTACTCCACCGGCGAGGGCGGCTGGAAGCAGCTCGCCACCGTCAGGAACCAGAAGACGGTCAGCGCCCAGCTCCCGCCGGGCACCGTGGTGCGGGCGGTGCGGCTGCGGGCCACCGCCGCGCAGAAGACCGCCGTCGCGGTGCGCGAGTTCACCGTCACCGCCCCGGACGACTCCCCGGCCAGCGTCAGCGGCGGTCCCGACGCCGCGCCCGGTTCCTCCGCCGCCGCCGTGCTGGACGGCAACCCGGACACCGCGTACCGGGCCGCCAAGGCGCCGACCTCGCAGGACGAGCCGCTCGTCGTCGAGCTCGGCGCGGCCCGTCCGCTGGACCGGCTCACCGTGCTGACCGACCCGGCCGTACGCGCCACCGCCACCCTCGCGGTGCGCCGGGCCGACGGCACCTGGGCCGACATCGGCACCGTGCAGCCCGGCTACAACGAGCTGTCGGCCGGCGGGCAGGCCGCGGACGCGTTCCGGCTGACCTGGCGGCCCGGCGGCGACCCGCCGGTGGTCAACCAGGTGATCCCCTGGTACGCGGACGCCCCGGCGGCCCGGCTCAGCCTCTCCGACCCGGCCCTGGACGTGGTCACCGGCGCGTCCGCACCGGTCCAGACCCGGGCCACCGTGGAGGCCGGCCGGCCCGAGGGCACCACCGGCGAGCTGCGCACCGAGGTGCCGGCCGCCGCCAAGGGCCTGACCGTGACCCCGGCCGGCCCGGTGAGCGTGCCGCGCGGCGGCCGGGTGGGCGTACCGCTGCTGGTCAGCGCCACCGCGGAGACGCCGTCCGGGACGTACCGGGTGCCGGTGCAGTTCGTGGCCGGCGGCACCACCGTCCGGCAGGTGCTCCAGGTGCACGTGGTGCCGCCCACCGGCGGTCCGGACCTGGCGGTCGGCGCGAAGGCCGCCTCCTCGGGCGACGAGACGGCGGACTTCCCGGCCTCGGCGGTCACCGACGGCGACCCGAAGACCCGCTGGTCCTCGCCGGCCAAGGACGACGCCTGGGTGCGGCTGGAGCTGCCGCAGGCGACCCGGCTGGGCGCGGCGGTGCTGCACTGGCAGGCCGCGTACGCCGCCTCGTACCGGGTCCAGGTCTCGGCGGACGGGAACACCTGGACCGACGCGGCGACGGTGGACAACGGCAAGGGCGGCGACGAGACGGTGCGCTTCGACGCGCCCGGGGTCCGGTACGTCCGGGTGCAGGGCGTGGCGCGGGCGACCAAGTACGGCTACTCGCTGTGGGGCGTCGAGCTGTACGCCGTGACCCCGCCGGCCGCGCCGCAGCCCCCGGCCGGCGGCGCGCCGGGCACCCCGGCGGCGCCCCCGGTGGCGGGCGGGGCCGGGGCCAAGCCGTAGCGGCCCGGGCCCGGGAACGCGGCGGGCCGCCGGCTCCCCGGTGCGGGGAGCTCGGCGGCCCATGAGGCGCGTACCGACGGTGTGACGGGCGGGCCCTTGTGGAGCTGGGTCAGGCGGAGAGCGGTTCGGGCTGCTCGCCGCGGCGGACGGGGGCTGGGTGGGCGGGGTGCGCCCGGCCGAGCGGGACGGGATGGACCGGCTGCTCGGTGCGGTCGCGGTGCTCGTGCTCGCCCCACTGCGGGGCGCGCAGCTGGTCCGCGCCGCCGTAGGGCTCCAGGTAGGGCCGCCACCGCGGGTCCTTGATCCCGGTGCCGATGATGCGCCAGGCCAGGCCGCTGGGCGGCGCGGGTGGTCGCTTCATCCGCCATCCGAGTTCGGTGAGGTGGCGGTCGGCCTTGGTGTGGTTGCAGCGGCGGCAGGCCGCCACCACGTTGTCCCACCGGTGCTGGCCACCGCGGCTGCGCGGGATGACGTGGTCGACGCTGGTGGCGGCGGCCCCGCAGTAGACGCAGCGGCCGTGGTCGCGGGCGAACAGCGCCCGGCGGGTGAGCGGGACGGGCCCGCAGAACGGGACCCGCACGAAGCGGGTCAGTCGGACGACGGACGGCGCCGGAAGGGCGCTGGTGGCGCTGTGCAGAGTGACTTCCGAGTCCTCCAGGCTGACCGCCTTGTGGTTGAGGACCAGGATGAGTGCGCGGCGCATCGATACGACGCCGAGTGGCTCGTAGGACGCGTTGAGGACCAGGACATGCGGCACGGATGCCTCCTTGGACGCCTGCGGCGCGTGGCTCGCGCCGGGACGAGCGGTTGGATCGCGCCACTCGTGCGCGATCTCCCCCAGTGTCGCCTTACGCCTTTGTACGGCGCCACCACTCCTGTGTAACCGACCTGGCGTGAACTCCGGGTGTGGTCTCTGTCATAGCCGGTATGCCCGGGGGAAGGTCGGGTTGCACCCGGGTGGCGGTGCGGCCCGCCCCGGTGACCCTGCCGGGGATCCCTCCGGGGGCACGGATCGTCCGTCCGGAGCAGTGCCCCGACGGCCCGAACGGCCGAGGAGCCCGGGTGCAGGGGGAGCGTACGGGTGCGTTGACGGGGCGTCCGGGATCTTCCGTACGCCCTCCGGCCGGTCCGGGCGGGCGTCCGGCGGCGGATAGGCTGACGCTCACGGTCCGCGGGCCGCTCCTCGGCGGTGCGGGCCCGCCACGCACGCCAGCCAGGAAGGTCCGCACGTGTTCAGCTCCGGTGCCACCGGTCCGTCCGACGCGTCCTCGACGCTCACCAGCCCGACCCCGGCCCCCAGCCCCACCGCGCAGCTGCCCGAGCTCGACCTGCGGATCCCGACCAGCGCGCAGGAGGTGTCGGACACCACCCGGCAGGCCGCCAGCTGGTTCGACACCCACTGGCAGGGCTGGCTGGCCTCCGGGCTGCGGATCGTCTTCATCATCGTGCTGGCCCTGGTGCTGCGGGCCGTGGTGCGCAAGCTCATCACCCAGCTGATCGGACGGATGGCGCGCACCTCCGAGCACCAGGAGGAGAGCCGGCTGGGCGGGCTGCTGGCCAACACCGGGGTGGTGAACCCGGAGCGGCGCCAGCAGCGCTCGGAGGCGATCGGCTCGGTGCTGCGCAGCGTGGCCTCCTTCTCCATCCTGGGCACGGCGGCGCTGATGGTGCTCTCCGCGCTGGGGGTGAACCTGGCGCCGCTGCTGGCGAGCGCCGGTGTGGCCGGTGTGGCGATCGGTTTCGGCGCCCGCAACCTGGTCACCGACTTCCTCTCCGGGGTCTTCATGATCATGGAGGACCAGTACGGCGTCGGCGACGAGATCGACACCGGGGTGGCCACCGGCACCGTGCTGGAGGTCGGCCTGCGGGTGACCAAGCTGCGCGGCGCGAACGGTGAGATCTGGTACATCCGCAACGGCGAGGTGAAGCGGATCGCCAACATGAGCCAGGGCTGGGCGACCGCCTCGGTGGACGTGCAGGTCGGGTACAAGGAGGACCTGGTCCGGGTCGAGGAGCTGATCCTGGCGACGGCCGAGGAGATGGCCAAGGAGGCCCCGTACGACGAGCTGATCTGGGCCCCGGTGTCGATCCTGGGCGTGGAGTCGGTCGCCTCGGACTCCGTGGTGGTGCGGGTCGAGGCCCGGACGGCCCCGGGCAAGGCGGCCTCCGTCTCCCGGGCGCTGCGCCAGCGGCTGAAGGTGGCCTTCGACCAGGCCGGGATCAAGGTCAAGGAGGAGGTCCCGGCGGCGGCCGGGGCGACCGGCGTGGTGATCGCGCCCACGCCGGTGCCAGCCGCCGAGCAGACCGCACCGTCCGCGCTGGCCGACCCGGCCTCGCCGCGCTACCGGGCGACGGAGCCGATCCCGGCGGCGAAGGGGGAGCCGGCCCCGTAGCGGAAGCGGCCCGCACAGAGGGAACGAAGGCCCCGCTCCCACCACCGTGGGGGCGGGGCAGCGAGAGGACGGGGGTGGGCCCGCCGCTGGCGGTCGAGGTACAGGTATCCGCCGGCAGCGACGGCTTTCTCGGCCTCCACTGCGATAGCGGCAATCAGCTCAGCGGGAAACGACTGATCACGCACGTGGCGCGGGTGCACGCGCTGGTGTGCGGTGAGCCCGCGCACAGCGTCCCGGAGATCAGGGAAGTCCTCTGCCCACCGGGCCGGCATCTTGGCCGTGGTGTGGGACTGGAGCCATGAGGTCTACTGACTGCTCCACTGACTCGGTGCCGCGCTGCCTGCCGCCGATGCGTCGGCCTGGCCGATCAGCATCTCCACCCGGGCGAGTGCTGCCTGCGTGGACTCGACCAGTTCGGCGTCCCCCTTGGTGATCCGCAGCCGCAGCGCTTCCTGGAGATGGGCCTGGGCATCCGCGAGGTCACCGCGCTCCATGAGGTGCTTGCCGGTGTGCTGAAGCGCGAAGTCAAGGAGTTCCGGGTGCCGGCTTCGCGCGGCGTTCAGGGCGCTGCGGTAGAGCGCGTCCGCAGTCTGCACGTCACCGGCGTAGCGGTGCGCGTCGCCGAGGTTGAGCCCGGTGGCGACGACGGCCGGGGTGTTGCCAATCGCTGAGGCCAGGTCGAGCGACTGTCGGAGGAACGTGCGGGCCTCCTCGTGGTTGCCCAGGCACATCTGGCCGATGCCGATCCATCTGGCCAGGACCCGAGTACGCGCGGGGTCGGTCTCCTCGGCCAAGGCCCGCAGTTCCTCGTGGAGTCGGCCGACCGCGGTGGCCAACTCGTCGCGGTCTCTGGGGACCATACGCAGGTCGGCGTCTTGAGTGATGAGGTGCTGGAGCACCGGACCCTCCCTCGTTCGGTTCTGCTCAGCGTGGCACTACAGCTGGTCGGTCTGGTGACGCAGGTCGGCCAGCAACTCCACACCGCGGGGGGAGAAGTGCTCACGCAGGAGTTCGAGTTCGCGCATGAGGTAGCGGACAGCCAGCAGGACCTCGTCGTAGGCGCTCCGGAAGCTCGCCCGCTCGGTGCCACCGTTCCGGCCCAGGAAGGTCGGCTGTTTGCCCCTGCCTCGATGCTTCCCTCGTCGCTTCTCGGTACGCGCAGGCGGCCCGCCCAAGGAGGAACTACCTTGTCAGGTGGTCGAACTCGCCTTCCTTGATGTCGCGCAGGAGGGCGCGGAGCTTGCCGGGCGTTGTGGTGATGACGACGTCGGGCTCATCGCTTTCGCGGAGTTTGATGCTGCGGTCGGGGCCCGCGGCAAGGTAGAGGCAGTTGGCTGACTCGGAACTGTAGCTGGACTTCCGCCAGTTGAGATCTGACATGGCGCTTCCTCTCAGGTTTCCTTTTCGATACGGGCAATGAGATCACGCGACTTCGCCGGGCTGAGGGCACAGGCCTCCATGAGGTCCAGAACCTTCTGGTACTTCACCAGTTGCGCATGGGCGTCAAGGAACTCGGAGCCGTGGTACGTATCGAGCTGCACGGTGTCGAGCTGGGGCACGACCTCGGAGCAGTAGACGATGGACTGTCCGGAGCCGGGGAACGTCCCCGCACCGAAGGGAATCACGAGGGCGGATACGTTCTCACGGGTGCTCGCCTCAATGAGATGCCTGTGCTGCGCGCGGGCCACGGCCGGCCCGCCGAACCCCATCCGCAGGGCTGCCTCATGGACGATTACGGTGAGCGGGATCGCCCGCTGGCCGTAGACGACGGCCTGCCGTTTGATTCGGTACGACACCCGGTGCTCCACCTCGGGTGGCGTCAGAGGCGGTACGACATTGCTGGCGAGCGCACGTGCGTGGTCGGCGGTCTGGAGCAGGCCGGGGATGTGGATCACCGAGGCGATGCGCATCGCCGTGGCATGGTGTTCCGTTTCAGCAAGATCGAGCATGGTCGGCGGCAGGATGTCGCGGTACTCCTCCCACCACCCCCGGGTCCGCCTGCCCGTCATACCGGCGAGAGCATCGATCAGACTCTGGTCCGTACATGCATACGCCCGAGCGAACGCGCGGACGCGCTCCGCGCTCACCGCGTAGCGGCCTGCTTCGATTCGGCTCATGTGACCCTGGTTCACACCGACGAGAGCTGCGGCCGCAGTTGAGCTGAGCCCGGCATACTCGCGAAGTTTGCGCAGCTCAAACCCAAGTCGCTGCTGCCGCAACGTCGGAGTGCCACTCGATGCCATCGCGATCCTCTCATTCACTGCCAGGAGTGATATGGCAAGTCTTCAATGGACTTCATGGAAACTATGCCATGTTAGCGCTACCGTATGACACGGATCAGCTACTGAAGGTGCTGGCCGTTGGCTCAACCATGCCTTGAGGCAGGAGACTTCCATGACTGCTGAGCCCTCGCAAAACCCCCGCCTGGCCACGCTCACACCGACCGTTCCCGACCCCTTCGACCAGGAGCTGTGCGAGCTCGTGCTCGACACCGCACCCCGGCTGTTCGCCGTCGTGCAGGTGTGCGGCGATGGCCTCGCGGACGCCGACGGATGGGTCGTGGCCTGGGGGCTCGTCGACAATGACGGGCCGACACACGTGATCGGCGTCGACGGGCGGGCACGGATGACTCTCACGTCTCCCGATCGAGCCTTGCACCACTTCGCCGGGCGACCGGGGATCACCTCGCGGCTGGTGTGGCTCGCACAGCCGAGAGCCGCCGCGATGGACCGAGCCGAAGCCGCCTGACCTTCAGCCTGCTGGCGCGCCTGTCGGCGGAGGAGCAGGCGCAAGCGGGCCGCAGGGGATGCGGCAGGCTCGAATCTTGGACGCGGGCCCACCCTTCCCATCCGTTCCATGTCCACCCTGCAGCACGTTCCGCGCCCCGCCGCGATCACGATCGCGGCGGGGCGGCGAAAGGAGCCGTGTTAAACCTTCAACCTTCCCGCCTTCCGCACAGGAAGTCGGCCCAGCCGACTTCCTGTGCGGCTGCCCGGAAATTCCGTCGCCGCTTCGGCCGCGCCGAAGCGGCGACGGGTGACAGGGCCTGCGGCAAGGTCAAGGTCACCCTTGACCCCGACCTCAACTTCCCACTCTCCGGTGACCTCTCTTGGGGCGGCGGACTCCCCATCCGAGGAGGCCGCCGCTCCTGTTTTCAGCGGTAGTCGACCTGCCTTTGATCCTGCCCGCCACACCGCCCGAGCGAGGCTGGCAGGATTAGTAGAGAATTTCTTTATTAAAGTCCCATGACTGGGCATGAATTGCTCATCCTCCCACGCACCACCCCTCCCCCCGAGGAGAGGTGGTGCATTTACTTTTCTTTTTTATATAAATTTCTTTTTCAAGATCGGACGAGTGTGAGCCCCGCTCCCACCACTGGCGGTTTCCAGGGAGCGGGGCTTCGCGCTGTCCGGGTGCTGTCCGGGCGCTGTCCGGTAACGCTTCGGCATCCTCCGCTCCACCCACCATTGACACCCCGTCGACACGGCCCTTACGGTCCTTCCCAAGCGACTGGAAAGTTTCCTAACAGTTCGTCCGAAGCCCGCCCGCTCCCCGCGCCGGCACCACCCGCGGACCGTCCCGACCAGCCGAAAGAGGAGGATTCCGGGCATGACCAAGAGCACCGCCAAGGCGCCCCTCGCCGGCACCCCCAGCCTGCTGCGCGCCATCAACGACCGCGCCGCCCTCGAACTGCTGCTGGAGAACGGGCCGCTCTCGCGCACCCAGATCGGCGCCCTCACCGGGCTGTCCAAGCCCACCGCCTCCCAGCTGCTGGCCCGGCTGGAGGCGGCCGGGCTGGTCCTGCCGGTCGGCACCACGGCGGGCGGACCCGGCCCCAACGCCCAGCTGTACCAGGTGAATCCGGCCGCCGGGTACGTCGCCGGACTGGACGTCACCAACAGCGAGATCCGGGTCGCCGTCGCCGACATCACCGGCACCACGCTCGCCGAGCACGCCGTGCCGACCAAGGGCGTCCCGGCCGCCGGCACCGTCCCGACCGTCGCCGCCGCGGTGGCCGAGGCGGCGCGGGCCGCCGGAATCCCCGAGGGCGGCCTGCGCACCGCCGCGATCGGGGTCGGCGGCGCCCCCGACCCGGTCACCGGCAAGCTGCGCTACGCCTCGCACCTGCCGGGCTGGCACTCGCCGCGACTGGTCGAGGAGCTGACCGGAGCGATCGGCGCACCGGTGTCGATCGAGAACGACGTGAACCTGGCCGCCCTCGCCGAACGGTCCTCGGGTGCGGCGGCCGGCTTCGAGGACTTCGTCCTGCTCTGGGCCGGGGCGGGGGTCGGCGCGGCGATCGTGATCGCCGGGCGGCTGCACCGCGGCTTCACCGGCGGCGCCGGGGAGGTCGGCTACATGCCGCTGCCCGACTCGCCGGTCGAGTGGGACGCCCGCCGCCGCAAGTTCGGTGGGTTCCAGGCCCTGGTCGGCGCACCCGCCGTCCGGGCCCTGGCCCGTGAGCACGGGCTCGGCGCGGCCACCGCGCAGGAGTCCGTCGCCAAGGCGCTGGCCACCCCGGGCACCGGCGACGCCTTCCTCGCCGAGCTGGCCGGGCGGCTCGCCGTCGGGCTGGCGGTGATCGTCGCCGTCGTCGACCCCCAGCTGGTGGTCCTCTCCGGCGTGGTGCCGAGCGCGGGCGGCGAGCGCCTGCGCGCACTGGTCGAGGACGAACTGGCGCGGATCTCCATCGCCCGGCCGGAGGTCCGCAGCAGCGCCCTGCCCGGCTCACCGGTCCTGCTCGGCGCCCTGCAACGTGCCCTGTCCGACGCCCGCGAGGCGGTCTTCTCCACCCACTGACGCTCCCCCTGTCACCTCGCTCCCTGCACCCATCTCTCCCCAACCCCCGAACGCGGGAACCCGAGGCAACGAGGCCTGCCCGCGCACCCCCAGGAGGATCCCGAAGTGCACGCCACCACCTCCCGCAGAGGCCGCCGCACCATCGCCGCCGTCGCCGGCAGCGCCGTCCTGGCCCTGCTCGCCTCCGCCTGCACCGGTTCCAGCGACTCGGGCGGCAGCGACGACTCGGCCAGCGGCAAGGACGTCACCATCACCTTCTGGCACGGTTGGAGCCAGGACAACGAGGTGAAGGCGATCAACGACATCATCGCCTCCTTCGAGAAGGCCCACCCCAACATCCACGTCAAGCCCCAGGGCAACGTCGCGGACGACAAGGTCAACCAGGCCCTGCGGGCCGGCGGCGACGACGCGCCGGACGTGGTCTCCTCCTTCACCACCAACAACGTCGGCATGTTCTGTTCGACCAAGGCGTTCGTCGACCTCAAGCCCCAGCTGCAGAAGAGCGGCATCGACGCGGCCAAGACCTTCCCGGCCGCGATGCTCGACTACACGCAGTTCCAGGGCAACCAGTGCTCGCTGCCGCTGCTCGGCGACGCCTACGGCCTCTACTACAACAAGAAGGCCTTCGCCGCGGCCGGCATCACCGCCCCGCCCAGGACCTTCAGCGAGTTCGCCGACGCCGCCAAGAAGCTGACCGTCGCCGACGGCGACTCGTACAAGCAGCTCGGCTACATGCCGCTGTACCACGGCTACGAGTCCCAGACCGAGCACTTCCTCGGCCAGTACGGCGCCACCTACTTCGGCCCGGACGGCAAGTCGAACCTCGCCACCGACCCGAAGGTCGCCGCGATGCTCACCTGGCAGAAGGGCATGGTCGACCAGCTCGGCGGCTACGCCAAGCTGGACAAGTTCCGCGCCACCTTCGGCGAGGAGTTCAGCGCCAAGAACCCCTTCCACACCGGCCAGGTCGCGATGGCCCTCGACGGCGAGTGGCGCACCGCCTCGCTCGCCGAGAACAAGCCCGACTTCGACTGGGCCACCGCGCCGTTCCCCGTCCCGGACGACCAGGCCGACACCTACGGCCGCGGCTACCAGACCGGCACCATCGTCGGCATCGCCAGCACCAGCAAGAAGCAGGCCGCGTCCTGGGAGTTCGTCAAGTACCTGACCACCGACACCGACTCGGTGGTCAGCTTCGCCAACGCGATCCACAACGTGCCCAGCACCTTCGACGCGCTCAACTCGCCGAAGCTGGTGAGCGACCCGAACTTCAAGACCTTCCTGGACGTCGCCAAGAACCCCAACTCGAGCACCACCCCGGCGAGCGTCAACGGCGGCGGCTACCTCGTCTCCCTGCAGAACCTCGGCTACGACATCGAGTCCGGCAAGCAGACCGACGTCCAGGCCGGCCTGGCCGCCACCGCCAAGCAGATCGACACCGACATCGCCCAGGCCAAGTAGGCGACGGGAACGGCCCACGGAGCTCCCCATGTCACTCGCGTTCGGCACCCGCAAGGACGGTGCCGGCCCGACCGCCCCGGCGGCGCCCTCCACGCAGCACCTGCTGCGCCGGAAGCGCCGCCGGGAGGCGGCCCGCACCCTCGCGTTCCTCTCCCCCTGGCTGATCGGGTTCAGCGTCTTCTTCGCCTACCCGCTGGTCTCCACCGCCTACTTCTCCTTCACCCAGTACAACGGCTTCGGCTCGCCGACCTTCAACGGCCTGAAGAACTGGGACTACGTCTTCAACCAGCTGCCGGCCTTCTGGCAGGGCCTGCGCAACACCCTGTGGCTGGTCGTCGTCATGGTGACCCTGCGGGTGGCCTTCGGCCTCGGCATCGGGCTGCTCATCACCAAGATCAAGACCGGTGCGGGCTTCTTCCGCACCGTCTTCTACCTGCCGTACCTGGCCCCGCCGGTGGCCGCCACCGTGGCCTTCGCCTTCCTGCTCAACCCCGGCACCGGCCCGCTCAACCACCTGCTCGGCGAACTCGGCCTGCCGCAGCCCGGCTGGTTCGCCGACCCGAACTGGTCCAAGCCCGCGCTCACCCTGCTCGCCATGTGGGGCATCGGCGACCTGATGGTCATCTTCATGGCCTCGCTGCTGGACGTCCCCAGGGAGCAGTACGAGGCGGCCGAGCTGGACGGCGCCGGACCGTTCCAGAGGTTCCGGTACGTCACGCTGCCGAACATCTCGCCGATCATCATGTTCGCGGTGGTCACCGGGGTCATCCAGACCATGCAGTACTACACCCAGGCGATCGTCGCCGGGAAGGTCGCCAGCGGCATCGCCGGCAACTCCGGCCAGCAGTTCGAGCCCGGCTTCCCGCAGGGCTCCACCTGGACCCTGCCGCAGATGGTCTACAACCTCGGCTTCCAGCGCTTCAACTACGGCGCGGCCTGCGTCGTCGCCCTGGTGCTGTTCGCCATCTCGATGGCCGTCACCTCGATCCTGCTCCGCCGCCGGTCCGGCTTCATGGCGAGCGACGACTAGCGGACCCCTGAGGACTAGCCCATGACTCTCAGCTCCACGCTCAGCAAGGCGCCCACCCCGGCCGGCGCCTCCCGCACCGGCAGCGCCGCCGCCCGGGCCGCCCGGCGCCGCGCGCTGCTCAACTGGGTGGCCGTGCACTCGCTGGCGATCGCCGCCGCGCTGTTCTTCCTGCTGCCGTTCGTCTTCGTCTTCCTCACCTCGGTGATGAACGACCAGCAGGCGCTCACCACCGACTACTGGCCCACCTCCTGGAACTGGGGCAACTACGGCAAGGTGTGGGACACCCCCGGCTTCCTCACCTGGTGGCGCAACACCCTGGTGTACGCCGGCGTCGGCACCCTGCTGACCGTCGTCTCCAGCCTGCCGGTCGCCTACGCGCTCGCCAAGTTCCGCTTCCGCGGCCGCAACCTGGCCCTGATGGCGGTCATCGCGATGATGATGCTGCCGCCGCAGGTCACCGTCATCCCGATGTACCTGTTCTGGGCCAAGCAGATGGGCCTCGGCGGCTCGCTCTGGCCGCTGATCATCCCGATGGCCTTCGGCGACGCGTTCTCCATCTTCCTGCTGCGCCAGTTCCTGATGACCATCCCCAAGGAGTACATCGAGGCCGCCCGGATGGACGGCTGCGGTGACCTGCGCACCCTGCTGCGGGTGGTCCTGCCGATGGCCAAGCCGGCCATCGCCGCCGTCGCCCTGTTCCAGTTCTTCTACTGCTGGAACGACTACTTCGGCCCGCAGATCTACGCCAGCAACAACCACGAGGCCTGGACCCTCAGTTACGGGCTGGAGTCCTTCAAGGCCGCCCACCACACCAACTGGAACCTCACCATGGCCGCCACCCTGCTGGTGATGGCGCCGGTGATCGTCCTCTTCTTCTTCGCACAGAAGGCCTTCATCGAAGGCGTGACACTGACAGGGGTCAAGGGCTGATGTCCGCACTCAAGTTGGCAATCGTCGGCGGCGGTTCGACGTACACCCCGGAGCTGATCGACGGCTTCGCCCGGCTGCGCGACACCCTGCCGATCGGCGAGCTGGTGCTGATCGACCCGGCCGCCGAACGCCTGGAACTGATCGGCGGCCTCGCCCGGCGGATCTTCGCCAGGCAGGGCCACGGCGCGCTCGTCACGGTCACCACGGACCTGGCGGCGGGCGTCGCCGGCGCCGACGCCGTGCTGCTCCAGCTGCGCGTCGGCGGGCAGGCGGCACGCAACCAGGACGAGACCTGGCCGCTGGAGTGCGGCTGCGTCGGGCAGGAGACCACCGGCGCCGGCGGGCTCGCCAAGGCGCTGCGCACCGTGCCGGTGGTGCTGGACATCGCCGAGCAGGTGCGCCGGACCAGCCCGGACGCCTGGATCGTGGACTTCACCAACCCGGTCGGCATCGTCACCCGGGCCCTGCAGAGCGCCGGCCACAAGGCCGTCGGGCTGTGCAACGTCGCGATCGGCTTCCAGCGCAAGTTCGCGGCGCACCTGGGCGTGGACCCGGAGCTGGTCCGGCTCGACCACGTCGGGCTCAACCACCTGACCTGGGAGCGCGGGGTGACCCTGCTGGACGCCCCCGGCGCCGCGGCCGGGCGCGAGGTGCTCCCGGAGCTGCTGTCCTCGCACGGCAAGGAGATCGCCGAGGACCTGCACCTGCCGCAGGCCGTCATCGAGCGGCTCGGCGTGGTGCCGTCCTACTACCTGCGGTACTTCTACCAGCACGACGCGGTGGTGGCGGAGCTGAAGGAGCAGGGCTCGCGGGCCGCGCAGGTGGCCGAGATCGAGCGGCAGCTGCTGGAGCTGTACGCCGACCCGACCCTGGACACCAAGCCCGAGCTGCTCGGCCGGCGCGGCGGCGCGTTCTACTCGGAGGCCGCCGTCCAGCTGATCGCCGCGCTGCTCGGCACCGGCGGCGGGACCTCCGTGCAGGTGGTGAACACCCGCAACGACGGCGTGCTGCCCTTCCTGCCGGACGACGCCGTCATCGAGGTGCCGGCCGAGGTGGACGCGCGGGGCGTGCGCCCGCTGCCGCAGCGGCCCGTCGAGCCGCTGTACGCCGGCCTGATCGCCGCCGTCACCTCGTACGAGCACCTCGCCCTCGACGCCGCCCTGCGCGGCGGCCGCGACCGGGTCTTCGACGCCCTGCTCGCCCACCCGCTGGTCGGCCAGATCGAGCTCGCCGACCAGCTCACGGACCGGCTGCTCGCCCACAACCGCGAGCACCTCGCCTGGGCCTGACCCGGCCTGTCGTGGCCCCCCCGCGGCCACCACCCCCCCCCCGGCGGGGGCGGGGGGGGGACCGGCCCCCCCCCCCCCGGGGGCCCACCGCCCGGCCCCCCCCCGG
>NZ_JBFBFA010000054.1:0-40784 GCF_040683915.1 Kitasatospora sp. NPDC093102 | reverse complement strand
CCCGGCCCCCTACGTCCATGCCTACAACGCGGACGGCAAGGAGATCTACAACCAGAAGACGCAGCCCACAGTCAAGGGCGCCCGTCCGTAGGCGTTACTCCAGGCACTTGGTGGTGGGGCGGCCATCCCAGCGGTAACGCGGGGCCGCACGGCGGATGAGCATACGCAGTGCGGCGATCACGGCGGACAGGCAGAGGACGAAGTCCACGACGCGGCTGCGCTTCCCGGTGCAACACCGCAGCTTGGGGGAGGTACCCGAGGGCGGAGTGGACTCGTTCACCGTTGTACCACGCGATGACGCCCGGCTGCACCGCATCAAGCGGATCCCTGAGGCCATCCAGCGCGGCCAGGAGAACAGCCGGGAGAACAACCGGAGGAGCTGAGCCCGCAGGCACGCACGGAGGAGCGAACGCGCCCGGGAACGGGCGCCCATACGAGAGAAGAGGTACCGCGATGGCGGACATCCTGCACCGGATCGGAGTCACGGCGTCCCCGGACGCCGTCCACACGGCCCTGACCACGGTCGACGGACTGGCGAGCTGATGGACCGAGGACACGGAGGGCGACGCCGGCGTCGGCGCCGTGCTCCGGTTCCGCTGCGGCCCGCCCGGCGGCTTCGACATGAAGGTCCTGGAGACCGAGCCCGGCCGGCGGGTGCTCTGGGAGGTGATCGACGGCCCCGAGGAGTGGATCGGCACCCGGGTCCGTTTCAACCTCGAGCAGGAGGACGACTTCACCATCGTGCTTTTCCGGCACGAGGGTTGGCGGGAGCCGGTGGAGTTCATGTACCACTGCAGCACCAAGTGGGCCACGTTCCTGATGAGCCTCAAGGCCGTGCTGGAGACCGGCAGGGGTGAGCCCGCGCCGCACGACGTCAGGATCAGCAACTGGCACTGACCGGCATGGCCGGGCGCGTCGCGCGCAGAGGGCCGAGGGGCATCCCCCTCGGCCTACGTCACTCGCTCCGGCTCCGGAGCTGTCCGACGGGCGGCTCGGCGCGGATCTCGGCCGCCGCGAAGGACACGTGCTTGCCCCGCCCGGAGAGCACGACCCTCCGGCCCGTGAGCGTGGCACGGGTCGTCGGCCGGCCCGACCAGGCGTCCACCGCGAAGTCCGTCACACCGGTGTAGACCAGCACGAACTCGACCGCGTTGTGGCCACGCTCCCGCCACAGCTCCGCGGCGCCTGCCGGGACGGCGAACGCGGAGAACCTCAGGGTGACGGACGCTTCGCGTTCGTCGACGAGGACGGAGTCCAGGCCGTCGACCTCGCCGACATCGAGCTCGATCAGCGCCCATTCGTCGTCGAAGGAGTCCGAGGGATAGCAGCGGCGGCGCGTCATGAGCTCCCCCTGGGGTTTCGAGACAGTCAGTCGGAGGGCCCGGCCGCCTCCGGCGGCTGGGCCCGGGTTCGGTCGGGCGTGAATGTAGTCGGCGATCACGTCGAGCGCGGACTCCACCGAGCTGAGCTGGGTATTCAGGTGTCTGATCCAGCGGCCCTTGGGCTGCAGGACGGTGTGCCGGGCGACGACGCCGGTGATGAACCGGCGGATCTCGGTGAGCTTCTCGCGGATCACCGCGACCTCGTAGGCCTGGAGCTCGACTGGTGAAGCGGCAGTGTTCGAACCCTGCACTATTCCTGGGTGGTCGCAGTCGCTGGCGCCGAATTCCTTGGCACTGTCGACAGCAGATGCGGCATGCTGCAGGTGAAAGGAAGGTGACCATGACTGACCCCGGTGACGCGCTGGACAGCTTGCGCTGGCTGGCGATCGAACGCGCGTCTGGCCACCACGCCGGATCGGATCGCCTGATCGCCGCCGGCCTTGACGCTCTCCTCAGTGGAGTGGACTCGCCATCACTGCCACTGCTCGCCGGCCTCGGACGTGCTGAGGAACCAGAGGCTCCCGATCTGTTCGCCAAGGTGCTTGAAGAGCTCGATCTTGTTCCTGACCTGCCCACCGACCGTGATCAGGCACTCTGGGCGATGGCCCGATGGTGGGCCCGCCTGATTGTGGGCGGGAAACTCGATCCTCTGACTGGCGCGGACCTCATCTGGTGGCGCGTCGCGATGGAACTGGGATACCCAGAGGAGCTCCAGGAGCTCGTTAACGGGGCTATCAATGGCGAGGACTGGAACGAGAACTGGGACATTCCGTTGGAGCAGATCAAGAGTGAGATCGTCGAAGCCGCCCACGCTTTCGTGGCGAAAGGCGCGAACGGCGTCGCTCACTCCACGTCAGGCTGACAAGCCGCGAGGTAGTCTGCCCAGCTGTCCTGAGCGAAGCCGGCCCAGGTGTGAGCGTTGCTGGCAGAGACGCCGAACAGCTCGCTGACGACGATTGGCGGCAGCTCGCTTGGCGGCTGCCGTACACCCCCAGGTGTGGACACGAGCAAAACCGTCAAATCGGAGGGGACCAGCGACATTGGTCGCGCTTCCACGGCGGGTGTCACTACCTCTGGCTACGGTGCCCGCCGTGGACAAGCGACTGCTGACCGAGAAACTCTCCGGCGCATGGAACGACACCCGATTGTTCCGCGACGCGCTCGTGGAACAGGGAGAAGGGGTGGTCGCGGCGGTGCTGGAGCTCCTCTGCGACGAACGGTCACCGGCCGACTGGGCCGCCTCGGCGGACGTTCTGTGCCGGATCGGCGAGCCCGCGCTCCTGCCACTGGTACAGGCGGCTGTAGCGGCGGACTCGCCCGAGGTCGCCAGGAGGATTGGGTGGGCGCTGGGCCGGCTGAAGGTGGCTGATCACGCGGTCTACGTTCCGCTGCTGGAGCATTCGCACCCTGAAGTCCGGAGCAACGCGCTCTTCGCCTTCCAGACCCAGGGCAAGGCGGCGGCAAAGTTCGTTGACAAGCTGATCCCGCGGCTGGGAGACCCCGAGCGTGAGGTCCGGCAGCGAGCGGTCTGGACCTTTCAAGCGATCGGCCCCGAGGCCGTCCCCGGCCTGCAACGGGTGCGCCGCCGGCCGGCCCCGGGGCCCAGGGTCCGGGCCGGTGCACTGGAGGCCCTCGCAGCCATCGGCGGGCCCGCGGCCCTCGACTCCCGGGACCGGGACGCCTGGGAGCGGCTGACCAGGATCAAGCTGCTGACCGAGGTCCCAGAGGGCATGCACCTGTGCGGATCCTGGTACGCGGTGCCGACCAGCGACCAGGACGCGGTGCTGGAGGCCTTCGACCTCGCAGTCCCCCAGCCGGTCACGCTTCGAACCGGCGCTGCGGCCTGGAACCACGACCACCACAACTGGAACCGGACCCAACCCCACGAATCCTGCGCGCGCGTCTTCGTCAGCCCCGCCCTGGACGGCTGGACCCTGGTCTTCGGCGACTCCTCACAGGACACCCACCGCATCAACGACGCGGACGACCGGGAACGGGCCCTTGACCAGACGGCGCGGGAGCGGTGCGCTGGTCTCAGCCGCCGGTTCGGCTCGGCCCAGTGGTACGGGATGAGCTGCGGCGACGACTGGACCGCCTGGTGCATCGCTGAGGAGGGAGAGGTCGTGCGCCACTACGACGCCTACAACGCAGAGGAGGATGGTGACGACAGCCCCGGGCACCCGGCCGAATCCGGCTACCTTCTGCCGCACCAGGACGGATTCCCCGATGATGCGTTCGACGGTGTGAGCTCCTCCGATTCCGAAGCGTTCCGCGCCCGGTACCTCCAGGTGAAGGAAGAACTCCAGATCCCCGACACCTGCGACGCCACCGACATTGCCGCCCGGCTCTCCGTCGATCCCGGATCGCTGGGAGCGCACACCAGGACAGCGGGATGTGGCGTCCTCGCCCTCACTGCATGTGGCAGAGAACACGGTCACCCCACCGGAGCACTGCCGGCGTGAAGGGAGTGTCATGAGCTCGCCCCGGTCATTCTGTATCTCCAAGGCGGCCTGCTCCAGATCCAGCGCCCGCCGGGTGTCCTTCATCAGTGCCGCCCGCAAGCGCGTCCTCGCACTGACCAGCGCGACGTCCGGAGCGCCGCCAACGGAAGCGTCCGGCACCTGCCGGACTCCATCCGAGGAGCGGGAAGCTCGGTGATCAACAACAGCAGCCGCACCGCACGCGTCTGCCGGAAGGACGACTACACCGTGCGTGGGAAACGACAAAGGCTCCATCAGCAACCTGCGCTCGTACCAGCTCAACGACACCACCCACTCGCCGAGGATCAACAACACGCCCTGCGGCGCCTGACCACCGCCACCTCCCGCCCCGCCGCCAGGCCGAACACCGCCGACGCCGCTTCGCACACAACCCTCCCCGCCCGACCGCCGGCCCGCGCCCGCTGCGCGTCGGAGATACCCGGGATCAGCGGGCGAGCGTCACGGTCAGAATCTCGTCGGGGCAGCTGGCCGCCAACTGCCACATAGCCTCACAGCCGGGTGCGGGAGCCGGGCCGCATGGCGATCAGCCCGGCCACCGACAGGCGTCCCGAGCGCCGGCCGCTGACCGTCACAACCGGGGTGCGGCCCCGTCGGCCCCAGGTGCGTCCTTTGGGCGGACGGCGGGTGAAGCCTGCCTCGTCCTCGAAGCAGATGTAGCCCCCGCAGGCCGCCCGCGTTCTTTTACCTCCTCCCAGATCGCCTCCTTCCACGTGGTAACGGCCTGCTCGTCGCCCTCGGCGACCCGCCGCGCGGGGACCTGCGGGCTGAAACCGAGCCGGTGCATCAGCCTCGTGGCACCCGAGACGCTGTAGGAGACGTGGAACTTCCGGCCGATCAGCGTGGCCACCCTCGCAGCGGTCCACACCTGGTCCTCCACCCAGCCATGGGCGGCCGGGCCGTGCTCCAGGTACGCGGCCAGTTTCTCCAGGCAGCGCGGGGACAGACGGCACCGGGATCCGCTCGGGCCGCGGGAGGCCAGTGCCTCGACCCTGCCCTCCCGCCACAGCTGGTGCCACTGGTAGGCCGACTTCGGGCTCACCCGCAGTCGTCGCGCGACTTCCGGCGGCTTGACTCCCCGCTCGAACATCTCGGCCGCCTGGATCCGCACCACTTCCCGGCGCTCACGTCCCGCGGCGGTCAGCCCGCCCCCATCCGCATATCTCACACACCACCGGATACAGCCGCCGCTCCAGACCCATCAGGGCCTTCGCGAAGGTTCACCCTGACGAGCCGAAGTCAGTAAATACTGTAAATGACCAGATTGCTGGCATCGGGCAGATGGTGGTGCCGGGCACCCCGCGCGATTCCCTGCACATCCTGGATACCCTGCTGAACCTGGACGCCGGCGCTCGCCCGGAGATGGTGGCCACCGACAACGCCTCCTACTCGACATGGTGTTCGGGCTGTTCTCGATGCTGGACTACAACTTCTCGCCCCGCTTCCGCGACCTGGCCGACCAGTGGTTCTGGCGGGCCGAACTGCCCGGGGTGTCCACCGGCGACTACGGGCCGCTGGAGCCGCTGGCCCGCAACCGAGTCAACCTGGGCAAGGTGGTCACGCACTGGCCGGACATGCTGCGAGTGGCCGGCTCCTGGTGACCGGACAGGTCCGTGCCTACGACCTGCTGCGGATGTTCGGCCGCGAGGGCCGTCCCACCCCGTTGGGCACCGCGTTCGCCGAGTACGGGCGAATCGCCAAGACCCTGCACCTGCTGCGGGTGGTCGATCCGGCGGACGACGCCGACCGGCGCCAGATGAACCGTCAGCTCACCGTCCGGAAGTCCCGCCACAAGCTCGCCCGGGACATTTGCCACGGCAGGCGCGGACAGATCACGCAGGCGTACCGGACCGGGCAGGAGGACCAGCCCGGCGCGCTCGGCCTGGTCCTCAACGCCGCGGTGCTGTGGACCACCCGCTACCTGGACGCCGCCGTCGAGGAGTTGCGGGCACTGCCGGCCGAGGTGCGTGGGCACGACGTCCTGGACGAGGACGTCGCCCGCGTCTCTCCGCTCAAGCACGCGAACCTCAACGTGCTCGGCCGCTGCAGCTTCCGCGCCTCCACCCCGTCGACGGCGACCTACGCCCGCTGCGCGACCCGGGCGCCGGCGCTCTCCACGATGACGACGAGAGCGAGGAATGACCACCCGAGGCCCTGCGGTGGTGGAGCGGACCCACGCACGTGTCCTCACGGGCGGACCGTGAGGCCGTCCAGGGTGAGGTCGAGCAGGCGCTCCGCTTGCTGTCGGTGTTCAGCACCCGCCGAGGTGAGGGCGATGCCTTCCAGGGCTGCGCCGATGTCGGTGGGCTGGATATCAGTGCGGATCGCCCCGGCGGCCGTGCAAGCATCCATGAGTGAGGTGATGGCGGCCTGGATCATTTCCCGGCTGTGACCAAAAGGATTGCTTCCCGTCGCGGCGATGGCGCGCAGGGCGTCGATCATGCCGTACTTGGCGGTGACGTAGTCCAGGAACAGGCGTGTCCACG
This sequence comes from Kitasatospora sp. NPDC093102, assembly GCF_040683915.1. NCBI lineage: Bacteria > Bacillati > Actinomycetota > Actinomycetes > Kitasatosporales > Streptomycetaceae > Kitasatospora > Kitasatospora sp. NPDC093102. The sequence goes on along the minus strand of NZ_JBFBFA010000054.1, from coordinate 34,418 downwards.
CGCGCAGGGCCTCGTCAGGCGACTTCTGCGCGAGCAGAGCGGGGACGGCGTCGCACAGGTGGGCCACCTCGTTGCGGTAGACCGCCTCGACCAGGGTTTCCCGGGTGGGGAAGTTGCGGTACAGGGTCGCGCTGCCCACGCCCGCTTCCTTGGCGATGCGTTCCATCTGCGCGTCCAACCCCTCCGTCGTGAACACGCGCGCAGCAGCCGTGAGGATCTTCTCCCTGTTGCGCCGTGCGTCAGCGCGCAACGGACGGTGCGCTTCGTTGGCCATCAGTCTCGTCATCCCTTCTCAGAGGCGTCTCGAATTGCTAAACGGGGTCGCCCCCACTTAGTCTCTGAATAAGTGGGGGCACCCCCACTTCAACTGTAGGCCAACGCGCTGACCGGCGCACGCCCCTCGGAAGGAACCTGATCATGTCGAGAATCCAGGGCAAGGTCATTGCGATCACAGGTGCCAGCAGCGGCATCGGCGAAGCAACCGCGACCCACCTCGCCGAAAAGGGTGCCCGGCTCGTACTCGGAGCCCGGCGCGAGGACCGACTGAGCGCTGTCGTGGACGCCATCACGGCGAAGGGCGGAACCGCCACCGGCGTCATCGTCGACGTCACACGCCGCGAAGACCTCCAGCGCCTGACGGACACGGCCCTCGACCAGTTCGGCCGGCTCGACGTCCTCATCTCCAACGCAGGCACGATGGCCGTCTCCCCGTTCGACGACCTGCGCCAGGACGACTGGGACGCCATGGTCTCCACCCACATCACCGGCCTGCTCAACGGCATCGGAGCAGCCCTTCCCGTCTTCCGCCGACAGCGCTCCGGCCAGTTCATCAACGTCGGCTCCACCGCGGCCTACGTCGTCAAAACCCCCCAGGCCGTCTACGCGGCCACCAAGACGGCAGTGAAGGTGCTCACCGAGGGCCTGCGCCAGGAATCGGGACCCGACCTGCGAGTCACCCTTGTCTCACCCGGCTTCACCAACACCGAAGGCATCGGCAAGGGGGCAAGCCCCGAGGTCGCGGCCGCGATGACCCGACAGCGCGACGAGATCGCCATGCCGCCCTCAGCCATCGCCTCCGCCATCGGCTACGCGATCGAGCAGCCCGACGGCGTCGACGTCAGCGAGATCGTCGTCCGGCCCACCGTGCAAGCCTGACGACGCCGCGAGAGCTGCCCGCATCAACACCCACGCCTGTCGTCAAACCATCGTTTGACGACAGGTATCGCGCCCATCCAATGAACCCGCGCAAGGTCCGCGGCTGGCCCACCCGCCGTGACACCCCCGAGTTCTGGCAGCGCGCCGAGCACATCTGCGATCTTCACCGTAACCCGCCCCAGAGTGCGGTGCTGTTGTCGGTCGACGAGAAGACCACGATCGCCGCCTGCTCCCGCAAGCATCCCGGCCGCCCCGCCACTCCGGGCCGGGCGGCTCGCCAGGAGTTCGAGTACGTCCGCCACGGCACCGCCTCCCCCATGGCCGCGCTCGACGTGCGCACCGGCAAGGTTCTCACCGAGGTGATCGCCCGCATCAACGCGGCGACCTTCACCGCATTCCTCGACCGGATCGACGCACTCATCCCCGAGGGCACGGCCATCCACGTGGTGCTGGACAACGGCTCCTCGCACACCGCCAAGCACACCAAGGCATGGTTCGCCGCTCATCCGCGCTGAACAGCGCACTTCACCCCGCCCCATGCCTCCTGGCTCAACCAAGTGAAGCTGGTCTTCTCCGTGCTGAGCCGCAGCGTCCTGCGCCATGGCAACTTCGCCAGCCGAGACGACCTCATCGACAAGCTGGACAGCTACATCATCAACCACAACGAGAACGCCAGCCCCTTCCGGTGGACCTACGGCGGCACTCCGCTCAAGACGGCCTGGCCGGCTGCGGCCCATCAGCCCCGCAGGGCGAACTCTGCGCGTTCGTGCCACGTAGTGCCGTCGTACACCAGCAGGTGGATGGAACCAACGCGCGCCGTGACCGGTAGCCGACCTGAGATGTCCGCTTCGATCTCGTCGAACACACTCGACTCCTGGCTGTATGCCACTGTCAGGTGCGGAACGACGTCGGTGAACCAGCCCTGAAACGGCGGCGCTTCCGGCCACCGGCCGGCCACAGCCAAGGTGAGCGCACGCAGCCGATCCTCCTGTACCGGGGCGAGATAGAGCACGCCAGGAAAGCGACCGCAGCCCTGGAACCCAACGTCAAAGGCACCGTGGGCACCGAAGAGTTCACCGAGTTCGCCGAGAACCTGATCACCGATGCGGTCGTGACGCAGGAAGGGATAGAGCACGGTCACGTACGCCGGAATCCCGACGGTCGAGAGTCCTGGCAAGCGTACGGAAGCGCCGCTCCGCGGGATCCACGGTCCGCACGTCAGGACGGGACTCGTGCAACGCGTTCCAGGTGAACCCGGCGCGTACGGCAGCCAGGGCCGCCGCGATGGTATGCGGGCACAGCACGGTGGGACGGCTGTCGGGGCAGTCGCACTCACCCGTCAGGGCGCGGCCCACGACGCCGACCCAGACCTGCCAGGTCCGGGTGCCGTCCACGACATCGGCGTTGGCTCCGCCGAAGCCGGGCTCCAGGTTGCGCACAGAGCCGGCGGTCAACAGCTTCTCGCCGCTGCGGTACGCCTTCACAGACGCAGCGGCCCGGACAGTGTCAGTAGCGATACTCACGGCCATGCCCATCATCCAACCTGCCCGGCCGAGCTCCGGACACCGGGTCCATGAACGGGTGAACCCCGCTTCGCCCACGCTCACGGCCCGATCGCGCATCTGGCGCACACCGCCGCCTGAGCCACCCAGCAGGCTCGCCAACTGCTCTGGCAACTCGGCGACCGCGCTGCCGACTTCACCCACCTGATCCGGGACCGTGACGCGAAGTTCACCGCGGCCTTCGACGCCGTCTTCGCCGGCGAGGGCATCTCTGTCGCCAGGATTCCGCCCCGCAGCCCCAACTGCAACCCGCACGCGGAACGATTCATACGCTCCGTGCGGGAGGAGTGCACCGACCGGCTCCTCTTGTCCCAGCGAGGCCACGCGGAGAAGATCCTCGGCGACGAGCGGGCCCGGCGGTACTACGCGGCGGGAGCGGCGCGCCGGGGCGTCCGGCGGCGGCCAGCGGAGCCCTGGTCGTCGCGGCCGGAGGCGGCCCGGGTGTCGCCGGCGGCATAAGCGGGGCGGCCGCGGCGGCCGCGACTCGTCGACGGGCTGCGGCGCGTCCGCTCGACGGCGGGGTCGGCGATCACGGTGGGAATGCCGGTGGGCACGCGGGCGCCGGTGATACGGGCCAGGTCCTCGCTGCCGGCGAGGACCCTGGTGGTGACGGGGGTGATGGCGGCCGTGGTCATCATGCGGGCCATCGCGCGGCGCTGGTTGGGCAGGACGAGGGTGACGACGGTGCCGGACTCGCCAGCCCGGGCCGTGCGCCCGCCCCGGTGCAGGTAGTCCTTGTGGTCGCCCGGCGGGTCCACGTTGACAACGAGGTCGAGCCCGTCGACGTGGATGCCCCGGGCGGCGACGTTGGTCGCGATCAACGCGGTCACCTCGCCGGTGCGAAACTGCTCCAGGGTGCGGGTGCGCTCAGGCTGGGACTTGCCGCCGTGCAGGGCCGCGGCCTTCACCCCGTTCGCGAGCAGGTCCTCCACCAGGCGGTCCGCGCCGTGCTTGGTGTCGATGAACATGATCACCCTGCCATCACGGGACGCGATGTGGGCGATCGTGGCGTTCTTGTCGAAGTTCTGCACGTGCAGCACATGGTGCTCCATGGTGCTGACCGCTCCCGCGGACGGGTCCACCGAGTGTGTGACCGGGTCCTTGAGGAAGCGCCGCACCAGGCGGTCGACGTTGCGGTCCAGGGTGGCGGAGAACAGCATCGTCTGGCCGCCTTCGGCGACCTGCTCAAGGAGCTCGGTGACCTGCGGCAGGAAGCCCATGTCGGCCATCTGGTCGGCCTCGTCGAGCACCGTGACGCCGACCCGGTCCAGCCGGCAGTCGCCGCGCTGGATCAGGTCCTTGAGCCGGCCCGGGGTGGCCACCACGACCTCCGCCCCACGGTTCAGCATCCATGCCTGGCGGCTGATCGACGTCCCACCCACCACGGTCGCCATCCGCAGGCGTACGGCGCGGGCGTAGGGGGTGAGTGCCTCGGTGACCTGCTGCGCGAGCTCGCGGGTGGGAACCAGCACGACAGCCAGCGGGTAACGCGGCTCGGCCCTCTGCCCGACGGTGCGGGCCAGCACGGCGAGGCCGAACGCGATGGTCTTGCCGGAGCCGGTCCGGCCTCGTCCGAGGACGTCACGGCCGGCCAACGAGTTCGGCAGCGTTGCGGCCTGGATCGGGAACGGCGCGGTGACGCCCTGGCGGGTCAGCACCGACAGCAGCGCCTTCGGCATGTCCAGCTCGTCGAAGGACTCGACGGCCGGCAGTGCCGGGGTCGTGCTCACCGGCGCCGCGAACTCGCCCTGCGCGAAGGGGCCCCGAGGGGCCCTCCGGCCGGAGGAGCGCCGGCCTCCGGCGGGCCGGTCGCCGTAGGAGCGGCCGCCACCGGAGCGGAAGTCGGCGTTGTGGTACGAGGAGCGACTGGAGGGGGCCATGCGGAAAACCTTCCTCGGGGCGGCACGTCGCGAGGAAGGCCCCGTGGCGCGGGGCGCCGGGCGGAGACCGCAAGGGAACGGGCCGGAAGTGTGACGAGCGGAGCGTGGACGGTGGAACCGTGCGGCGCGTCACCTACGGTCGGCGCTCGCCGCGGAGGGCGGGAGCGAAGAACCTCGAACCGTGAGCTGTCACGGCGGGGCGCCGATCCGGACGCGGCGCTGTGCGTCTCGCATGGGGATGGCCGCCGGTGGCGGAGCCAGGGGCCTGAACGGCCGGGGGATGCGCCGTGGCGCGATGGCCGAGGGGCCCGCACCGGGCATGTGCGCGGTGCGGGCCCCTCGCTGCTAGGCGGGTGCCGTGGCAGAAGAACTACAGCGGGCGAATGTTCTCGGCCTGCGGGCCCTTCTGGCCCTGCGTGACGTCGAACTCGACCTTCTGGCCCTCAAGCAGCTCGCGGAAGCCGTTGGCGTTGATGTTCGAGTAGTGGGCGAAGACGTCGGGGCCGCCACCCTCCTGCTCGATGAAGCCGAAGCCCTTCTCCGAGTTGAACCACTTCACAGTGCCATTAGCCATTAAAAATCTCTCCTTCAAGGGACTGTCCGAAGCACGCACAGCGCGGGCTTCGAGTCACCGCATGGAGCGCCCACCGGGGAAGAGCCGGGGAACAAAAAATGCGCCTGCAATACATCAGCAGGCGCACACAAAGTTCATGGGAACCACTACTGCAACTAGGGCGACTGTAGCAGGCCACGGCCCGCCGCGGCGGGATTTTTCACCCCCGGTTCTGCGGGAGCCTTCCCCGAGGCTGCCGATTCCGAGCCGAGAGGACCGTGAACACACCTGGAGAGCAAGCCGCTTGAGTATCTGGCCGCACCCCGTCGGGGCCGACACCTCCCAGGGATTCCTGCGGCACGGAGTGCCCGCCCTCACGGTGACAGCCCCACGAAGACGGTGCACACTGCCCACCGTCGCCATTCGCGAGGACGCACTGGACGATGTGTGCGGTATTCCGGCCCGACTCGAACTCGTATGCGCTGGAAAGTCCCGCACCCGCGCTTCCAGGCGCGTACTGGCCGAAATGACGAAATCTTCAGCAGGTCGCAGCCCCTGCCCACCAGCCCCTTCAAGCCCCGGGCAAAGGCGCCGCCCAAGCAGTTTCACCGTGGAGTACCAGGCTGGGCCCGTCGGCGGGGAGCCGTCCGCAGTGAACGGGCTGGGGAGCAGCGCGTCGGTGTCGATGTGGGTGGCCCGGCGCCGCGACATGCTGACGGTCGTCGGCTCATCTGCCCCGACACCCAGGGGTGTGTGAGACTGCCGGGCAGCAAGGCACGGGCAGCAGACAGCAAGGGTCGGGTGCGATGGGCTGTGTATCCGAGCTCATGCCGCAGGCGACCCCGGTGTACCTGGCTGGTGTCCCGTCTCAATTGATCATTGCCGGTGGGCAGTCCTGTGAGCTGGACAGGTGTAATCAGCGGTGAGACCGGCCTGGCGGCCGGTCTCACTTGATGTTGTCGCCGGGAAGCTCTCGGTGACGGGTGAAAACTGACCGCTGAACGGCGGATCAACGGTGACCCACCTCGCGATCGTCTGATCATCCTGATCTTCATTGAGGGTCAGGAGGAGAGGGTGATTTCCGTGGAGGACTGGGCTGAGATCCGTCGGCTGCACCGGGCCGAGCACATGCCGATCCGGGGGATCGCCCGGCACCTGGGTATCTCGAAGAACACGGTGAAACGGGCCCTGTCGACCGACCGGCCGCCGGTCTACCAGCGGCCGCTGAAGGGCTCGGCGGTGGACGCCGTGGAACCCGCGATCCGCGAGCTGCTCAAGCAGACCCCGACGATGCCCGCCACCGTGATCGCCGAGCGCATCGGCTGGGAGCGCGGGATGACCATCCTCAAGGAGCGCGTGCGCGAACTGCGTCCCGCCTACCTGCCGGTCGACCCGGTCTCGCGGACCGTCTACCAGCCCGGTGAGCTCGCCCAGTGCGACCTGTGGTTCCCACCGGTCGACATCCCGCTCGGCTACGGCCAGTCGGGCCGCCCACCGGTGCTCGTGATCGTCTCCGGCTACTCGCGAGTGATCACCGCCCGGATGCTGCCCTCGCGGACCACCGGTGATCTCATCGACGGACACTGGCGCCTGCTCTCCAATTGGGGAGCCGTCCCCAAGACGCTGGTCTGGGACAACGAAACCGGTGTCGGCAAGGGCAGGCTGACCAGCGAGTTCGCCGCGTTCGCCGGCCTGCTCGCCACCCGGGTGCACCTCTGCCGGCCCCGTGACCCGGAAACGAAGGGCCTGGTCGAGCGGGCCAACGGCTACCTGGAAACCAGCTTCGTGCCCGGCCGCACCTTCACCGGCCCGGACGACTTCAACCGCCAGCTCACGGCCTGGCTGCAGATCGCCAACCGGCGGCATCACCGCTCGATCGACGCCCGCCCCACGGACCGGTGGGAGGTGGACCGCACCGCGATGCTCACCATCCCGCCGGTCGCCCCGCCGCACTGGTGGCCGCTTCGCGTCCGTATCGGCCGCGACCACTACATCCGCGTCGACACCAACGACTACTCCGTCCACCCTCGCGCGATCGGCCGGACGGTGATGGTCCACGCCGACAACGAGGAGATCACCGTCATCTGCGGCGACGAGACCGTGGCCCGCCATCCGCGCTGCTGGGCCAGGCACCAGAGCCTGACCGATCCCGACCACGCCGCCGCAGCGGACCTCATGCGCGGCGAGGTGATCCATCAGCAGGCCGCCCGCGCGGCCACTGCCCGGGCCGCGATGCTGGCCCCGGACAGTCTTGGCATCGAGGTCGAGCAACGCGAACTGGGCACCTATGACCGTATGTTCACCCTCATCGAGGGCGGCGCCGGGAAGGAGGACACATGATGGCCCGCACCGCTCCCCAACCCCCGAACACCGCCACCGACACGGCGAAAGCAGGCGTTCCCGCCGCCCGCACCACCCGGCAGACCATCGCCGACCTGGCCTTCCTCGCCCGCGCGATGAAGGCACCCGCGCTGCTGGACGCCGCCGAGCGGCTCGCCGAACGCGCGCAGGTCGAGTCCTGGAGCCACCTCGAATACCTCGTCGCCTGCCTGCAGCGCGAAGTCGCCGCCCGCGACAGTCACGGCGGCGAGGGCCGCATCCGCGCCGCCCGCTTCCCCGCGATCAAGACCATCGAGGAACTCGACCTCGCCCATCTGCGCGGAATGACGCGCCAGCAGCTCGCTCACCTGGGAACACTGGACTTCATCGCCGCGAAGGAGAACGCGATTTTCCTGGGGCCGCCGGGCACGGGCAAGACACACATCGCGACCGGGCTGGCGATCCGGGCCCGGCCACCGGGTCGCGTTCGCCACCGCCGCCCAGTGGGTCGACCGCCTGGCCGCCGCCCACCACGCCGGCCGGCTCCAGGACGAACTGGTCAAGCTCGGCCGCTACCCGCTGATCGTGATCGATGAGGTGGGGTATATCCCGTTTGAGGCCGAGGCCGCGAACCTGTTCTTCCAGCTGATCTCGAACAGATACGAACGCGCGAGCGTGATCGTCACCTCGAACAAGCCCTTCGGACGCTGGGGAGAGACCTTCGGCGACGAGACCGTCGCCGCCGCGATGATCGACCGGCTCGTCCACCACGCCGAGGTCCACTCGCTCAAGGGCGAGTCCTACCGCATGCGAGGCCGCGAACTCGGCCGCGTCCCCGCCACCACCGACAACGACTGAACAAAACCACCGACGACGCGAGAGTCAGAACTCAACCGTCCAAAGTGGGTCACGGTTCAACCGCCGCCGACAGAAGCAGATCGGTGGGTTCGTCTCACCCGATGTTGTCGGCTGCCCGCATTTCCAGGCCTCCGGCCGGCTGAGCTTTGCCGGCACGGCGCTGCTGCCGCTCTGCCTGTGCGCTGTCCGCGCACAGGCAGAGCGGCAAGACGGCCGTCGGAGCCGGAGCCTTTCCGGTGGTCTCGGCTGTCAATCGGTCTTGATGCTGACCAGGATGTTCAGTTTGGACGCCTGGCGGGCGGGCCACAGGGCAGCGACCAGGCCGACCAGGCCGGCCAGGGCCAGGAAGAGCAGCAACTGGCCGTAGGGGACCACGGTGGTGAGGGTCGGCAGGGTGGAGATCAGCGTGCGGTTGACCGCCCAGGCGGCGAAGGTGCCGAGTGCGACGCCGATCGCCGCGCCGAAGAGCGAGATCACCACCGACTCCAGCCGGACCATCCGCTTGATGCCGCGGCGGTCCAGACCGATCGCCCGCAGCATGCCGATCTCGCGCTTGCGCTCGAAGACCGACATCGCCAGCGTGTTGATCACGCCGATGACCGCGATCACCACGGCCATGCCCAGCAGGCCGTACATCATGTTCAGCGCGAAGGTGATCATCTTGCTGAACTCGTCGCGCATGTCCTGCTTGGTCTTGACCTCGACCACGGGGTTGTTGCCGGTGGCGTCCTTGATGGACTGCTTGAGGGCGGCGCTCGGGCCGTCGGTGCCCTTGACCAGGACCTCGCTGAGGTAGGCCTGGGGCTCGTGCTTGGCGATCTCGGCGCCGGCCATGACGACCTCGGAGATCATCGTGTTGCCCTCGTACACGCCACCGACCGTCACGGTGCCCTCGCTGGCGGCGCCCCCGCCCCCGGTACGGTAGTCCACCTTCACGATGGAGCCGACCGACAGGTTCTCCTTCTTGGCCATGTTGGAGTCGACCAGGATCTGGCCCTGCTTCAGCGCCGCGGCGGAGCCGCTGGTCATCTTCGGCTGGACCAGCTGCTCGAAGCCGGCCGCGTCGAAGCCGCGGACCGAGTGCAAGGCGCCGCCGAGCTCCCAGAAGGCCCGGTTGATGGGGCTGGAGGCCGCGACACCGGGGGCCTTGGCGATGGCGGCGGCCAGCTCCGGGGTCAGGTCGCCGGTGGCCAGGGTGACGTCGTAGTCGGCCTTCATGGAGCTGGTGACGGCCTTGTCCACCATGTCGGAGACCGAGGAGCCGAGCACGCTCAGGCCGGTGACCAGGGCCAGGCCGATGGTGAGCGCGGCGGCCGTGGCGGCGGTGCGGCGCGGGTTGCGCACCGCGTTGCGGCGGGCCAGCTTGCCAGGGGTGCCGGCCAGCTTGGCCAGCAGCGGGCCGACCAGGGCGATCACCGGACGGGACAGCAGCGGCAGCAGGACGAAGATCCCGATCAGCGCCAGCCCGACACCGGCACCCACCGGCACCTGGCCGGAGCTGCTCCTGGTGGCCGCGCCCGTCACGACCAGGCCCAGGCCACCGATGGTGAACGCCGAGCCGACGACGTTGCGGATCACCAGGCTCTTCTGGGTGGCCGGCTGGTCGCCGCTGCTCATCGCGGTCACCGGGGCGATCCGGGAGGCGCGCAGGGCGGGGAGGACGGCGGAGAGGACGGTGACCAGGACACCGACCACCAGGGTCACCACGATCGTGGTCGGCGCGATCAGCAGTGGGCCGGTGGGTATTCCAGGGCTGGTGGCGTGGATCAGGGACTGCATCCCGGCGCCGATGCCGATACCGGCGAGCAGACCGGCCGCCGAGGCGGTGACGCCGAGGGCCAGTGCCTCGACCAGCACCGAGCGGGTGACCTGCGAGCGGCTGGCGCCGATCGCGCGGAGCAGGGCCAGTTCCTTGGTGCGCTGGGCGACCAGCATGGTGAAGGTGTTGGCGATGATGAAGATGCTGACGAACAGCGAAATAATCGCGAAGACCAGCAGCATGGTCTTCATCTTGTCCGTGCCCTTGGCGATGACCTCGGCCTGTTCGTCGATCAGCTGCTGACCGGTGTTGGTGCGGAAGTCGCCGGTCTTGGGAAGGACGTTGCTCACCTGGTCGAGCAGGGCGGACTCGGTGGTACCGGACTTGGCCAGCACCGAGACGGAGCTGTACTGGCCGGGCGTCAGCAGTATCTTCTGCGCACTGGCGGTGTCCAACAGGGTGAGCGTGCCGCCGGAGGTGATCTGCGGGTCGTCGGTGGTGACGATGCCGGCCAGCTTGACCTCCAGGGCCGGGCCGTTGCGTGCGATCCGGACGGTGTCACCGACGTGGTAGCCGCCCTTGTCGGCGGTTGCCTTGTCGAGTGCGACCTCCTTGGGGCCGGACGGGGCCTTGCCCTCCACCAGCGGGTAGCGGCTGTCCTTGCCGGAGGCGTCGGGCACGTAGTTGCCGCCCATCGCGCTCCAGACCTCGCCGATCAGGTTGCCCTTCTTGTCCGACACGCCGATGAAGCCGGAGACCACACCGCGTGACTTCGCCGCGCCGGGCAGGGCGGCTGTCTGCTGGACGATGGCGTCGGTCAGCTTCTCGGTGTTCTTCTCGTCCTCGAGGTTCCCGGGACCCGTCCGGATGCCGACGGTGCGGTCGGTGACCAGCACGGAGACGTCGGTGTAGCTCTTGGCGAAGCTGTTCTTCATGGCCTGGCCGAGCGTGTCGGAGAGGACCAGGGTGCCGGAGACGAAAGCGGTGCCGAGCAGGATGGCGAGTGCCGTCATCAACAGGCGACCCTTGTGGGCCAGCACATTGCGCAGTGCGGTGCGATACATGGGTTGCGTCCTGGGAGTTCGGGGGGCGGCTGCTGGCGAGGCGTCAGCTCGTCCGGCCCTTGGCGTCGAAGCGGCGCATCCGGTCCAGGACGCCGTCGGCGGTCGGAGCGGTCAGCTCGTCGACGATCCGGCCGTCGGCGAGGAAGACCACGCGGTCCGCGTAGGAGGCGGCGACCGGGTCGTGGGTGACCATCACCACGGTCTGGCCCAGCTCGCGCACGGAGTCGTGCAGGAAGGAGAGGATCTCCGCGCCGGAGCGGGAGTCGAGGTTACCGGTGGGCTCGTCGGCGAAGATGATGTCCGGCTTGCCGGCCAGCGCGCGGGCGCACGCCACGCGCTGCTGCTGGCCGCCGGAGAGCTGGGACGGGCGGTGCGAGAGACGGCCGGAGAGGCCGACGGTGTCCACCACCCTGTCCAGCCAGGCCTTGTCGACCTTGCGGCCGGCGATGTCCATCGGCAGCGTGATGTTCTCCAGCGCCGTCAGCGTGGGCAGCAGGTTGAACGCCTGGAAGATGAAGCCGATCTTGTCCCGGCGCAGCTTGGTCAGCTGCTTGTCCTTCAGCCCCACCAGCTCCATCTCGCCGATCACCGACGAGCCGGAGGAGACGGTGTCCAGGCCGGCCATGCAGTGCATCAGGGTGGACTTGCCGGAACCCGAGGGGCCCATGATCGCGGTGAACTCGCCCTGCGGGAACACCACGCTGACGTTGTCCAGGGCGACCACTCGGGTCTCACCCTCGCCGTAGACCTTGTTCAGACCGGTGGCTCGGGCAGCCGCCTGGCCGGTGCGGACGGCATGCGCGGACGTCGTGGTCACGGGAAACTCCTTGTGCTATTGCATGGTTGTTCTGATGGACGAGCTCGCAGGCAACGACTGGGGGCCTCCCCTTTCGAGTCGGGGTGCACTTCGTGCTCGCGTTCGATATGGCAACGGCTTCTGTGAACCGTTCAGTGTGCGGCGCGCACGTTGACTGCAGAACCGCACGGCCGAGACCGCCCGCGACGGCACCACGCCCGCCAAGCGCGGCCGCCGCCTGCGCACCTGAGCCCCGCAGGGGGAATTCGTGTCCCCCACCGAAGAGGCCCGGCAGACGCCGGTGCTCCACCTGGAGAACGCCAGCCGCGTCCACGGCCACGGCGCCGCCGAAGTCCAGGCCCTACGCGGGCGTCAACCTCAAGGTCCACCCCACCGAGCGTGGTGCAGACCTGCCCGACGTTGAGCGCCAAGTGGCGCCGGTGCGCGCCTCGAACTCGGTGCGCAGCTGGTAGCCGTAGCGCAGGCCCTGGTCGAGCAGGGCGAGCAGACCGTGACGGATGGACATACCGAGTATGTATACCCGGTATGCTGTACCGCCTCAAGCCGGGCCCCCTCCCCGGCGACCGGGTACCGTCGTGCGGTCCAGCGCGATCGGCAGCAGCAGCGAGGCGGCGCTCGGCCGGGAAGTCGTGGAAGGCCAGCAGTTCGTCCATGTCGTCGACGCCCTCGGACGGGTCCAGCCGAATGTGCCGGCGACTCCGGCCGGGCCCTGCCGAGGCGGCGAGCTCAGCCTCAGCATCCGCTACAGCACGGCCCACTTCGGTCTGGTCGCCGAGCACTACTGGCTTGGGCTTGGAGGAAGGTGCGAGCTTCGCCCAGGTCACGGAAGCGGGCGGAGACGCGCACCGGGCCAGTGGTGGGGCGGAGGTGCAGCCTTGCCAGTCCCAGCGATCGCGTCAGTGGGTTCTGCGTCAGCGCAAGACTCTGCGGCTTCGTATGAGGGATGATCATCGTCCGGCGGACGATCAGTCCCCGGCGACCGACCACGACCTGCGCGTCCAGCCCGAAGCCCGACCGAGCCGCCCAGAGCGGCGCGAGGAAGCAGGCCCGCCGCGGTGGCGGGGCCAGGGCGACTGCGTCCAGGTCCAGCCCCCTGGCCACAGCCGGCCCAGCAGGGCCAGCGCCTGCGCGCGTGGCGCGACCGGCAGCAGCAGCGAGCCGCCGGCCGCGTCCTGCCCGGCCACGTTCATCCGCACCCGGACCCAGCCCATTCGGCGCCACAGCAGCGGCTCGTCGATCCGCACCGCTTGCACCCGACAACGTGTCACTGTTTCACGCGGCCAGGGGATTCGGCACGACGAGCAGTTGCTGATCCACCAGGTCGGCAACATCCCACGCTGGCGAAGGCCGCTCCGCCAGAGCCACAGCGCTCCCCTCATTCGAACCTGCGCGACCGGCCTGGAGTGCACACGAGCCGTTGCCGCAGACGCGATCGCCGGCATCCTAACGGCGCGGCAGCTGGTCACGCGGGCGAGTGCCTGAGCCGTCATACCTCAGCGTCAAAGGACAGCCATGTCACACACAGGCAAATCGCCGACCCACAGCCGTCTCACTCAATCCAGTCCGCGCAGGTCGATGCGAGCCGGTCGACTAACTTCGTTGCGTCGGGTCATCACCGATTGCCGTCGAAGGTTGACTGGCACCGCCATGTGTCATCGAAGGTTGACCATCATCGAGTTCGTGCCGTCGAGGATCGACGCGGGTGCTCGCCCACCCACTCCCCCGGGAAGCCGCCCAGGACCAGCAGGGCCGGGCGCACGGCCGGGATGTCCCGGAGCCTGGCGAAGGCCTCCAGCAGCAGGTCCAGGCGTTTGAAGCCGAGGTAGCGGCCCATCCACAGCAGCAGGGGACAGCTCGCCCAGGTGCCCCGGCGCGTACACCCCGGGGCTGTCGTGATCGTCCGGGTGATGACAGGCTTCTCCTGCAACAGGACCCCTCGGTCTTGATCATCTTGCTCGGCACAAGTGATCTACCAGAGGTCCCGTCCCTCGTCGTCAGGGACTTGACCAGCCGCCGAACAGTCGAACTACTGCTGGTCTCGGTGGTCCAGAGCCCGGCGACGAACCGTACCGCACGTCCAAGAGATGATCCGGCCGGCGAAGTGAGTGCCTTCGCCGACCGGGTCACCTCAGTGGTCGGTGCTCAGTGCGGACGCGGTCAGAAGATGAGCTTCCAGCCGTCGATGCGGCCCGAGTCGCCGCGGTACATGTCCTGCACCCGGAGCCGCCAGGTGCCGTTGGCGAGCTGGGTGGAGGCGTCCACCGTGTAGGTCTCGATGACGTTGGCGGCCGCGTCGCCGATGTTGCTCTTCTTCAGCGGGTACACGGTGCCGTCCGGGCCGACCAGGTCGATGGCCAGGTCACCGCGCCAGGTGTGCTTGATGTCCACGCCCACCTTGAGGTCGCTCGGTGCCCGGCCCTGGATCCGGTCGACGACGACGTCCGAGAAGACCGCCGGGCCCCCGTCCGGGATCGGCATGGGGGCGGTGTTCGCGAAGATGCCCCGGGAGACCTTCCAGGTGAACGTCGTCGCGATGCTGCTGTGGTGGGAAGCCTTGGCGGTGACGGTGACCGTGTACGTGCCGGCAAGGGCCGGGATGCCGGTGACGCGGCCGGTGACCGGGTGGAGCGTCAGGCCCTCGGGGAGGCCGGTCGCGTGGTAGGTGACGATGCCGGGGTTGAAGTTGGCGGCCTTGATCTGGAGATCGGCGGGGGCGCCGATCGCGGTGACCTGGCTGGCGACGGGGTCCAGCAGGAGGCCGTCGACGACGCGCGGGCCGACGTTGATGGCTGCCCAGGCGTTGGCGGTGTTCATGTAGGTCGCGCTGGTCGGCCCGTACAGGTCGGCAGCGGCCTGGAGGGTGGCGGTGCGGGCGCCCGCGTAGTTGGTGGTCGAGGTCATGTACGTGGTGAGCGCCCGGTACCAGATCTTGGCGGCCGCGTCCCGGCCGATGCCGGTCACCGGCAGGCCGTCGGAGGTCGGGGAGTCGTAGGCCACGCCGTTGACGGTCTTGGCGCCGCTGCCCTCGGAGGCCAGGTAGAACCAGTGGTTGGCCGGGCCGGAGGAGTAGTGCACGTCGACGGAGCCGAGGTCGGACGACCAGTAGTCCCTGGAGCGGCCGTCCTTGGAGGGCTTGTCCATGTAACGCAGCGGGGTGCCGTCGCCCCTGATGTCGATCTTCTCACCGACGAGGTAGTCGCCCTGGTCCTCGGAGTTGCCCGCCCAGAACTCGATGGCGGCGGCCATGATGTCGGAGGTGGCCTCGTTCAGGCCGCCGGACTCGCCGCTGTAGACCAGGTTCGCGGTGGCGGAGGTGACGCCGTGGGTCATCTCGTGGGCACCGACGTCGATGGAGGTCAGCGGCTTGACGTTGCCCGCACCGTCGCCGTAGGTCATGCAGAAGCAGCTGCCGGACCAGAACGCGTTGACGTAGTTGTTGCCGTAGTGGACCCGGGTGTACGCGCCGATGCCGTCGTCCTTGATGCCGTTGCGGCCGTGGACGTTCTTGTAGTAGTCCCAGGTGAGTTGGGCGCCGTAGGCGGCGTCCACGGCGGCGGTCTGCCGGTTGGCGACGGTGCCGTCGCCCCAGGTGTCGGTCGGGTTGGTGAACAACTTCCTGGTGGAGGTGGTGCCGTTCAGGTCGTAGGTGCTGTGGCCGCCGCGGGTGGTGTCGGTCATCGCGAAGCCGCCGCCGGTCGCCGTGGTGCCGATCGTGACCTGGCCGGAGTACTTGCTGTTGCCGACGCCGGTCTCGATGCCCTGGTACTCGAGGATCTTCTTGCCGGAGTTCGCGTCGGTGATGACGTGCAGCTCGGACGGCGTGCCGTCCTCCTGCGTGCCGGTGACCACCGTCTCCCACGCGAGTCGCGGGGTGCCGGACGCGGCCCAGACCACCTTGCGGGCGTTGTCGGCCGCCGGCTCCGCGACCTTCGCGCTGCCGGCGCTGTCGAGCGCGAGACCCTTCGCCGCCTCGGCGCTCTCCTCGGCGGTGGTGTCGACGGCGATGTCCGCTTGGGTGGCCTTGGTGACGCCCTTGGTGGAGCCGTCCGCGGCGGTGTGGACGACCAGGTCGCCGCCGAGCACCGGGAGTCCGTCGAAGGTCCGCTCGTAGCGGGTGTGCAGGGTGCCGTCGGCGTCCTTGGTGACGCCCTTGACGACCAGCGCCTCCTGCGGGCCCAGCTCCAGCGACCTGGCGGTCTGCGCCAGCGACGCGTCCGCCGAGGCCAGCAACTCGCCGCGCTGCTCCGGCGACAGCTGCACCGGCAGCGCGCCGGCGATCGCCCGGACCTCGGCGGGGGCCTGGACGGGGGTCTCGTCGGCGGTGGCGACGCCGGACGTCAGGGCAGTCACGACCATTGCGGCGCTGGCTATCAGCGCGCCTGTGGCAGTGGTCTTTCGGAAGGATCGAGTCACACTGAACTCCTTCTGCGGCGGCCGTGAGGGTACGGCCGGAGTCAGCCGGGCGGCCGAGGGTGGTGCCGCCCGGTAGAGCTGGTGGTTCGAGTGGGGGACAGCCTTCATGTGATCGCCGCAGCGGGTGGTGCGCGTGCGGCTGCAAGGACCTCTGCGGCGATGGGACGGTACAGTGCCAGCTTTGTTGGGAACGCGTCACCCGTGCTGCAGCAAGTTGGCCGAAATGCTTCGCCACAGACGTAATGTCGAGGTAATTCGCCATCAGTGGGCGGGTAATGCAGGCGAAAAGCAGACGGGAGCCGGGGACGGCCCCACACCGTCCCCAGCTCCTCCTCCCACGCTCCCGGACGGTCCCCACCCCCGCCGAGAGCTGTCTCCTCGCCTCCCGGGCGGGCCCCACGCGGGCCGGGAGCTGTTTCCACGCCTCCCGCCCCCACGCGGGCCGGGTGCACGGGGCCGCTACTCGGCGGGCGTGATCAGCCCGTAGTGCCCGTCGTAGCGGTGGTACAGGACGTTGCCGCGGCCGGTCGCGGCATCGGTGTAGAACACGAACGGCAACCCGCTCAGGTCCAGTCGGACCCGGGCCTGCGCGCCCGTCAGGCAGGGCACCGTGAAGCGGCCGGCCACCAGGCCCGACACCGGGCCGGGCAGCGGGCCGGCCCGCTGCCCGCCGCGCCCCGGTGCACCAGGCTGTCGCAGCCGCTCTCGGCGTCCGTGAACAGCTGGAAGTCGTAGTCCATCGCCTCCAGTTCGAACACCGCCTCCAGCGCGCCCAGCCGCGCCGCGCTGTAGCTGCGGTGCCGCACCAGCCGACGCTCCTCCGGTGCGCGGGGGCGGCTGCGGACGGTGCTCAGGGCCCAGGCCGTCCGCCCAGCCCAGCGATGTACGGGCCGGACGGCGGTGGTGGCGGAACCGGGCGATCCGTGCCGACAGGCGGTTCTGGAGCAGGTCAATCGCCTCGCGCATGCCGGCCGCCGCGACGTGCGCGCGCAGCGGACGCCCGTTGATGTCCACCGTGGCCTGGGCGAGCGAGGGCCGGGCCACCGCGTGGTTGGGCTCCTGCACCAGCCGCACCAGGACCACGAGCACCGGCTCGTCCAGCCGGTCCAGCACGGCTGCGACCTTCATCCGTGCGTAGTCGGGGGTCCGGTGACGTATGCGCCGCTGCGGACTACGGGATTGCGCATCTGGGTGAGGGTGGTGCGCAGCCCGTCGTCGTCGACGTCGTGCAGCCAGGGGACGGGTACGAGGAGGCTGGCGATTTCGTCGGTGACCTCGGTGTCGAGGAGGGCGTCGAGGTCTGTGGGGATGGGGTCGTCGACGAGGCAGAGCCAGGCGAGGGCTGCGCTGATGCGGACGTCGGTGGGGCGGGCGGAGTCCTGCCACCATGTGCGGGTGCGTGCGATAGTGGCGGCGTCGCGGTCTTCCCAGGCCAGTTGGCCGATGGCCAGGACCAGGCTCGCCCGTGCCACCGGGTCGTCCTCGGTTTCGAAGCGTGCGTGCGGGGCGGCTGTGATTCCGTCGGGGACGGGGAGGGCTGTGGCCGAGAGGGCGTAGGCGGTGGCGGTGCGGACGACTGCGGCAGGGTGGTCGAGCAGGGGCAGGGGTACGAGCAGGTCTGCGTCGGCGGCGATGGCCTGCTGTGCGGCCTGGACGGACCAGGTGCCCACGTAGCCGCTGGACTCGAAGACGAGTGCGCCGGCGGGGAGGCTTGCGCGCAAGAGCCCGGTGCGGGAGCCGTCGCCGAAGTGGGAGCGGCGGGCGAGGGAGCCGACCAGGAGCAGGATGCCGGCACGGTGGCGGGGCGCGGGTGGGTGAGGGCGGTGCGGATCAGGAAGGGGACGGCGAACGCCCCGGCCGCGGAGGCCCCGCCTTGGTGGCAGAGGCTGTCCCGTGGGAGCGGCCCGCTACGCGCGCGGTGACGCCTGCTGGCTGTCGTAGTGCTCCTGGGCGGCGAGGAGCTCGTATCCGTGTCGGCCGAACCACTGGATGAGTTCGGTCAGCGGCCCGGCCAGGCTGACACCGAGTTCCGTCAGGTTGTAGGTGACCTGGGGCGGGATGGTGGGCGCGACATGGCGGTCGACGAGCCCGGCCCGGGCCAGTGCCTTGAGGTTCTGCGACAGCATCTTCTGGCTGATGCCACCGACTCGTTGGTGCAGCTGCGCGAAGCGGTGCGGGCCGGCGATGAGGGCCGAGATGATCAGCGTCGCCCAGCGGCTTGTCGTCTGGTCCATGATCGGCCTGAGCGCGCACTTGTTGTCGAAGGTGTCGTGGGCCAGGAGTCGGGCAGCCGTCGCGACTTGCTGAGTTTCCATCACGTTATGAGCTTACAAAAAAGTAGGTACTTCCCAATAGTAATTAACTTTCCTACGGTGACTTCCGCAAGCACCAACGTTCGAGGAGTCACTGTGATCAGCAGCAACGCACGTACGGCGATCGTCACGGGCGCATCAAAGGGCCTCGGTGCGGGGATCGCCCAGGCGCTGGCCGGGACCGGCGCGGCCGTCGTGGTGAACTACCGGGAGGATGCGAAGGGCGCCGAACGGGTCGTCGCGGGCATCACCGCCAAGGGCGGCCGGGCGATCGCGGTCCGGGCGGACGTGGCCCGCGGCAACGACGTGCGCCATCTGTTCGATCGAGCGCGCGAGGAGTACGGACCGGTCGACGTGCTCGTGAACAACGCAGCCGTCGCGGCCTTCGCGCCGCTGTCGGGCATCACCGAAGAGGAGTTCCAGCGCGAGATGACCACGAACCTGCTGGGTACGATCCTCACTACGCAGGCCCTGGCCGCGCAGGACGACATCGGCGCCGCATCGATCATCAACGTCTCGACGGCCGGCACGCTTACCCACCCGCCGTACGCCTCGCTCTACGTCGCGTCCAAGAGCGCCGTCAACGCGTTCACCATCGTGGCGGCCAAGGAGCTGGGCCCGCGCGGTATCCGGGTCAACGCGATCATGCCCGGACCGTCGGACACCGAGGGCACCAGGGCCATGGGATTCCCCGGCTCGGCTCAGGAAGCACAGGCGATCGCCGGTACCCCGCTGGGCCGTACGGGCACCCCGGACGACTACGGCCCGCTGGTGGCCTTTCTGGCTTCCGACGACGCGCGCTGGATCACCGGGGATGTCATCCTCGCTTCCGGTGGCATGCGCTGACGCCCCGTCCGTTTGGCTACGGGGCTCCGCCGCATGCCTGCAGTCTCGAATCCGGCCTCGACGCCTACGAGCAGGACATGTTCGCCCGCATGAGCCGGGCCGACGCCGAGACGGCCAAGCACCTCGAAGAGACCTTCGGCGACACCATCCCCGACAGCCTCCTCGCCCTGATGCCCGAACACCAGCCAGGCCACTGAACAGGCCACCCGGACGTTCCACCGGCCTGTACCGGATCGGCCTCCCCCGCACTCACGGCTCCGCCGTGCTCGTACGGGACGCGTCGGCCGGGCCGGGCCACCCCCACCCACGGCCCCGGGCGCGGTACCGCCGAGGACGAAGGAGAGCACGGCCTCGTTGACCGCCTTCGCGTGCGGCGCGCCCATGCGGCCGGCGCCCCGAGCAGTGCCGCCCATCTCCGAGCGGACCATCCCGAGCACCGAAGCGGCCGCGTCCAGCCCAGCCACGCCCTCCAGCCGCCACGTCTTGTGCCGGGCAGCGGTGTTGCCGTCGGAGGCAGGCCTCACCGCCCGACATTCGGTCCAGGCCGTCCGGGCCGTGCAGGCAGTCCGGGCGGCCGAACCCGACGGCAAGGGTTCGGCCGCGCCGGGCACGCCCGGAGGCGGGCGCGGTTCAACGGCGGTCGGCGCCGATGGTGTCGGTCTCGCGCAGCACTGCCAGCGCGAAGGCGAGGCGCTTGTCCAGCCAGCCGTCCCGCTTGACGAAGTACCAGCGCGTGCCGTCCGAGCGGCGCGGGAAGGTCAGCACCGCTTCCCCCGTCCCGTCCGCCCCCTCCCCCGCGCCCACGCCCGTTGCCCAGACCACCGGCTTGAGGCTCCCCCCGGAACCCGTCGCTTCGTCGGACCCGAAGGACAGCAGGGAGTCGACGATCCCGTCGAGGACGTGGCCCGCCCCACGCCCCAGGGACGCTCCCGGCCCTCCCCGAGCCCAGGCCCGTGGGGCCACGATGACCGGGTGCCCGAGCTGTTCCATCCACAGGCCCTGCTGGGAGAGCCGCTTCGTGACCGGTGTGCGACGGACGGAGCCGAGCTCCCGGCCGGCAGCGTCCGTCACCCGGTAGCGGTCGGAACCGTCCGGCAGCACCGTGCACAGCAGTTGCCGCCCGGCCTCGTCCTCGAAGAGCCGGAAACCGCCCTTCGCAAGCGGTCCGGCCGGCTCCACGGGGACGATGTAGACGCCAGGGACCATGTACTCGTCGCCCCCGCGCGTCCTCATGAACCGGACCGCGTGCGCGCCCTCGCCCCGCTTCGGCGTGCGGAACGTGTTCCGCAACGCCCTGCCCACCGTGAACTGGGTGATCTCGTCCCAGTGCAGCGCCTCGAAGGGCTCGTCGCGCCTGCTTCGTCCGAACACCGTCAGCTTCCCTTCCCGCTCGCCGAATTCCTCTCCGGCGGCACGAGAATACGAGACCGCCGCGCGCAGGGCCGGGCCGCGGCCGCCGCGTGGAAGCGCAGGTCGGCCCACTGGGCATCAAGGGGGCGGCATCGGCGGGTCTGCGCTCCCCCGTCCGATGCGCGTGACCGCGTAGGACGCTTGCCCGTGCCGGGCCGCTGTATCCGGAGGGAACCGGCCGACCGCCCTATTTCGTCACAAACTGAACAGATGCCTCTTTCCCAGGGTGAGCCCGGGGGAGGCTGCCGCAGCCCGATGCAGAAGGAGTGCCCGTGACACATCCCCTCGTGTCCCTCCCGCCGTCCGCCGCCGACCAGGCGTCATCCGGGGGGAGCCGGCAGCAGCCGTTCCCGCGGTGGAGCCGGCGCCAGGTGGTCGCTGTCCTGCTGGTGGTCTTCGGTGGTTACCTCCTGCCCGTCGTGGGCTGGCTGATCGGGGCGGCCGTGTGGCTGCTCGTCCCGGGATGGACGAGGACGTCGAAGATCGCAGGGGTGCTCGTATGGCCGCTGTGCACCCTCGGCCTGGTGGTCACCAGCGCCGCCGCGTACTGGCTGGTTCTTCCGCTCGGTGACCCCGTCTCCTCCGTGATCACCTCGCTCTTCCTGCTCGTTCCCAGCAGCTGGTTCCTGGTGCTGGTGGTCGCCGCCTGGTCCCTGCTGAAGGCAGGCACCGACCGCGCGCACGGGAGCGGCCGGTGAGGCGGGTCAAGCGGGCCGCCACCGCGACGGCGGTGGCGATGGCCTTGGGTACCGCCGCCGCATGCGCACCCCGGGACCCGGGCCCGCCGTCCGCCAGGCCCACGGCACCGGCCCCGTCGATCACTGCCGGCCCGGTCGACGGGCCCGACCTGCCCGAGGTGTCGCCCACGCCGCACGAGATCCGCCGCACCGGTGCGGACCTGCCCGTTCCCCGCCAGGTCGATGTGCTCCATGACGACGGGGCCGACGACCAGGCGGTGAAGGTGGTCACCCAGGCGCTGCGTGCGGCAGGGGCCGAGGTGCGCACCGCCCGTGTCGATGAACAACCTTCCCGGCAAGCCGAGTTGACGCTGGTTCTGGGCCGGCGCGACGCTCCGCGCGTCAGGGAACTGCTGGCTCGCAGCGGAGCGTTCGGTCCTGGCGGCCTTCCCACCGAGGGCTACCAGATCACCTCCGGCGCGGTGGACGGCCGCAGCGGCATGGTGCTGGCCGGGCAGGACACGGCCGGCGTCTACTATGCGGCGCAGACCTTCACCCAGCTGATCCGTGGCAGGACCCTCAGCGGAGCGACGGTAGTGGACTACCCCTCCATCCCCCAGCGTGGCGTGGTCGAGGGCTTCTACGGCACTCCCTGGACGCAGGCCCAGCGGCTGGACCAACTGGCCTTCTACGGCCGGATGAAGCTCAACACGTATCTGTACGCGCCCAAGGACGACCCCTATGAGCGCGACCGGTGGCGCGAGGACTACCCCGCCGCCCAGGCCGCACAGCTGGCCGAACTCGCCCGGGCCGCCCGCGAGAACCACGTGGACTTCACCTACGCTCTCTCGCCCGGCAAGTCGATGTGCTACAGCTCGGCCGCCGACCGCACCGCCGTCACCGGCAAACTGCGGTCCCTGTACCAGCTGGGGATACGCGACTTCGTGATGGCCTTCGACGACATCCACCCGCTGCCGGTGTGGAGCTGCGCCGCGGACCTGGCCCGCTGGGGACCGCTGAACGAACAGGCCATGGCGGCAGCCCAGAGCGAACTCCTCAACCGCGTCCAGCACGACTTCGTGGACCAGCACCCCGACGTGCGACCGCTGCAGATGGTCCCCACCCAGTACAGCGACCTGAAGGACACTCCGTACAAGAAGACACTGCGCCGCACACTGGACAGCCGGATCGCGATGATGTGGACCGGCGCGGACGTCGTGCCCACCAGCGTCACCGCCCAGCAGGCCGACGACGCCACGGACGTGTGGGGCCGCGAAGTGGCCCTGTGGGACAACTACCCCACCAACGACTACGACCACGCGGCCGGACGCCTGCTGCTCGCCCCCTACGCACGCCGCGCCCCCGCCCTGGACGAACACCTCACCGGCATCGTCCTCAACCCCATGAACCAGGCCTCGGCCAGCAAGCCGGTCCTGTTCACCGGCGCCGACTACGCCTGGAACACCCGCGCCTACACCCCCGAGGCCAGCCTCCGGGCCGCTACCCGCTACCTCGCGGCAGGCGATCCCTCCACCACCGACGCCCTGGCCCTCTTCTTCGACACCCAGCACCTCGCCCCCAGCTGGGACGGCACCCCCTGGCAGCCCCAAGCCCCCGAACTGCAGGCCCGCATCAACCGCTTCCAGGCCGACTGGAAGGCCGGCCGCCAACAGCACGCCGCACAGGAACTGGGCCGCTACGCCCGCTCCATGGCCGCCGCCCCTCAGCAGATCCGCGCCCATGTGCCCGATGCAGGCCTGGCAGCCGAGGCGAAACCCTGGCTGGACGCCCTCGCCCTGTGGGGACAAGCCCTGACCGACACCAGCGACGCCCTGCTGGCCCGCCTCGACGGTGACACGGCCCGCGCCGAGCAGCTCTTCTCCCTCTCCCGCGACCACGCCGGACAAGCCGCCCGCCAGCACACCCTGCCAGGCGCCACCCGCCCCCAAGGCCCCGTCAAAATCGCCGACGGCGTGCTCGACACCTTCCTCGAACAAGCCCCTCACCTGCCCCGCCACACGAGCGGGTGACGGCCGTCACCACCGGCCGCGCAGCGGGAGCGCGCGGTCCAGCGCGGGCGGAGGCGCGAGGTCAGCCGGCGGTCAGCACCATCCGGAAGCACGCGATGCCGGAGAGCATCTTCCGGCAGGCCTCAGCCGCCTGGTCCAGCGGCCCGGTCTCGATCATCGGGTGGATGTCGCGCAGGACGCTTCAGACCATGGTCTCCTGG
Source organism: Kitasatospora sp. NPDC093102 (assembly GCF_040683915.1). Taxonomy (NCBI): domain Bacteria; kingdom Bacillati; phylum Actinomycetota; class Actinomycetes; order Kitasatosporales; family Streptomycetaceae; genus Kitasatospora; species Kitasatospora sp. NPDC093102. The sequence goes on along the minus strand of NZ_JBFBFA010000054.1, from coordinate 10,563 downwards.
ACGTCCTGCGCGGTACCGGACGCGTGCCCACGGACGGTCCTGGGCGTAGGACCGGCAGGGGGGAGTGCTGGGAGGCCGGGTCTAGCAGGTGGCAGGGGTTACCGGGTAGTCGACGGAAGACTCACTGGAGAGCGATTCCTTTGAGTGACTTGAGCAGGGTCGAGGCGGAAGTCGGCTCGCCGTCCACCTCGATGACGTTCTGCATCACGAACGTCCCCACGCTCATCGCGATCAGAGCGCGTGCCGCGGCCCTCGCCGACTCTTCGTCGAGGTCCGCCCACCGGCGGGCGAAGATGCTCAGGACGTCGAGGAGCTCGGCGGTGTGGCGGCGTTGGGACTCCCGCAGACCGGGATTGTGGACCACCTCGGCCCACACCTGAAGCATGAGCGGCGCGGTGGACGTCGAAGCGCCATCTGTCAGCAGTGTGCGGTGGATCAGGTCGATGACCTCGGCCGGCCCCGGCACCGGGTCCGCGTCGGCCGCCTCGCGGAGGGCGTGGAGAACGGGCGCCATCGCGGTTTCGGCCAGCTCCCTGATGAGCGCGTCCTTGCCGTCGAAGTAACGGTAGACCCCGCCGGCCGACATTCCCGCCTCGGCGCAGATGTCAGGCATCGAGGTGGTGTGGAAGCCGTGGGTGGCGAAGCGGCGGCGCGCGGCCGCGAGGATGGACGAGCGTCGCTCGGCGAGGTACTCCGGCGTGACCTGAGGCATGCCCCCAATATAGAACGATCTTTCGTCTTGACGCGCACCCCGACCGGGAGTAGAACTAAAACGAAAGATCATTCGCTTTCGCTCAAGGAGCCGAGCATGACGACCCACAGCCCGGAGCGTGTTGCCCTGGTCACCGGCGGCGGCACCGGAATCGGCCGCGCGGCGGCCCTCCAGTTCGCCGACGCAGGCTGGAGGGTGATCGTGGCGGGCCGCCGAGAGGCGCCGCTCGCCGAGCTCGCCGCAGCCCACCCGGCCATCGACTACCGCATCGCGGACATCTCCGATCAAGCGCAGGCCGGCCGGCTGGTCGACCACGCCGCGCACGCCCACGGCAGGTTGGACGCGCTGGTCAACAACGCCGGCGTGATCAGCCCCGTGCACATCCTCGACCTCGATGCCGAGGCTCTCGGCAACCTGTTCGCCATCAACGTCTTCGGACCGTCCTATCTGGCGAGCGCGGCAGTGAAGCACCTGTCCGCCTCGGGCGGCAGCATCGTGAACGTCAGCAGCGCGGTCGCGCAGCGCCCCAACGCCCAGGGCGCCTTCTACGGCGCGTCCAAGGCCGCCATCGACTATCTGACCCGCTCGTGGGCCGCCGGGCTGGCCGAGCAGGGCATCCGGGTCAACGCGGTCTCCCCGGGCCCCACCGACACCCCGATCCTCTCGACGATGCTGCCGCCCGAGGCGGTTGAAGCCGTCAAGGCGCAGGAGGCAGCCGCGCTGCCGCTCAGGCGTCGCGGCACGGCCGACGAGGTCGCCCGCTGGATCGTCGCACTCGCCGACCCCGCCTCAGCGTGGGTGACCGGCCAGGTGATCGCGGTCGACGGCGGAATGGCGATCGCGTGACCCGCCGCATCCTGATCATCGGTGCCGGACTCACCGGACTCGCCCTGGCCAACGGGCTTCGCAGGGCCCGCGACGTCGACGTCACCGTCGTCGAGCGGACGCCCGTCATAGCGGAGGCGGGCTGGGCGATCGTGCTGTCCGAGCGGCATCTCGACGCCCTTCGCCAACTGGGCCTCGACCCGGGAGAACTCCCCTCGGACCCGCTCAGCCGCGTCGTCATGTTCGATCCGGACAGGTCCGTCCCGGTCGCCACCACCACGGTGGGCGGCCGGATCACGGCCCGCTCCGCGCTCCAACTCTGGCTCTACGAGCCGGTCCGCGACCAGGTCCGCACCGGCACCTCGCCGGTCGCGATCGCCGAGCGCGGCGCGCAGGTGGAAGTGGAGTTCAGCGACGGCAGCAGCGGCGAGTTCGACGCGGTCGTCGCCGCCGACGGCATCAACTCCTGGACGCGACGCACCGTCCTGGGCGGTCCGGACGCCAGTTACGCCGGCAGCGCCGTCCTGCGCTTCCAGGTCCCCAACACCGACGGCCTCGACGTCACCGCGATGACAAGCGACGGGTCCCTGGGCTACTTCATCATGGACGGCGGCCGGACGCTGAACGCCACGGTGTTCCTGCCCGGCAGACCCGACAACCATCGGGATCACACGCCCGCCGACCTCGCCGAACGCTACCGCGGCCTGCGTGGACCGCTGCGCAGCCTCATCCAGGCCATGCGCACCGAACCCCCCAGCTACTACGCCAACATCCACCAGGTACTGGCCGACCGATGGACCAGCGGCCGGGTCACGCTCATCGGCGACGCCGCACACGCCATGAGCCCCCGACTCGGCCAGGGCGCAGGGGTGGGCCTGCAGGACGCCGCAGCACTCACGGAGCTCCTCACACTGCCCGACCTGCCCATCCCGACCGCGCTGGCCGGATTCGCCGCGATCCGGATGCCGGAGGCACACCGCGTCCAAAGGCAGTCATACGAGGCCACGACACGGGTCGGTCAGCGCGGCGCGGCGCTCGGCTTCCAAGCCGCCGCGGCAGACCCGGGGACGGCGCAACCCCTGCACCAAGGCCGGAACGAGCTCTAGCTGTTCTGACCCGTGAGGTGGTGGACCAGGGCCAGGCCGCAGGCGGACGGGAGTCGGCGTCCTCGCGGCGCGGACCGCAGCGTCGGGGTCGGTGGACGTCCGGACGGCGGCAGCGGCAGTGGCGCCGGGGAGACCACCGGGCCGGTGCCGGTGCCGGTCCTCACCGCGGCCGCCGAACTGATCGCTCCCCAGCTGAAGGACCCGTATCCGGCCACCCAGGAAGCGGCCGCCACCGTCCATGCCCGCCTGGTCGCCGAGGTCAAGGGCACCGCACCCGGCCGGTAGCCCACTGACCCGTCTCAGGGAAGTTTGACCGGTGCTGAATCTAGTCCGCGGTACAGCCCCAGTAGGCGATCTCGGCTGGTTCGCCATCTTGGTACAGCACCGTGCACCGGCCGATTCCTCGGCCGACAGGGTTCAGGAGTTGCGGTAGCGCGGCCTCCCACTGTTCGCGCGTGGGCCGGCCGTTGGGAGCCCAGCTCCGGACTTCGCTCCCGGTCAGTGGGCGCATCATGGCGACGTCGTCGCCGCCCTCGGCGTCGATCAGTGCGTAGAAGTCGAGCACGGTACCGGTGCCTCCCGTCAGGATGTACTCCTGCCAGTCCTCGTCCCTCCACAGCTCACTGATGCTCTGCCCCGGAAAACCGTGATCGTCCTTCGCCAGCTCCTGCGCCTGAGCCCGACGGAATGCCGCTCCCAGATCCTCCTGGTAGGGCCCGGTTTCCGCCCATCCACTGCCACCCACGCAAAACCCTCCCTGGTCACCCGTCCTGGCTGCGCCGCACGCTAGCGGTCGCCGCTGACAGAAGGCACCACGAGCGCTCCGCGCCGCCGGTCCCAGGATCGGATTCCCTCCCCGACTGAAGCCGGGGGTACCCTCCGAAGATCAGGGATGGAGCTGTTCATCGCGACGGTCGGTGACGCCGATTTCGCGGATCGCCTGGAGATCGCGATTGCGGGCCGTGGGACGTTCCGGCGCTTCAAGGATGTCCTGGCGCGCCGTGAGGACGAGCTGCGCCGGTTCCGCCTGTTCGCCGAGGAGCGGCATCGCGGCCGGGCGCGGGCCTGGCTCGCCGGGAACGGCTATCGCCCGGTGGCCCGCCCGTGACCACCGCCGGACGGAACAGCCGGCGCATGGGCGGGCACGGGGATCCGCGGATGTTCGGGCAGTGCTCGTGGCCCGGCAGTTGCGTTCGGCGACGGCGACCACGGCGGCGGGGCGGCAGTGGCGGTTGCGGGGAGGCTGCGAGTTGCAGAGATGACGTAGTCGGGTTGAGGTGAGCGGTCGGGTGGGCCCGATCGTGGCGGAAGCTGGCCCTGGAACGCCCCAGAATAGCGGCACTGCCACGTCGACGGCGGCCGTTCGGGGCATGCTCCAGCCGTTGGGGTCGAACGGTCATGGGCGGGTGTCTCCGGTGTCCGGGGCTGGTGGACAATGCCCGGGTGATGGAGAGCGATGACGTCCTGGCCAGGGTCTTGGAGCTGCGGGCGGCGGGGAGCGGGCCGAAGCAGATCGCGAGGGCGCTGGGCCTGCGCCCTGCGCAGGCGAGTGCGTTGCTGCGGCAGGTGGCCGAGTGCCGGACGGCAGGGGCGGCCCCGGCCGATCGGCCGGTGGTCGGGTGCTGGGTGAACGCGGGCTGGAGCGCCGGCCTGGGGCTGGCCGCCGTGCCCGCGTGGGCGGAGGCCGACCCTCCCCCAGCCTCCGGGCGGGGGTACCCCCACGCCGCCGACGACACGGAGACCAGCGGGTTCGCCCAGGTGCTGGTGGCCCGTCAGGAGCGCGCCAGCAGGTTGACGGTGTGCGGGTTCCTGGTCGACGTCTACTGCCTGGGCGTCAAGAACACCGTCGGGCCGGAGGTCATCGGAGCCGGCTCACTCCTTTCGTACCTGCGCCGGTACTACTCGGCCTTCGACCAGCCGCCGTTGAGCATCGAGCTCGACCAGGCCCGCACGATCGTCCACGGTGCGGTCGCGTACGCGCGTTCCCTCGGTTTCACGCCCGCACCGGGCTTCGCGGATACCGCCCCTTACCTCGGGCCTGTGCGAGGCGATGAGCCCGCGATCGTCTTCGGCCGCGAGGGGAAGCCCTTCTACGCCTCCGGCCCGTACGACGACGCCCGGCACATCGTCCGCACCCTGGAGCAGTCCTGCGGCCCGGGCGGCTTCCACTACACCGTGGCGATGGGACAGCTGTGAGCATCGACCACCAGCTCGAGGACCGGCAGGAGAAAGAGCGCCGGATCCGTGTCACCGAGCACGAGGCGCAGGCCAACCTGGCCGCGGTGCTCCAGCTGTGCGCGACGGGCAAGCTGCGCTGCAGCGAGAAGACCCGCAGGCCGAGCGCGGCCGCCGTCGCCGCGATCGGCGGGGTCCTCGACGGCGGCGACTTCTACGAGCACGAGGCCATCGCCGCCTTCGCCTGGCCGCTACTCCTCCAGGCCGGTGGCCTGGCGACCCTCGCCTCCGGCAGGCTCACGCTCACCCCGCGCGGCCGGACCGCACTCGCCAAGCCCGCGCACGAGACCATCGCCCCCCTGTGGCACCGCTGGCTGAAGAACACCCTGCTGGACGAGTTCTCCCGGATCGAGGAGATCAAGGGCCAGCGCGCCGCGAACGTGCTCACCGCCGTCCGACCGCGCCGCGAGCTCGTCGGCCAGGCACTCGCCGCCCGCACAACCGGCCAGTGGATCGCCATGGACGACCTGTTCGCCCGGATGCGCCGAGCCGGCCAGGACCCCGTCATCACCCGAACCGAACGCGCCCTGTGGAAGCTGTACCTGGAAGACCCCCAGTACGGAAGCCTCGGCTACGACGGCCACCACGACTGGTCACTGCTCCAAGGACGCTACACACTCGCCGTGCTCTTCGAGTACGCGGCCGTCCTCGGCCTGATCGACATCGACTACGTCCCGCCCACCGGAGCCCGCACCGACTACCAGCACAACTGGGGTGGCGACTACCTCGACCAACTCAGCCGCTACGACGGCCTGCTCGCCCTGCGCCTCAACCCGCTCGGCGCCTACGCCACCGGCGAGGCGGCCACCTACACCCCCAGCCCCAAGCCCCAACCGGCAACCCCGGCCCGCCGGATCACCGTCCTGCCGAACCACGACATCGCCGCCCTCGACGGACTGGCCCCCGGCGACGCCCTGCTTCTGGACGCCTTCGCAGACAAGACCAGCGACCACGTCTGGAGCCTCACCCACCGCTCCCTGCTCAAAGCCGCCGACGCCGGACGCGACCTCACCGAGCTGCGTCGCTACCTGGAGTCGGCAAGCCGGCATCCGCTGCCGCAGACCGTCACGACGCTCCTGGCCGACGCCGCTCGCCGCCTCGGCCAGGTCCGCGACACCGGCCCGGTCCACCTGATCGAATGCGCGGACGGTGCCGTCGCCGCTCTCCTGGCCGGAGACCGGCGCCTGCGTACCCTCGTGACCCGGCTGGGGGAGCGCCATTTCGCCGTCCCCGCCGATCGGCTCGCCGCCTTCCGCAAGGCCGCTCTGGCCCAGGGGTACCCGGTGGAACAGGTCCGATGACCAGGCCGCCGCGCTCGGGCTCGACTGGCTCTGATCGCACTCTCACCGCCGCCCCACCTCCCCCACTGCCGGAGGTGGGGCGGCACAGTGATGAGGATTCGTGAAAATGGCCCACGCGCACGCGCTACTTCTGCTGATGCGTCATCGCCTCGCGCACGGCCCTGGTGCGCTCGGCGAGAGACGCCAGGTCGTCCGTGCCGGCACCGCTGCGGCAGTCCGCAACGCTCCCGATGGTGGTCCCGCTCTGGTCGGCCCAGGCGCAGGCCGGCACCAGCCCCTTCTCGTTGCCCACACACTTGAGGTAGCCGCCCAGCGGGCCTGGCGGGAAGACCGTACCGCCACTGCCGGGCCGGCCGGCGCCCCCGTCAGCTCTCACACTGGCAAGACGCTCTCCGAACTCGGCGACCACCAGAACGCGGAGAAGCACCGCCGTGCTGTTCTTGCCGGCCGAGCCCCGGAGAAGTTCCGGCGTATCCATGCTCTGACGCTGGACGAGCTGGCAGGAACGCTCGACAGCCGCGGCCAGATGAACGGGCAGTCTCGACCTGGGGGCAGGCGTTGAGCCTGATGGACGGCATCACCTCGAAGCGGAACACCGAGTCCGTCCAGGCCATGGGTAGCATGACGCGGCGCTACCAGGCACGTGGGGTACCGGGCGCAGCCGCCCTGTCCGAGCGCGCTCGACAGGCACTTGTCGTGTGACCAGTTGGCATGTCGCGGGTCCGCGACTGACCGCTCCGGCACCGACCTACGCCACGGTCACCCCGGAGCCGGACACCACCGACACTGTCTCGCCCCCCGCTTCGACCGGCAGCCGGTAGCCGAGGCCCGCCCGGCCCCTGCTGCTTCCACACACCGTCTATCGTGGGCGGACCGGGTCGCTCGTGCGGGTGACACGGGGCCCAGCAACTGGTGCCGCTGACCCATGTTGTGGGCTACTGGGCGGATGCGAACCAGCAGGACGGCCGTTGTCGGGGCCCTGCTCGCCCTTCTCACCGCGGTGCCGGCCCGAGCGGCGACGGCGCCGCCCGCGCTCGGCACCCACCGCACAGTCGGCGTCGTGGCCCCTGAGGTGCTCTGGCGTCAGGTGGTGCTCGACCGGCTTGCCGACGCCGCCCTCGGGGTGCCCGAGCACCGGCGCGCGCAGGTCCCGGGCTACGCCGGGCACGTTGTCGACCCGCAGGAGGGCCGGCTGACGTTGTACTGGCACGGGGACGTGCCCGAGCGCGTCACCGACCTGCTGGCGCACACCCCGCCGGGGGTCACGGCCACGGTCCGGCGGGCGCCCTACACCCTGCGGCAGCTTCGCGAGGCGCGGGACCGGCTCGTGGCGGCCGCGGTGCGCGGCGACGCGGGCGCGGTGTGGAACTCGGCCGGGCCTACGGCAGACGGGACCGGGCTGGTTGTCGGCTACACCCCGGGCACTGCACGTCGGGACGGTGTTCGCGCGCGCGAGCAGGTCGCCGCCCGCGCTGCCGAGCTCGCAGGTGTCCCCGTCGACGCTGCCCCGGCCGCCGCTCCCACTGCCACGGCCACCCGCCACAGCGACGCCAACCCCTGGAGCGCCGGTGCCGAACTCACCTCCCCCGCCAACGCGTTCTGCAGCAGCGGGTTCGGTGCCTGGCGCGGCAAGACCGCCGTCCTGCTCACCGCCGCGCACTGCGGCACCTCCGGCACCTACAAGACCGGCGCAGGGGCCGTCATCGGCTCGGTCTCCGATGCGGACACCGCTCTCGACGTGGCCGTGATCAACGTCAACGGCACTCCGTCCGGGCGTTTCTACGACGGGGCCTGGAACAACGCGTCGGGCTACTCCAAGCGGACCTTCGGCGCCGGGCACAACAACGTCGGAGGACTGGTGTGTGACAGCGGGGCCATGTCCGGCGTGCACTGCGGTCTGAAGATCACCAAAACCGAGTACGCCGCCAACGTCGAGGGCACCTGGCACACCGACATGGACATCGCCGAGCGCACCGACGACAGCACCATCGCCGTGGCCCAGGGAGACAGCGGCGGGCCGGTCTTCGCCAGCATCAACGGTGGCGAGGACATGCAGGCCAGAGGCATCGCCGTTGCCGGTGGTGGCAACAAGATTGTTTGCGGGGACACAGCTATCCGGACAACCTGCTACGACACCCTCCTGTACACCCCGATCTCGCCGGTCGTCGACAAGTTCGGCCTCTCCATCGCCTGACAGCATGAAAGAAGGGCACGCCCGTGGACGTCGCACTCACCGGCCGGCTCCTGGTCACCGTCTCCGTCCTGGCCGTCGCATGCGGCGCGGCGGCCGCCCAGCCCGCCGGACCGCGGGGGCAGTCGCTGGCCGACCTCCAGCAGGCCATCTACAACGCCGGCGTCGGCCCGGCCACCTGGCACGTGGACACCGTCGGTGCCCACCCCGGTGACAGGGTGCAGACCGTCGAAGTGATCGGCGACCTCAACGACGCCCGCCGCGCCCTCGACCAGCGCTTCCCAGGCCGGACACGGGTCGTGCGCGGCCACATCACCTCCGACCTCGTCTTTCGACGCGGCCACGACTACCAACTCGAAGGCGACCTCCAGGCACTCAATCAGCCCGGCTTCGCGGTCTTCGAGACCGGCGCCGCGCCGGACGGCCGCACCATCGTCGGCGTCGTCGGCGACCTCACCGCGGCCCGTACCTACCTCGCGACCCACTACCCCGGCCGCACGACGGTCCACGGCAACACTCCCTGACCGGACCGGCATCGACCCGGGCTGGCGGCCCCGCCCGCGCAGGCCACGCGGCAGCAGGAGAAATGAAGCCGGAGACGTGCCCGGCGGCCCTGGGCAGATCTCGAACAACCCCCAGGAACGTGAGGAGATCCGCCGCCGCACCGACGTCGTCGGCCTCTTCCCCGACCGCACGGCCGTCATCCGGCTCGTCGGCGCGGTCCTCGCCGAACAGAACGACGAGTGGGCCGACAGCGCCGCTACACGGGCCCCGATATCCTCGGCCGCTGCCGTGTTCACCTCGTCAAGGGAGGAAACAGCACAGACCTGACCCCAACTCCCCTCACCGCATAACCTCTTGACGAATCACCGAGTGGCCGTCGATACACCACTCCAGCGGACATGACCCGAGGCCGAGCCGGTGGGCGGTGTCCCCTGCCCCTGGCCCGGCCGGAGGTCTCAGGTGGTGACTGCGTACTCGGTGAACTGGCCGCAGGCCTGGAATCCGAGACGGCGGTAGACGGGTTCTCCGTCCGAGGACGCCTGCAGGACCGCGGTGCGGTAGCCCGCGTTGTAGGCCGTGCGCAAGGTGGCCAGGGTGATGGCTCCGCCGTATCCGCGGCGGCGGTCGGAAGCGAGGGTCGCAATGTTGTAGATCCCGGCGACACCCGCGAAGAGAAAGACCTCGGCCGAGCAGACCGGTCGGCCGTCCACGTAGCCGATGAGGTAGCGCGCGGGGCAGGCGGGGGCCAGAGCCCACTCGGTCGCATCGGCGAAGAAGCGGCGGACCGTGGCGGCCGGCGGGTCCCAGTTCGCGGCCAGGATCATCGCGTAGTCGGCGAGTTGTTCGGGAGTCGTCACGGGACGGATGTCCAGGCCCTCGGCGTATGGCTCGGGCGGGGCGGTGTGCAGGTCCATCCACATGCCGGTCTCGGTCTCGGACGCCTTGAGGCCGGCGCCGGTCAGGAGCACGGCGAGGTCCGGGGGTGTGGTGGCGGGACCGACCCACCAGGAGAAGGGCCGGCCTGTCGCGGTCAGCGTCCGGACCGTCTCCGCCACCCGGTCGGGAGCGGTGTCGTCGGTGAAACGCGCGGCCGCCACGATGTTGAAGGTGTCGTCGTCGAGCCCGCTGTCGGCGATCACGAGATCGGCTGTCTCGGTGACGGTCGCGTGCTTCATGTTGCGGTGCAGGTGGCCGGCGCGTTCGGCCAGGTTCTGCTCCATCCTGCCCAGCAGGTCGGAATCGTCGAACACGGTGTGTTCCGTCTCATTCATGCCCGACACGATCTCATCCGCAAGAGGGCTCGCCGAGTAAATAAGGGCACTGTAAAGGTCTTCGATCCGGGGTTGAGCACGTAGTCCTCATGCGACCAGGAGAGCCGGCAGGAGCGCCGATATCAGTGCGGCGCGAGCTTCCTGAAACTGGCCAGACCGTGGCGGCCGCGCAAACAGTGGCGGCAGGCGCTCCGGCGGCGCAGGTCAGGGATTCCGGTTCGGTCAACATGCCGCAGTCGACACGTGGCCAGGGTCTTCATCCGCTCCCGGTGCCGGCGCGCCGCCTCGGTCTGGCGCCGATCGTAGTGCGCTCTGTCCACGGGTCCGGGCTACAGCAGCATCGCCTCGAACTGGAACTCGGGTGCGGTCAGCGGTTGCTCGGACCAGATGACCTTGCCGCGGGCCGTGTACCTGGTCC
>NZ_JBFBFA010000053.1:0-43164 GCF_040683915.1 Kitasatospora sp. NPDC093102 | reverse complement strand
CATGGACTCCCTCCTCCGCCTTGCGATGCACGCACCCCAACGCCGCCCCGCCCGCCCTCCGGGCGGACGACGGGGGTTTGAAGACGGACCCTAGCTCTTGCAGGCGGGTTGGGCCGACAGCCAGGCGGTGGCGGCGTCCAGGGTGGGGTCGGTGCCCTTGCGGGCAGGGGTGTCTATCTCCTCGTCGGGGTGGATCGGGCCGTCGTGGACATGGCCGGTGCGGTCCGTCTCGGCGGCGCCGGTGAGGACGATGACGGCGCCGTCGGACAGGCGGTGGGGGGCGTTGCCGGTGGGCACCCCGAAGGTCTGCTGGCCGAAGCTTCGGGTGGCCGGTCGGCCGATGAACGCAATGGTGACGGCCTCGCCCGCGCTGCCGGTCCTCCGGGCGGTGAGCACGGCGACCGGCGGGTTGGGGACGGTGAGCGGGGTGACGCCCTCGGCGGAGGCCTGCGGGGTGTCGTCCTGGTAGGGCACACCGCCGCGGATCGACCACACGGCCCGCTTGCCGTCCGGGGTGACGAAGCCGCCGACCGGGCCGTCCCCGAGGATCGGCCCCGCCACCGCGAGCGGCGCCCACATCCCGCCGCCGGTCTCGTCGCGCAGGTCCACCACCCACCCGCAGGCGCCCGCCCGGTCGGTCGCGGCGGCCGCAGCGCGACCTTGCCGAACGTACTCGGCGTAGGTGCGGTCCGAGCCCTTCACCGAGGGAAGCGCCAGGTAGCCGATCCGGTTGGGGAGTTGGCGTGCCGGCGGTGCGTCGACGACGTCGGGGTCGCCGTCGACCTCGCCGGCCTCGGCAGGTGGAAAGAAGTGGCTGTGGCGGTCGCCGAGTGCGCCCAGGGCGCCGTTGATGGCGGGATATGTCTCGGCAGGGGTGCGGGCCTCGCCGACGCGGTCGAAGGCCTGGGCGCGGACTGTCTTCCAGTCCACCTCGGCCCTGTGCAGCGATTGCTGCTGTATGAGGTCCAGGGCCTCGGTGAGGTAGTCGCGAGCCTCGGGCGACAGGCGGGCGCCCTCCTGCGGCGACGGCGTCGAGGCGCAGCCGACGAGCAGTACTGCGGTGCAGGTGGCTATCGCCCAGCGGTGTTGTGACCTCATGCGTTCCCCTGATCGGTTCGTGTGTCCGCTGATTCTTCCCCAGGGGGCGATTCTCAGGGAGTGTCGAACTCGGCCTTGGCCGGCACGGTTCCAGCCGGAGTTCCGCCCCGGCCCGGGAGGTGACGCACAGGCCCTACGCCCTATCTGCACGGCGTTGGGGCTGCCAGGGTTGCGGCCTGCTGGAGCGCCCGCGCCCGGTGGATGACCTGTCGGTGCCTGCGGAGCGGGAGCGGCTGCGCAAGGTCGGCGGGTTCAAGCAGGAGGACCTGGCGAAGGCTCTGACGACCCGGCGGGAGACGATCGTGCGGTGGGAGGTCGGGGCGACGGAGCCGCGGCGGCCGAAGTGCGAGGCCTACGTCGCCTTTCCCGCCCGGCTCGCGCTGCGGCATGGCACGGTCGAGCCGAGTGCGTGGCTGCGCTGGGCGCAGGCCGTCGCCGCGCCGGCCCTGGCTCCCGACCCGGCGTGGCCGTGGGTCGGGCACCGGGTGGCGGTGGGTCCCCGCCCGTCGCCGTAGCGCGGCGCGGGCGGGGACGGGCCGCCTACTTGATGCTCTTCACCAGCGGGACTGCCAGCTGCATGATGTTCGGCAGCCGGCCCAGGATGTCGTCGCCGCTGAGGAACAGTACCCGGTCGCCGATCCGGGTCACCACGATCTCATCGCTGCTGTACGGGCCGGTGGGAACCTTCTTCATGTCGAAGGCCTCGTCACCGAGCCCCGGCACGGGCTTCAACGTCACGGTCATCGGGATCGGTTTGCCGTCCACGCTCTTCCCGGTGAAGGTCTTGCAGCGCTCCGCGTACGCCCGCAGGTCGGTGAGCAGCTGGGCCGCGTCGCCGGGGCGGTAGGCGCCAAGGTAGACCTGGACCATGTGATCGGCGACGGCCGCTACCGCCTGCGGTTCGCCGACGGCAGGCTCCAGGAGGTGGACGGCGCGCAGGCGGCCGTCGAGGCGATCGTCGACGCCCTGCCCGACGACGCCGTCCCGGCCTGACGCCACGCCGGCCCGCCCCGGCGGCCGCGAAAGCGCCGCGACCCCGGATCGCCGGTTCTTGCACGTCAGCGCACCTCCGGCGGATCCTTGCTGCGGTGTCTCGAAGCCGCCAACCCCCGCATCCGGCGCCTCATCGAGGAGAACCAGCAACTCCGTGACCAACTCGCCCGCGCACTCGGTGAACAACGCGCCGGGACAACGCGCCGGGACAACTCGCATCAGCCCACTCAAGCAGCGTGCCTCGCAGCGACAGCTGTCACGTCGCAGTCCGAACCGTCACCGCGCGCCCGTTCGAGCGGATCGGAGCCCAGCGCCCGCTGTCCTGTCGCTTACCGCTGATGGGCAACTGGTTGCGCAAGAGTGAGTCCGGTCCACTGTTCCAGCGCCTGCGCGTGGCTGCCTACCGCCGTCGCCCGGGCAACCGTCGCAACTTCCTCCGGCGTCGGCTCACCGTTGCGGGAGAGCAGAGCCAGTGGCCAGGCCGGGGCTCCGGAATGCTGACCGTCGAAGGGGTGCCAGTCCCAGGCCGCATCGAACCGCCAGACGCGCCCGTTCCTGTCGGCTACCTCATCGCCCGGTGCAAGGAATGCGTACGGGCGGAAGAGCAGCTCGATGCGGATCGGTTCACCGCCGGCCGGATCGAGTGCGCAAGCCTGGTCCTCAAGCTCGGGGTCATAGGTGTCACCCTGCCGCAGGAGGTCGAGACAGGACGCGGGCCGCGGCAGCATGCCGGTGACCTGGGGCGGATCGAAGTGATAGACCGCCTGGACGTGCACCACGGTCGCGGGGATCCCTACGAGGCATGTGTCACCCGCCCTGACCACGGTCTCCGCCGGTTCCGTTCGGAAGATCTCCCACTCACCGGCCTCAGGCGTTGGAAGCGCCCGCTGGCCGTTCCACCTGATGTTCTTGGCCTGCGGGTCCACCTCCAACCACGGCCACCGTACGGAAACGTAGTAGCGGGAGACTTCAGTGACCGTGGCCTCGGTGAACGGGCACTCCAGCATCAGCACATCACCGGCCCGGTAGTCGTCGATCATGGACGCATTCTGCACGAGAGACACCGCTGAGACTCCGGTGCACTTCCCCAGGCCGAGCGCGATCCGCGGTGACGACTACCAGTGCGAGGCACAGGCGGTCGCGAGCGATCCCCGGTCGACAACGATCGGCCCGTGCTGAAAGGACTCCCGATGCACCGACCGCACCGACCGCCCCCGCAGCCGTCTGCTCTGGCTCCGCGGCGGCGACGCGACCGAGCTCCTGCAAGCCCCGGCCGCCGGCACCATCCCGCTGTCCCACGAAGGCCTGCAGGAAGCACCCGGCTGGCGAACAGCCACCCTGCTGCGGGATCTGCTGATGGACAGCGGTGTCCTCGCCCGCATCGACCGCCAGATCTTCCTCTACGAGCGGTGGCTGTCCGACCAGGCCCTCGGCTGCACCGAGGTCACCACCGCCTGCGTCGCCACCGAGGTCGGAGCTCTGTGGAGCCGGTATGCCTCCGGTGACCACACGCCGTGACACCAGTCCCAGCCTCGCAGATCACCGGATGCCGGCGGGGCGGCGCAAGGTGGCGGAGGGGTAGTCGGCAGGCCAGGATCAGCACCTCATCGCCGTCACGCAGCCTCGACGATGAGGGCGATGCCGTCGAGGAGCGGCTTGAGGCCGAACTCGAACAGCGTGTCCAGGTCGAGGTCGTAACCGTCCTTGCAACTGCTGGCGATCCTGGTGAACACGGGGTACCGGGTCGCTGTGGTGATCGCCGCGAGGGCGGGGGCCTGAAGGTCCATCCACTGGTCCTCGGACAGGCCGGTGGCAGCCTCGGCCTGGGCTTCCCGTTCGAGGTGCACGGCGATCCCCTGGATGTAGCTGTAGAGCAGGACGTGCAGGTCGAGCATGGTCTCCGGATCGAGGCCGTGGCCGTCGAGGGCGGCGAGCGCCCATTCCGCGTGGCCCATCAGGGCCGGAAGCATCAGGGGGCGGGTGAGGGAGCCGACCTGCGCGAGCCAGGGATGCCTGCGGTGGATCCTCCACAAGGTGCGTGCACCGAGTTCCAGGCGGGCCCGCCACCCCTCCGGTGGCTCGACCGGGTAGGTCTCCTCGCCGAACGCCGCGTCCGCCATCAGGAGAACCAGGTCGTCCTTGCTGTTGACGTACCGATAGGGGGACATGGCGGCGACACCGAGCCTGGCGGCGACGCTGCGCATCGACACCGCGCTCAGCCCTTCGGCATCTGCGATGTCCACCGCGGCGCGGACGATCCGGTCGCGGCTCAGTTCGTGATCGGAGAGGGCCATGGACGCAGAGCGGCGCTTGGACGGGGCACTATGCTCCACCGATGCCGGGTTCTCTCTGGCCGTTACCACGGTACCGACCCGGGGGCGGGCCTCGACCAGCCCTTCCAGGCGGAGCGTGGTGAGGGCCTTGGTGGCTGTGGCGAGCGCGACTCCCCATTCACGGGCGATCCGGCGTGTCGACGGCACGCGCTCGCCCGGGGCGAGCGCTCCCTCGGCGATGCGGCGGGCGATCTCGTCGGCGATGCGCCGAAACGGCGGGTCGGACTGCGAGGCCATGCTGTCGGCTCCCTGGAAAATTTCTTTTGCGCCACCGAATCTGTACTAGTTCAGACCCTACCGGCGAGGGAGGCCGAAATGACCCTGCTGTCCTAGATCAGAGCAGGGAAAATGACAGTTGGCAGCGCTGCGCATACGCCGTACATTCAGGGCGCGTACAGCGTATGAAGGAGCTTGCATGAAGACTGTTCTGATCTCCGGCGCCGGTGTCGCCGGTGCCGCGCTCGCCCGTTTGCTGCACCGGGACGGCGTCGCCGTGACGGTCGTGGAACACGCACCTGGCCTGCGGCCCGGCGGCCAGGCGGTGGACATCCGTGGCGTCGCACTCGATGTCGTCGGGCGGATGGGGCTGCTGGACCAAGCCCGGGCCCACCGCACCCGGATGCGCGGCATGTCGGTGCTGGACGGCGACGGCAGGGAGATCCACCGCTCCACCGAGACGACCTTCAGCAGCGGCAGGCTCGCCAACGACGACATCGAGCTGCTGCGTGAGGACCTGGTCCGCATCCTGCACGAACACGCCGGCGCCGACGTCGAGTTCATGTTCGCAGACCGCATCACCGCGCTCGACCAGGACGAGGACGGGGTACGGGTCGCCTTCGAGCGCGGCCGCCCCCGGACCTTCGACCTGGTCGTGGGAGCCGACGGCCTGCACTCGGCCGTGCGACGGCTGGGCTTCGGGCCCGAGGAGCAGTTCACCCGCCACCTGGGCATGCATCTGGCGATCTTCAGCGCGGACAACTTCCTCGCTCTGGACGACTGGCAGCTGTGGCTCAGGGACGACGAGGCCGGCTACGGCATCTACCCGGTGCGCGACAACACCGAGCTGAGGATCACGTTCGGCTTCGCAGGCGAACCGCTTCCCGCCGGCCCCCGTGACGCCGAACAGCACAAGCAATTCGTCGCCGATCGGATGACGACGCTGCGCTGGCAGACCCCGAGGCTGCTGAAGGCCCTGCGGGAGGCAGACGACTTCTACTTCGACGCGATGACGCAGGTCCACATGGACCGCTGGTCGAACGGCAGGACCGTCCTGCTCGGCGACGCGGGCTACTGCGCCTCTCCGCTGTCCGGCCAGGGGACCAGCCTCGCTCTCGTGGGAGCCTACGTCCTGGCCGACGCCCTGCGACGGGCGGACGGCGACCACCGAACGGCCTTCGCCTGCTACGACAAGCGCATGCGCCCCTTCGTCGAGCTCAACCAGGCGCTCGCCACCGAGAATCCTGGCGGACCGGCTGCCGAAGCTTCCGTCGAACGGGCCAAGAACGCGATCGCACTCGACGACTGACTTCTCCGGCAGCCTCGAAACCGCCACCGCCATGATGCCAACTGGCATGCTGTGGGACCCGCCTCCCCAGCCGACGTCTTCCACCTGGCCGGTTGCAGGGCGATTCCAGCGGCGAGCGGTCAAAGTCCGGTGAGAGTGCTCAAACTTCGTGGAGACGGGTCACGGCCGCCACGGCGGCGTCCGTCCACCGCACCAGCACCGGACGATGCTCGTCCGGTCAGCCCAGCGATGCGCTCGCCGCACGCAGTTCGTCCAGGGCCGCCAGGGTGTACCCGGCGAGCTCGTCCTCGGCGCCACGGTCGTCCTCGGCCCATTCGGCGTACCCCCGTTTGAAAGCGAGGACGCCCAGCTCGCCCGCGAGAGCCGCAGTCGGATCGGGTACGCCGCGGGCGACCAGAGCGGTTGTCATCGCGGCCGCGAGACTGACGGTCTTGAGGGCGTCACGCTCTTGAAGCTCGGCGCTGGCGGCGACGGCCGCCTTCAGTCGGGGGGCGAGCTCGCGACTCCCGGGGCCCATCGCGGTCGAGGCGCGCTCGAGACCGGCAGCGACTGCCTCGAGCGGGCTGGCGTTACCAGGCGCGTCGGCGATCCCCTCGGTCAGCAGCCGGCTCAGCGTCTCCTGCCCGGCGACCAGCAGCTCGCGCTTGTCGGGGAAGTGCCGGAAGAAGGTGCTCTTGGTGACCCCGGCACGCTCGGCGATCTGCGTGACCGTCGTGGCGTCATACCCCTGCTCCGTGAACAGGTCGACCGCAGCCACGACGAGGCGTTCACGCGCACCTGGTTCCCATCTACCCATGGGTTCAGCATACGCGATGGGACTCTTGTCCCATCACTCTGCTAGAGTGAGTGACGGGACAAGAGTCCCATCACTTCTGGGAGGGCTTCCATGCGCGTCTTCGTCACCGGCGGCACCGGTCTGATCGGTTCCGCCGTCGTCGCCGAACTCCTCGGCAACGGCCACACCGTCCTCGCACTCGCCCGCTCTGACGCCTCCGCACAGGCCGCCGAGGCAGCCGGCGCCGAGCCGTTGCGGGGAGGCCTCGCCGATCTGGACGTCCTGCGCTCCGGCGCCGCCCAGGCCGACGGGGTGATCCACCTGGCCTTCGGCAACGACTTCAGCAGCCCCGAGGCCCTCGCCCAGAACGTTGCCGAGGAGACCGCCGCCCTCACCACCCTCGGCGAGGAACTCGTCGGCAGCGACCGCCCCTTGGTCACCGTCTCGGGTACGCCCTGGGTGCCGGGCCGTGCCTCCACCGAGGCCGACCCGGTGCCGACCGACGGGCCGGTCGGCGGCCGCGGTCGCACGGTCACGGCGGTCCTGGGCCTGGCCTCGCGCGGGGTCCGGAGCACGTCCGTACGCATGCCGCGCACGGTTCACAACGAGGGCACGGGCGGGTTCGCCGGTCTGCTGACCAACATCGCACGCCAGAGCAGGATCTCCGGCTACCCCGGCGACGGCACGCAGCGCTGGCCCGCCGTCCACGCGCTCGACGCGGCCGTTCTCTTCCGGCTCGCCCTGGAGCGGGCGGAGGCCGGTACCGCCTGGCACGCCGTGGCCGACGAGGGGGACAAAGTACGGGACATCGCGGCCGTCATCGGCCGACGGCTGGGCCTGCCGGTCGAGTCGGTGCCGGAGGAGACCTACGGCCCGCTCGGCCCGATCTTCAAGGCCGACCAGCCCTCGTCCAGCACCCGCACCCGGCAGGCGCTCGGCTGGGAGCCGAAGCACCCCAGCCTTCTGGAGGACCTGGAGAACATCCAGCCCTGATCGGCGACCGACGATCGGGGCGGACCCGCTGCCGGCGCTCACGTCGGCAGCGGCCAACCCTCACCTACGTCACTCGCGACCGACCGTCTCGCCGCAGCGACATCTCGTACCCGCACATCCCGCGGTCGACGCGCTCCGGCTCCCGACGTGTTCCCCACACCATCGCCAACAACCAGGCCCGCCGGCGCCGGTCCGCCACCCGCGTGGCAGCGACACATCTCGCACCACCCGCGCCAATGCGGCAATTCATGTCCACAACAAACAGGAGGTTCCATCATGGTGGCAGTTGTCTTCGGCGCTCGCGGTAACGTCGGTCGTCATGTGGTCGACGGCCTGCTGGTCGCCGGTGAGCAGGTCAGAGCAGTCACCAGGACCCCAGCCGCGGGCTTGACGCCTGGGTGCGAAGCAGTCGTCGCCGACCTGGATCGTCCCGAGACGCTGCCCGCAGCGTTCGACGGTGCCGACAAGGTGTTCCTGTACGGAATGCTCGACCCCCAGAAGCCCTACGACATCGAGAAGGTCGCTGCGGCGGCCGCAGCTGCGGGGATCCGGCAGGTGGTTCTGCTCTCGTCGGTGTCGGTCGTCCTGGACCTCGACGCCGACCACCCGGTCGCCCGCCTGAACCGCACGATCGAGCAGACCGTCCAACGGTCCGGCATGGACTGGACGTTCCTCAGGCCGGGGACATTCGCGACCAACACCCGCACCTGGTGGGCCGAATCGATCCGCACGGACAACGTCGTCCGCCTTCCCTATCCGCTCGCACAGTCGGCACCGGTGAACGAGAAGGACATCGCGGCGCTGGCGGTGACCGCCCTGACCGAACCGGGCCACTCGCACCAGGCCTACACCATCCACGGGGCCGAGTCCCTGACCCTGCAACGCCAGGTCGAGCACATCGGCGAGGCCATCGGCCGTCACATCCGGGTCGAACACGTCTCCGCCGAGCAGGCTCGCGCGGAAGTCGCCAGGACGATGCATCCGGTCGTGGCCGAGGCGATCGTGAGTCAGTGGGCCGCCACCGACGGCGTCGCGGCCGTGACCTCCGTCATCGCCGAGAAGATCACCGGCGCTCCGGCACACACCTACGCCCAGTGGGCCGTCGACCACGCCGACGACTTCCGCTGAGCTTGTCGTGCTGACCAGCCATACGGGGCCCGGTCTGCCCGGCACTCCGGCTTCTCCGCCCCAGCTGTTCTGACCCGCCCGGCCGCGCGACCTGCCACCCGATCAGGTGAACCCTGCTGTCGCCGTCCGCCGAGGCGTCGGAACCGGCCGGGTGGCAGGCCGTGCCGGCGGACGCGGCCGGACTGCCGGGATCCCTCGCCCGCCCCACCAGGGCGGACGAGGGATCCCGGGGGAACCTGCTAGCAGCCGATCAGAGACCGTCGCCCGGCTGCACCGTAAGGTCCGCCGTCAACGGCTCGACCATGCCCACAAGACCGCCCTCGGTTTGGTCCGCGCGCATGATCTGATCGCGCACGAGGACCTCAGGATCCGTAGCATGGTCAGGGCTCCCGCGCCGAGGCCTGACCCCGAGCGGCCGGGTGCCTTTCTCCCCAACGGGGCCGCGGCCAAGGCCGGACTCAACCGCTCGATATCGGATGCCGGATGGGGGGTGTTCCTTGCGATCCTGCGTGCCAAGGCTGAAAGCGCCGGGCGGGAAGTGATCGCTGTGGCCCCCCGCAACACCTCCCGGACATGCCCCACATGTGGGCATGTTGCGGCGGAGAACCGGCCCCCCAGGACATCTTCCACTGCACCGGCTGCGGCCACCGGGCACACGCCGACACGGTGGGAGCCGTCAACGTCCTCCGGGCCGGGCAGGCCCGTCGCAACACCCGGAAGGGCTAGCGAGAAGCCCCCGGCATCAGCCGGGGGAGGAGTCACTGCCCTACTGGTCCCTCCCCTCAGCCGTCTGCTCCGTTCCGCCCGGCTCGGTCGGCGCCTCGGACGCGCGCGTGCCGTCCAGGCGGATGCCGCGTGTCGAGGCCCACATCACCAGGGCGCTGCCGCACACCACGCCACAGTCGGCGAGGTTGAAGACCGGCCAGTGCGGCAGTTGGATCCAGTCCACGACGCGTCCCTCCCACGGAGATGGGTCCCGGAACAGCCGGTCGACGAGATTTCCGGCTGCCCCGGCGATGACCAGCCCGAAGGAGACCGCCCAGAGGGGAGTACGGATTCGGGGCGACACCACCAGCATGAGGACGACGACCATCATCTTCACCGTAGTGAAGAACCATGTCTCCCCCTCGCCGATGGAGAATGCTCCACCCGAATTGAAGACCAGCGTGAATTTCAGAAGCCCGCCGAGTGTCTCTGTCGGATCGGTCCCCGAGAAATGTGTCAGCGCTATCTGTTTGGTGATGAAATCCGACGCCAGCAGCGCGAGTGCCACGGCTGTCATGGTTCCCAGTCGTCGAGGCGTGTCACCGGGTAAGGAAGCTCCTCGCGCAACCCGTAGGCGTAGTAAGCCAGTCATGGCCGCATTGTAGGTGACGGCTGCTTGTGCACGAGCGTTCCCAGGAACGGGAGCACACCGTCAGAACGGGAGCGCACCCTCGCCGTTGCCGCGCGTCGGCGAGCCACGACGGGCACTTGAAGATTTCGGCGAGGCGTGCCAGCCCTTCCCTGACCGTCCCGGAGGGGTGTTTGGTGAACGAGAGCCGCAGGGTCGCCGGGCCGACCTGGTCCGCGGAGAACGGCGCGCCGGGCACGTAGGCGACGTCATGGACCGCGGCCCGGGGCAACAGGGCGGTGGCGTGGTCGCCAGTGGTTTTAGCCACGCCAGCGAGCAACAGCACATCCACAGCACAATCGCAGCACGTGCCGGCCTTGATCCACGCCCGTACTGGACGTGCCTCGAACCGGCCCCATACGTTCGGCACATGGGTGATGTTCCTCGTCGGCGCTTGATCACGCTGGACGTGCTGGCCGCGCTCGGGTTCGTACTCCTCCCGCAGGTGTCGGTGCTGCGTCCGGCCGACGGCGGCGAGGTGAGTGCCACCGCGGTGTGGCTGCTGTCCCTGGGCACCGCGCTGCCACTGGTCGTACGGAGGCTGTGGTCGGTCCCGGTGTTCGTGGTCGTGTTCACTGCCGCCTGTGTGGCGCTGGCCGCCGGGCTCGGGCCGACCCCCTTCCTCGCCGCCGCCTACGCCCTGTACCTGGTGGCGACCACCAGGAGGGGGCGACCGGGGCTGTCCGCGGCCCTCGTCGCCTGGCCGTGCGCGGCCGGCGCGATCCTGATGACGGTGTCGGGAGGACAGGGCTACCGGGGCGGGAGCAGGGCCGTACAGATCGTGCTCGGACTGCTCGTCCTCGGCGCCACCTGGGCGACGGGGGCCGCGGTCAGGGAACGGCGGGAGAGCCTGCGTCGCACCATCGAGCACGCGGCCGAGCAGGCGAAGGTCGAGGAACGCCTGCGCATCGCCCGTGACATCCACGACGTCGTCACCCACAGCGTGGGCCTGATCGCGATCAAGGCGAGCGTCGCCAACCACGTGGTCACCATCCGCCCCGACGAGGCGAGGGAAGCCCTGGCGGTGATCGAGGACATCAGCCGCCGGGCGCTGCGTGACATGCGGGACACCCTCAAGGTGCTGCGCCGAGAGCAGGACGGCGGCGCCGACGACCTGCGGCCGGTCCAGGGACTGACGGACCTGCCGGCCCTGGTGCGCACGGCCGAGGCGGCCGGAGTCCGCGTCGACCTGCGGACCGAGTACGAGGAGGAGCCCCCGAACGGTGTCGCGCTGTCCGTGTTCCGGATCGTCCAGGAGGCCCTGACCAACGTCGTCAAGCATGCCTCGCCCACCCGCTGCCAGGTCCGACTGGCCGCCGTACAGGGCACGTTGACGATCGAGATCACCGATGAGGGCCCCGGGCCCGGGCACCGGCCCACCGTGCCCGGCGGGGGAATGGGCCTGGTCGGGATGACGGAGCGGGTCGCCGCACACAGGGGCACCTTCAGCGCCGGGCCGCGGCCGGGCGGTGGCTTCCGGATCGTGGCGACACTGCCGTACTGAGCCCGACCGTTCGCGGGTTCCGGACCCGGACCGTTCGTGGGTACCGGAGCCGGACCGTTTGCGGGTTCCGGACCGTTCGCGGCTACCGGACTCATCCGCAGGTATGGGCTCGGCCCGCGCGGGCCGCCGCGGAATCCCGACCCCGGACCGATGCGGCCGACGGGCCCGCCCGACGAGACTCGTCATGTGATCGAAGTCCAGAACCTGACCAAGCGGTACGGGGAGAACACCGTCGTGGCAGGCCTCACCTTCACGGTGCGGTCGGGCGCCGTCACCGGATTCCTGGGCCCCAACGGGGCCGGGAAGTCCACGACGATGCGCATGATGCTCGGCCTCACCCGCCCGGATGCCGGATCCGCCCGCATCGGCGGCCACCCCTATCACGACCTGACGTACCCCGCCCGGCAGGTCGGCGCCCTGCTGGAGACGGCGGCCCCGCACCGCAGCCTGACCGCCGCCGACCATCTGCGCTGGATCGCGCAGAGCAACCGGATCGACCGGCGCCGGGTCGCGGAGGTCCTGGAGACGGTCGGCCTGACCGGAGTGGCCCGGCGGCGGATCGGCACGTTCTCCCTCGGCATGGGACAGCGGCTCGGCCTGGCCGCGGCCCTGCTCGGCGACCCGTCCGTCCTGGTGCTCGACGAGCCGGTCAACGGCCTGGACGCGGAGGGCATCCGGTGGCTGCGCGACCTGCTGCGCTCGATGGCCGCAGAGGGCCGGACCGTCCTCGTCTCCAGCCATCTGATGACCGAGATGTCCATGGTCGCGGACCATCTGATCGTCATCAGCCGCGGACAACTGCTCGCCCAGACCAGCACGTCGGAGTTCATCCGACGCCACGCACGGACCTATGTGCGGGTACGGACCTCCGAACCCCTGCGCCTGCACCAGGAACTGGAGCGGAAGGGCGCCTCGCTGCGCCTCGCACACGACGGCAGCCTGGAAGTCGACGGCATGACGGCGGCCGAGATCAACCGGCTGGCCGCGGCGGGCGATCTCCCGCTCGAAGAGCTGAGCACCCACACGGGATCGCTCGAGGACACCTTCCTCAAGCTCACCGGCAACGAAGGAAGCAGCACCCATGTCTGAGACGGCCGCGGCCATGCGGGCCGAGTTCACCAAACTGCGAGGCATCCGCGGCACGTTCGGCGCGCTGCTGTTGTTCGCTCCCGCCAGCCTCTTCCTCTCCGCCCTGGGCGGCTGGTCCGCGAGGAAAGCGATCGAATCCAACAGCGCACTGCTCCGCTCCGACTTCACCCCCGAGCAGACAGGCACGGACGGCGTCCTCTACGGCCAGCTGGCGCTGATCGTGTTCGCCGTGCTCCTCGTCTCGAGCGAGTACTCGTCCGGCATGATGCGGGTCTCGCTGCTCGCCGTGCCCCGGCGCGGCCGGCTCTACCTGGCGAAGGTGGCCGTCACCGCTGCCGCCGCGGTGGCCGTCGCGATCCCCGTCACCGTCCTCGGCTACCTGCTCACGCAGTTCGCCCTCGGTCCCCACGGCGCCGGCATCGATGCGAGTGGTGTCCCCCGCGCCCTCGCCGGCGCCGTGGTCCATCTGACGCTGATGAGCCTGTTCGCGGCAGGCGTGGCCGCGACGGCCCGCGGCGCCGTCGTCCCGCTGGCCGTCCTGCTCCCGATGGTGCTCGCCGGGTCCCAGATCCTGTCCACCATCGGAGCGACGAACGAGATGGTGCGCTACCTCCCCGACCGGGCCGGCATGCGGATGCTCACGGTCGGCTCGGACGACGCGTTCACCGGGTTCGTCGTCCTTCTCGTGTGGACCGTCGCGGCACTGGCGGTCGGCTGTCTGCGTCACCGGCGTTGGGACGGGTGACGGGACGGTCGTGAGGCACATGACC
Organism: Kitasatospora sp. NPDC093102; assembly: GCF_040683915.1. Taxonomy (NCBI): domain Bacteria; kingdom Bacillati; phylum Actinomycetota; class Actinomycetes; order Kitasatosporales; family Streptomycetaceae; genus Kitasatospora; species Kitasatospora sp. NPDC093102. Next base: position 29,563 of record NZ_JBFBFA010000053.1, on the reverse strand, counting down.
CATGACCATGGGACATGACGCTGCGTAGGTTCCCAGACAGGTCACGGGCCGAACAGGTCGGCCCGGACGATCCCACCATTGGGAGGAATCATGTCCGCCGTCTACGAGCCCCGGGCCCTGCACGAGGTCGGCGACTTCGACGAGCTCACCAAGTGCCTCGGCATCGGGCACTGCCAGGACTTCGTCGGCTGCGGCTACGCCGTCGTCTGCTTCTTCTGATCACTGGGGTGCCGGTGCGCTCAGGCGCACCGGCACCACCCAGGGAACGAGGCGACATGGAATTCGTAGTTCTTCCGGACAACGCGGCCGCCTTCACCAGGCCGGACCGACGCCGGAGACACCTGGTGAGTTCCTCGGTGGGTTCGCCCACCCGATGGTCGACGACGGCGTCCTGGGGGGCGACCGTCTCCACCCGGTCGACCGCGGCTTCGGCCGGTTGGTCCACCGCCACCCCGGCTGGCGGACCCTGCCGGCGCCGAGGAGATCCTCACCGACATCGCCCGGTTCGCGGAGCCCTATGGCACCGAGGTGACGGTCGGGGAGACCGGGACGGGTGAGCTGGTGCTCGACGGCTCGTGACAGGTGCGGCTGGCCGGGGGGGGCTTGGGTCTCCCGTCGGGCTGTCCTCAACAGGCGCTGTGAGCAAAGGCAGTTGAGGAAACGGAACAGGCGCTGCTGCTAGAATCGCGGACTTCGAGGGCTCGATGAGCAGTTTGCGAGGAATGCGGGATGGCCGAGGCGGTCCGGGTGCTGATCGCGGACGATCAGGCGTTGTTGCGCGGGAGCTTCCGTGTCCTCGTCGACTCGACACCGGGGATGGAGACCGTCGGCGAGGCCGGTGACGGCGCCCGGGCGGTGGAACTCGCCCGGGAACTCAGGCCCGACGTCGTCCTGATGGACCTGCGCATGCCCCTCATGGACGGCATCGCGGCCACCCGGGAGATCTGCTCCGATGAGACCATGACCGGCGTACGTGTGCTGGCCCTGACGATGTTCGACATGGACGAGTACGTCTACCCGGCCCTCCAGGCAGGCGCGAGCGGATTCATGCTGAAGGACGCCTCACCCTCGGACCTGGTCGCCGGTATCCGCGTCATCGCCACCGGTGAGGCCGTCCTGGCACCCACGGTCACGCGCCGCCTCATCGAGACCTTCTCCCGCGCCCGGAAGACGGCTCGGCCGGTCCCGCGGCTCGTCGGGCTCACCAAGCGGGAACAAGAGGTGCTCGTGCTGATCGCGAACGGGCTGTCGAACGCCGAGATCGCCCAGCAGCTGGTGATCAGCCTGCCCACCGTGAAGACCCATGTGAGCGGCGTCCTGGCCAAGCTGAACGCACGCGACCGTGCCCAACTGGTCATTATCGCCTACGAAAGCGGTCTTGCCGAGCCGGGGATGCCCGCCTGAGTCCGCTGTCACACCCGGTTACCATGGTCACTTCGTGCTAAGTGGGGCAGCTCTCCCAAATGCCCGGCCGCGAAAGCCGTTTCACCGGGATCTGGCCCGCTTCCTCACCGAACACCGTCTCGCCCACCCCGCCCGCTATCAACGGTTCGCGTTCAGATTCGGCATTTTCCACTGGTTGAGACGTTCATGAGATCGATGCGACGTGACTTCGATGTCGGTGGGGCACCGTATGTTGGCCCGATGGTTCGGAATGTGGTCGACGAGCGTGCCGTCGAGGCGGCGGTCATCGATGCCCGGCGGGCGGTGGCCGAGTTCGACGGGGCCCGCCAGTGGCTGGCCGCTGCCAGGCAAGGACCGATGGAGCCTCTTGGAGCCGAGGTCTGGGTGTTCGACGAGGACCTTGCTCGGGTGGTGCTGGTGAAGCACCAGTGGCGGGGGTGGGTCCCGCCCGGCGGGAAGGTCGAGGCCGGGGAGACGCCGCGCGAGGGCGCGATCCGGGAGCTTTTCGAAGAGACGGGCCTTCGGGCGGAACTGCTGCCCGAGCCGGCAGCCGTTGCGGTCCGCTCCTATCACCCGGACCTTCCTGTCACTCTCGGGTTGTCGTATGCCGCGGTCCTTGATGCAGCAACCCCATTGGTCGCAGAGGCCGGACAGCCGGTGGCATGGATGCGTCTGGACGAGGGCTGGGAAAGCTGCTTTCCCGACGATGTCTCCCGCATCCGTCAGCACGCGGCATGGATGGCTGATCGGGTCGGCATTCACTGAGCGGCTGCTGTGACTCCGCCGCGGCGGGCGAGTTCGCGTCGGAGGTCGAGGTTCTCGCCGTGGGCTTGCTCAAGTGCGTCCCGCAGGGCCTGTACGTCTACTCGGTGCTGCTTCTTCAGTCGGGTGATCTGGCCGGTCAGTGCGAGAACGAGCATGCTCTGCTCGTCCGCCGGAGGCGTCGGTGCGGGAACGGAGCGGGCTTGGGCCCGGAGTCGTTCGATGCGTCCTCGCAGGTCCGGGTGGTTGCAGAGGAAGGCGTGGGAGACGGCGGCCTCGCGCTGGACAGCCTGGAAGGTGATCGGCTCACCGCGTTTGACCAGGATGCGGATCGCCTTCTCTGCCGCGGCGGTCCTGGCCTGGGACTTGGCCTTCGCGGCGGTGGCAAGTGTCCGGGCGCGCTTGGCGCGGGCGTCGTCGGTCATGGCCGGGTCCTTCGGTGACGGTCGAGGCCGAGGGTGAGCGGGACGGGGCCGTTGGGGGCGGCGCCGCAGCCGGCGCCCTGGACGGCGCCTCCGGGCTCGGCGCGGAGGGTGTCCAGCAGCTTGGTGAGGGCCGTGTGCTCGGCCCGCCGCTGGAGGAACCGGACGTTGTCCTTGGGTATCGGATATCCGTGTGCCACCGTCGCCGTCACCGCGAACGTCGCGCCCGCGCCGAAGGACGTCGAGCACTTCGAGGCCGTGCTCGGCACGGCGCTCTGCGCCGGTGACGGCCGCTTCCGCTGCTCGCTAGAGCACCCCTCCTCCGGCCTGGTCGCCGTTCCCCGTACGGGCGGTGACCAGGCCGGATTCGTAGGCCGCGATGACCGCCTGGGCGCGGTCCCGGACCTCGAGCTTGCCGAAGATGCTGGTGATGTAGTTCTTCACGGTCGACACGCTGATGTCCAGGGCCAGCGAGATGGCCGTGTTGTCGAGGCCGGTGGCGATCAGCCGCCACACCTCGACCTCCCGGGGCGTGAGCTCGCCCGTTCCGACGGCGGCCGGCGGCGGGGAGGCGGCCGCCGGGGTCCGGACGTAGGCGGAGATCAGCCGGGTGAGCAGGCGCGGAGCGACCACCGCCTCCCCGGCGTGCACCGTCCGGATCGCCGCGCCCAGGTCCTCCGGGGAGACGTCCTTGGGCAGGAACCCGTGGGCACCGGCGCGCAGCGCGGCCACCACGTACTCGTCCATGTCGAAGGTGCTGAGGGCGAGCACGCGGCAGCCGGGCAGGACGCGGGCCAGCTCCTCCGTCGCGCCGACGCCGTCCAGGACGGGCATCCGGATGTCCATCACCACGACGTCGGGGCGCAGCCGCAGGGCGGCGGCCACGGCCCGCTCCCCGTCCTCGGCCTCGCCGACCACCGCGAGGGTGGGGTCGGGGGAGAGGATCAGCGACAGGCCGCGACGGACCAGCGGCTGGTCGTCCACGATGAGCACCTTGATCGCCGGGGCGGGCCCGGCGCCACTCGCCGTGCCGGTCACCGGAGGGCCCCGCCGTGCTGGAGGGCGGCCTCGGCCGATTCGGTGGGGGACAGCGGCAGTTCGGCCACCACGGCGAAGCCGCCGCCCGGCTGGGGACCGGTCTCCAGGGTGCCGCCGTGCAGGGCGACGCGTTCGCGCATGCCGATCAGGCCGTACCCCGCCCGGCCCGTGCCCGGGGCGCCCTCCGGTACGGGGACGCCGCCGCCGTCGTCCCGCACTTCGACGGTGATCCGGTCGGGGTGGTACGCCAGGCGGACGGACGCCCGGGCCGGGCCGGCGTACTTGCGGGCGTTGGTGAGGGCTTCCTGGACGATCCGGAAGACGGTCAGGCCGACGGTCGGCGGTAGCGGGCGCCGGGGCCCGTCGACGGTGTACTCGGTCGGCAGCCCGGCCAGGCAGGACTCGTCCACCAGCCGGTCGACCTCCTCCACCGAGGGCTGGGGCAGCGGCGGGGCGGCGTCGGGCTCGTCACCGGCCCGCAGGACGTTCAGCAACTGGCGCATTTCGCGCAGGGCCAGCCGTCCCGAGGACTCCAGGGTCACCAGCGCGTCCCGGACCACCTCAGGGTTGCCGAGGTTGGCACGGGCGCCGCCGGCCATCAGCTGCATGGTGGTGATGTGGTGGGCCACGATGTCGTGCAGTTCCCTCGCGATGCGGCGGCGCTCCTCAGCGACCGCGCGGTCGGCCAGCAGCCGGCGGTTGGCGGCCACCTCCCGCTGCCAGCGGGAGACCGCCAGGCCGGTACCGCCCACCAGGGCGGCGGACAGGGGCGCAGCGAGGACCCCCTCCCAGGTCAGGTCGTGGAAGTGGCCCTGGCCGAGCGGCGTCACCACCGCCGTCGCCGCGACGGCGGCCGCGGTCACCGGGAGGGTGCAGGTGCGGCCGACGGCGAACAGGGCCACGGTCAGTACGGCGCCGAAGTGGGTGCCGAGCGGGGTGCTGGAGAGGTCGATGGCCGTCTGGAGGAGCAGGACGGCGGCAAGCGCGGGCAGCGGGCGGCTGCGCCGGACGAGCAGCGGCAGGCCCGACAGGACGACCAGGGCGAAGACCGGCACGGTGATGCCCCGGCCGCCGGCCACCTGGCCGAGGAGCAGGTGCCCGAGCAGGTCGAGCGTGCCGGCGCAGACGGCCACCAGGGCGTCGGCCTGGGTCCACGGCAGCCCGTCCGTCCACCGTCCCGGCAGTCCGTCCGTCCACCGTCCCGGCAGTCCGCCGGGGCCGTTCCCCGCCCGCCCCCTCGGCGGGCCGTCCGTGTCCACGGCCGTCCCGGAGCGTTGACGCCCGTCCATCTGGTCCTCCTGGCTGATCACTGACGCAGCCATTCTGGCACCGGCCCGGTGGCCCGGACGTGGTCCCCTCGGCCGACGACGGGAGGACGGACCAGGACCACGGTCCCGGTCCCGCCCCGGGCGGAGGACCCCGGGCCCCGGCGCGGATCGTCCGCTGCCCGGACGCCCGGCACCCCCTCGTCCTGATGGTCTGGGGGTACGCCGGGAACCCCCGGCGCAGACACCGACGTTCGCGTCCATCAGCCGGAGGAATCGTGATCCGCGCACTGACCGGGTTCTCCACCAGACACGCATGGAAGGTCATCGCCGTCTGGGCGGTACTGGGCATGGGGCTGGCCGTCCTGGCACCGATGCTGATGGCCCGGGTGACCGGGTCCCAGAGCGGGGACTTCCTGCCGCGCAGCTACGACTCGGCGGCCGCGCTGCGGATCGCCGAGGAGAACTTCGGCGTGAACCCGGACGCCACCACGGTCACGGTGCTGGTCGCCCGGACCGACGGCTCGCCGCTGACCGCCGCCGACCAGCAGCAGGTCGAGGCCGAGGCGGCGAAGCTCGCCAAGCGCCGGGTCGTCATGCCGAGGAAGGAGGAGGAGCCGGAGCTCCTGGTGCTCGACCGCTCCCAGACGCCCCGGATCGCGCCCGCCGCGGTGGCGCCCGACCGGACCTTCGAACTGCTTGCGGTCGAGCTGACCGGCAACGCGATGGAGGAGGGGGTGCGGGGCGTCTACAAGGCCTTCCGGGACGACGCCCGCGCGCGGTTCGCCGACCTCGGGATGCGCACCGGGTTCACCGGGGGCCTGGCCCAGGCCTCCGACAGCGCCGACGCCAACCGGACCGCTGCCCTGGTCGGCAGCTCCCTCGTCACGGTGCTGATCGTGCTGCTCAACGTGCTGGTGTTCCGCAGCGTGCTCGCGGCCGTGCTGCCGCTGCTCGCGGTCGCCGTGATCGGCGGCGTGGCCGGCGGGGCCGTGGCCGGCGCCGCGGCGCTCACCGGACTGAAGCTGGACGCCTCCACCCCGAGCCTGATCTCCGTGGTCCTGCTCGGCATCGGCGTCGACTACCTGCTGTTCCTGCTCTTCCGGTTCCGCGAGCACCTGCGGGCACGGCCCGACCAGCCCGCCCGGGAGGCCGCCGCCGAGGTGTCGGCCCGGGTGGGCACCGCGATCACCTCCGCCGCGCTGACCATCGTCGCGGCCTTCGCCACCCTGGGCGTGGCGACCTTCGGCCAGTTCCGGTCGCTCGGCCCGGCGATCGCCGTCGCGGTGCTGGTCATGCTGCTGGGCAGCCTCACCCTGATGCCCGCCCTGCTGGCCGCCTGCGGCCGCCGGATGTTCTGGCCCTCGCGCGGTCTGCAGCGGGTTCCGCGGGACGGCGTCGCCGGCCGCTTCGGCGGCCTCGTCGCCCGCCGGCCGCTGGCGCTGCTGGCGGCCTCCGTCGCCCTGCTCGGTGCACTGGCCGCCGGTGCGGTCGGGGTCCGGATGGACTACAGCCTGGCGGACGGCACCACGACGGCGGCCACGGCCACCGCCGCCGAGATCTCCCGCGCCCTGCCGGCCGGCGTGTCCGACCCGACGAGCGTCTACCTCGTCGCCGCGGACGGCGGCACCCTCGACGCCGGCCGGTTCGACGGCCTCTCCCGCGCCCTGACGGGGGTCGAGGGGGTCGGCCAGGTGGGCCGGACCGTCCTCAGCGAGGACCGCCGCGCCGCCCGGATCGACCTCTACCTGAACGCCGACCCGCAGAGTCAGCGGGCCCGCGACCTGGCCTCCGGACCGGTCCGTGCCGCGGTCGCCGCGCACACCCCGGCCGGGACGAGCGCCCACGTCGGCGGCACGGCGGCGGTCTTCGCCGACATCTCCACCGCCGTCGACCACGACCTGCGAGTGGTCTTCCCGGTCGCGGCCGCCCTGATCGCCCTGATCCTGCTGCTGCTCCTGCGCAGCCTGCTCGCCCCGGTGGTCCTGATGCTCGCCGTCGGCCTCGGCTTCGCCGCCACCCTCGGTGCCGCCACGCTGCTGTTCCAGCACGGCCTGGGCAAGCCCGGCGTCGCCTTCACGCTCCCGCTGGTGCTGTTCCTGTTCGTCGTGGCCCTGGGCACCGACTACAACATCCTCATCACCGACCGGATCCGCGAGGAGATGCACCGACCGGGCCCGCCGCGCGCCGCCGTGGCCCGCGCCGTGCGGCACACCGCGCCCGCCGTCGCCACGGCCGGCATCGTCCTGGCCGGCATCGTCCTGGCCGGCTCGTTCGCGACCCTGGCCACCACCCCGGGCAGCGAGCAGATCGCCTTCTCACTGACCCTCGGCATCCTGCTCTCCGCCCTGGTCCTCTCCCTGGCGGTGGTTCCGGCCCTGGCCGTTCTCCTCGGCCGCTCCCTGTGGTGGCCGGCCCGGCCGGCCCCGGCCCCGGCGGCGGATGCCGCCCCGGCCCCGGTCGCCCCGCCGCGCCCCGCTCCGGACCACATCGGCGTCCGCTGAGGCGTCCGCCGAGGCATCCGCCGTGTACGGCTGCGCCACCCGGGCCGGGCGTCCCCTCCACGGGGCGCCCGGCCCGTCACTCGAAGCGCGCCGGGTCGCCGGCGCCGCGCCGGGTGATCTCGGCCCCGCCGTCGGAGAAGTCGACGACCGTGGTCGGCACCGTGCCCCGTCGACGAGTTCAACGCTTCTCGGCATGTCGGCGACGACTCCCCGGCCCTGCTGCCGCCGCCGACCCCGGAGCGTCCTCGGTAGTCCGGACGGCCCGGGCCCGTCGCGGAAGCCGGCGTCACCCGGTGCTGACGCCTGACGCCCCACGTTCCGGCCGCGCGGCCGTCCAACAGGTGCATCGGGTGCAGCTCCGCCGCCCGCACCTCGTCCACCAGGAAGGGCGCGGCAATGACGGTGACCAGTGCCCGACGGATGAACGTCGATACGGCGTGCCTCCTCGCGGAGCGATTCAAGCAGCCGTTTTTCACCGTACGCCGGCCAGGGGGCCAGCCCTTGTCGCCGAGGCCGCCGTTGTGCGGTGGGCTGGCATCTGTAATCCGGTTACGTTGATAGAGCACATGGTCAGAGGGGGTAACAAGCCGTAACCCACCGGGGACACTGTATGACTGGCCTGACCGTCATCCTGCTGCTCGTGGTCCTGGCCACGGCCGTGGCGACCGGTGCCCGGCGCTGGCGCTTGCCCGCTCCCTCGCTCCTCGTCATCGCCGGTCTGGTCGTCGGGCTCATTCCCTGGGTTCCCGAGGTCCGCCTGCCGCCTCACGTGATCAGCGTGCTGGTGCTGCCGCCCCTGCTCTACGCCTCGGCCGGGGAAATCTCTGTCCGCGACCTGCGCAGTGTGTGGCGGCCTGTGACCGGCCTGGTCTTCGGTCTGGTCCTGGCCTCGGCCGTCGCCGTCGCGTACGTCGCCCGAGCGATCACCCCGCTCACCATCGAGACCGCGTTCATCCTCGGCGCTGTCCTGGCCAGCACCGACCCCGTGGCCGTTACCGCACTCGGCCGGCGCCTGTCCCTCCCAGCGCGTGTGCAGGCCATGGTGCAGGCGGAGAGCCTGTTCAACGACGCCACGTCGCTGGTTCTGTACAAGGTCGCCGTGGCGACCGCGGTTTCCGGCAGCGCCATCACCGTGTCCGGGACCGTCGAGCAGTTCCTGATCCTCGCGGGCGGAGGAGCCCTCATCGGCGCGGCGGCCGCCGCAGTGGTGACCCTCATCCGCAGACGGACCGAGGAACCCGTGCTGGAGACCGTCATCGCATTGGTCACGCCGTACGCCTCGTACGTCATCGCGGAGGACTCGCACGCCTCCGGCGTGACCGCCGTCATCGTGTCCGGGGTCGTCCTCGGCAGCACCGGCCACAAGCTCAGCAACGCCCCCATCCGTCTCCAGATCCACGCCGTCTACGACACCGTGACCTTCCTGCTGGAGAGCGTCGTCTTCGCCCTCATCGGTCTCGAGCTCCCCTCCACCGTCCGTCACCTCGCGCACGACGAGCACGGCTGGCCGCTGTGGGTGCCGGTGATCGCCTTCACTGTGCTGGCCATCCGCCTGCTGTGGATCTTCCCGCTGTCCGCCCTGATCCAGTACCGGCACAAGGAGGGCGACAGTCGCCTCTCCTGGCGCGTTCCGGCCGTCCTGTCCTGGGCGGGCACCCGAGGCGTCATGCCGCTGGCTGCCGCGCTCTCCATCCCCCTGGTCACCCACACCGGGGCGCCGCTGCCGCACCGGGCGCTCATCCTCACGCTCACCACCGGTACCATCGCGCTCACCGTCGTTTTCCAGGGCTTCACCCTCGCTCCTGTCGTCCGCCGCTCGGGCATCGCTCTGGAACCGGAGCACACCGCCCGCGAGGAGGCCCGGACCCGCCGGCACATTGCCCACACCGCTCTCGAAGAGCTCAAACAGCTTGGCGATCTGGATGAGCTCGCCGAACTGGGCACCGCCGCTGAGGCCGCCTTGAAACAGGCCCGTCGCGATCTGGAAGCGCGCATCCACCAAGCGGAAGATGCCCACTACAGCGACCCGGACGCCCGTCCCGCCGACGCCTACCGCGAGATTCGCCGGACACTCATCGGCATCGAGGCGGCCGAGCTCCAGCGCCTCTACGAAGCAAACACGATCAGCAACGCCACCCGGCGCCGGATCCAGCGCGAACTCGACCTCGAGGAAGCCAGCCTCCGTGCCCGTGACTGACGGGTCTGTGCGGCAAGCGATACCCGCATCTGTGCTGCGCGAACTCGGTCGCAGTTACCACCACGCCCGGCACTACGGCTTCGGCGAACCCTTCAGGACGCGGACGGACCTCCTGTCCGGACCGCCGGGGCGGCTCCGGTCAGGACGGTGTCGACGGCACGCGTGGCGTAGTGCTCGTCGAGCGGGAGTTGATGGAAGACGATCCGGAGCCAGGCGGCTCCGGCCAGCAGGTCCGTCAGGAGCATCGGGTCCGTGTCCGGCGGGAGTTCGCCGCGGGTCACGGCACACCCTTGGTGAAGCGGGCCACGATGAGCGGGGCGGCGGTCGGCGGGGATGTCGGGCAGGGGCCGTGCCGGCCCCTGCAGACCTGGCCCACGGGCCTTGTACACCCGCAGGACTGACGCACCTGACGCACCACCGTGATCACAGGCGGCCGAACATCGAGATCCCCGACAGAGTCAAGCTCAGAGCCGGATGGGGAGGTGGCGCGGGCCGCGGAGCATGGCGGCGTGCCGGTAGGGGGGTGGGTCCTGGAGGAGGCCTGCGCCGGTGAGGCGGGGGATCAGTGCGCCGAGCGCGGCCTGGGCTTCGATGCGGGCGAGCGGTGCGCCGTAGCACAGGTGGATGCCGCTGCCGAAGCCGAGGTGCTGGTTGTCCGGGCGGGCGGGGTCGAACCGGTCGGGATCGTGGAACCGCTTGGGGTCGCGGTTGCCCGAGGCCAGCGCGAGCACGACGGAGGTGCCCTTGGGAAGGGTGGTGCCGGCGATGTCCACGTCGGCGAGGGGGATGCGTTGCCGCATGTGGACCGGGGACTCGTAGCGCAGCAGCTCCTCCGTCGCGGCCGGTAGCAGGCCGGGTTCGCGGCGCAGCCGGTCCAGTTGGTCGGGGTGGCGCAGCAGGGTGAGGACTCCGTTGGTGATGAGGTTGACGGTGGTTTCGTGTCCGGCGATGAGGAGCAGTACGGCCGTTTGCGCGAGTTCCTCGTGGGTGAGCCGCATGGCCGGGTCGGGTTCGTTGATGTAGGCGGAGAGCATGTCGCCGGTGGGCTGGCCGCGGCGCTGTTCGGCGAGGTTTACCAGGTACTGGCCCATCTCGATCCGCGCCTGCTCGCCGGCCCGGTCCCGCTCGGCGGAGGACTCCTCGCCGGGTCTGACGTCGGCGGAGGCCACGATCGCGTCGGACCACTGCCGGAACTGTGGTTCGTCCTCCTGGGGGACGCCGAGCAGTCGGCAGATGACGGTGACGGGCAGCGGGTAGGCGAAGTCGTCGACGATGTCGATCTGGGTGCGGTCCTGGAGGTTCTGGAGCAGTTCCTCGGTGACTTCGGTGATCTGGCTGCGCATGGCGTCGACGCGGCCGGGGCTGTGCGGCGGGCCGAACGGTCGCATGGCCAGGCTGCGCAGTCTGTGGTGCTCGGGGTCGTCGAGCCGTAGGAACGGCGGCTTCGGTGTCTCGTGGGATGGCTGCGCGGATGGGGCGGTGAGGCTGCGGGGGTCGGCACTGATGCGTGGGTCGTGGAGGAGCGCGGCGATCTCGTGGTAGGTGCCGATCAGGTAGCTGCCGTCCGCCTGCTGCACGACGGGACCGGCTTCGCGCAGTTCCGCGTAGAGGGGGTAGGGGTTGGGGCGGTTGGCGTAGTCGGTGATCCGTTCCAGGAGGGTGTCGGCGGCGGCCATGGGGTACGGCTCCTCGTGCGGTGGGCGGGATGTGGGTCAGGTGGGCTGCACCACGGTCAGTCGGCGGTCGGGCAGGTGGCCGGTGAGCGCGACGGTTGGGCCGTGGGAGAGCCCCTTCGGATCCGGCACGTCGGAGGGGAGCGGGATCTCGGCCGCGAGCGGGCGGTCGGACGCGCCGGGCGCGGGTGGGAAGGGGGCGGCGGTCTCGATCAGGTGCGTGTAGTAGTCGAGTGACTTGGCCATGTTGACGGTGACGGCGGCGGTGACCCGTCCTCGGTAGCCATAGACCATTGCCAGGCGACGCTCCTCCAGCGTGCCTTGGGCGATGACCACGTGGTCGGAGAAGGTGGGCACGCCCACGGACTTGATGTTGAGCCCGAACTGGGTCGACCAGAACGTCGGGAGGGCAAGGTGCGGGCGGCGCAGGGGGCCGGGATTGATCATGTTGTGGGCGGCGACTTCGGCCTGCGCGACTGCGTTGCCCCAGTGCTCCAGGGAGAGCATCTGGTAGCCGAACAGCGGGTGGGGGAAGCGGGAGACGTCACCGGCCACGAAGACGTCGTCGGTGACGATGCCGTACATGTCGAAGGCCCGGCACCCGGCGTCGCAGGCGATGCCGCGCGGGCCTGCTGCCAGTCCGGAGTCCGCCAGCCATTCGACGTTGCGGACCGCCCCCAGGGCCGCGACGCACAGGTCCGCCTCCACGCGGCTGCCGTCGGACAGGTCCGCACCGGTGAACCGGCCGTTCCCGTCGCCGCGCAGGGCGGTGACGGTCACCCCGCAGCGCAGGTCCACCCCGTGGTTGCGCTGCATGGCGGCCGCGAGCTTCGACAGGGTGCCGCCGAGCGCGCCCACCAGGGGGGCGGGGCCGCGTTCGGTGACTGTGACGTCGAGACCGCGTTCCCGGCAGGCCGAGGCGATCTCCGAGCCGGTGAAGCCACCGCCGATCACCAGCACCCGCCGTGGCCCCGCGGCCAGCCGCTCGGCCAGCCCGGCGGCGTCCTCGCGGGTGCGCAGGGTGAACACTCCGTCCAGGGCTGCCTCCTCCGCCTTGGGCCAGGGCCTGGCCCGGGTGCCGGTGGCGATCAGCAGCCGGTCGAACGGCAGCGATTCGCCGTCGGCCAGCACCACCCGTTTCCCGAGAGGGTCCAGGCCGGTGGCGCGCACCCCGAGCCGCCAGTCGGCGTCCGGGTTCCGGCGCATCGGCAGAGCGGTGGACTCCGCTGCGGCCTGGCCGAGCAGGACCTGTTTGGACAGCGGCGGCCGGTCGTAGGGTGGATGGGGCTCGTCCCCGATCACGGTCAGGGAGCCGGTGAAGCCCTCCTCGCGCAGCGTCTCGGCGGCCCGCAGCCCGGCCAGCGACGCGCCGACGATGACGATCCGGCCTTCTCGAAGGTCAGCGGCCACCGGAGCTCACCTCCTTTCCGAGGAGGATGGCCTGGACCGGGCACGCCGCCGCGGCCTGGCGCACACGCTCCAGCTGGTCGTCGGGGACGGCCGGTGCGTACAGCAGCCCCTCCTCCCCGTGCAGCTGGAACACCTCCGGCGCGAGGAACACGCACTGCGCATAGCCCTGGCAGCGTGTGAGGTCCACAACGATCTGCATCCCACTACTCCCTCCGTCGCCTCCCCTCTGTGTTCCAGAGTGAGGGAGAGGCCGGACCTTCGCATGGTTACCGCGCCGGTCGCCAGGTGGGAGAGGCCGACGGCCGGCCGCTTCGGATGAACGTCCAATGCCCGGTCCAGGGCGCGCTGCAAGCAGGGGCGCCGGCCCTGGTCCACCTCGCCGTCGAGGCGGACGACCTCGGCCCCACCGGAGGTGTGGGCGGTGATCCGCAGCAGCGGAACGGGCGCTCGCCTTTGCCGAGGTCGAGCGGCGGCACCTCACGGGCGGGGCCCATGTCCAGCAGCGACCAAGCCAGGCCACTGTCCCATCCGGCCTCCTGGCGGGCCCAGCCGGTCATCGCCGCAATCACGACCTCAGGCCCGTTGGCCATCGCCTGGAAGTGCCGGTCAGCGGCACCGTCGCGGTACTCCAGCGTGTAGTCACCACCGGTCTTGTGCCAGACCTGGGCGAAGACGTCAGGCAGGTCGGGTATGCGCTGGACCACCAGGAACAGGTCACCGTCGCCACCGATTCGCCGGACCAACCCCGCCAGCTCCTCGGCGGACACACGGACGTGCCGTTCCCAGTTCTCCGTCCTCACCACGATCTCCAGCATGCGCAGACTCTGACAAACCCCTCTGACGGCAGACCTCCCGGGACCCGCGACGCAACTGCTGCTGTGACAGCTCAACCAGTCGTGTTCCTGGTGGTCGTTGGCCGAGGGTTGACGACAGTCCCTAGGGCAGCAGGAGTTGCTGGGTCGGTCCGGAGAGGCTGAGCAGGTGGTCGATGATGGCCGCCACCGGGTCCGGCTGCGGGTCGAGGGCGGTGAAGAACCGGTCGATCTCCGCCGGGCCGGCCGGGGGCGGCGCGTCGAGGCAGTGTCTGGCCTGGGTGCGGGTGTGGGCCAGGGCAGCCGTCCAGGCGGCCTGCTCCGCGGCGACCGGGACGGGGAAGTAGGCGTGGGCCCGGTCGGTCGCGTCGAGCAGCTCCGTGCAGGCGCGCCGCAGCGCTGCCGCGTCCACCCGGCCGTCGGGGCCGACACTGCGGTCGGCGGCGGCGAGGGCGTACTCGTACTGTTGCATGATGCTGCGCCCCCCGAAGTAGCCCCAGGCCCAGACCTGCAGACCGGCGGTCAGACTGTCCACCGGTCTGCGCTGCACTTCGGTGAGGAGCGGGTCCGCGCCGGAGCCGACCGCGCCGGACCCGGTGCCCCCGGGCACGGTGTAGCCGACCAGGCCGATTCCGAGCAGGATCAGGCAGCCGACGGCGCCGCAAGTGCGCCGTAACAGACGGTACTTGGGGCCTGGCCCGGCCTTCGGGCGACGGCAAGCGGCAGAGGCCCGACGGCGGAACAGTGCAACGGCGGCGGCGACCGGGAGTGCCGCCACGATGCTCGCCATCGCCGCCACGGCGAGGAACTGGGGCAGGAAGAAGGCGAGCAGCTGCCGGCCGTTCCCGACGGGGAAGCCGCAGGAGGCCCGCACCGTCTCCAACCCGGGCACACAGCCGTCGGTCGCGTTCACGGCGAGCAGGACGGTCAGGCCGACGGCCGTCGCCGTGCCCGCACCGACGGCCGCCGCCGCACCGCTGCCCCGGCCCAGCAGTGCCGCGGCCACCGCCGCGAGGACCGCACCGCACAGCAGCAGCACGAAGAGCCAGCCGCTGTAGATCGTCAGGGTCGGGACGAACACCTGCTGGTCCCGCCAGATCCACACATGGGCCCGGTACGTGAGGACGAGGGCCCCGGCGGCGACGGCCGCGCCGCACAGCAGACCCGGCAGGACGCCGGCGGCGCGGGCGCGTACCCCGCCGAGCAGCGGGATGGCCAGCGGGACGAGCCACAGCCCGACGGTCAGCCAGACGGTCCACCGGAAGAGGGCCAGGATGACGACGATCAGCGTGAGGTTGGCGATGACCTCCGAGGTGGTCGAGGGCGCCAACTGCTCCGAGGGCTCGAAACCGGCGTTCAGGAACGAGAGGGCGGTGGCGGAGGAGTACGGCATCCCGGCGGCGAAGGAGGTCCCGGCCGCCTGCCACCAGCCGTACCACCAGGCGAAGGCCGCAGCGGCGACGCAGACGGTGGCCGCCCCGGCCGCCGACCGCCGCAGCCCGGGCCGCAGACCGGCGGAGAGCGCCGCGCAGCCCGCCGTCCACCAGAGCACGGCGGCGGGCACCAGCACCGGCAGCAGGAGCAGGAGCGCCTCGGGGAAGCGGGGTGCCCAGTCCAGCCCGAGGAACTGGTTGCAGACCAGCTCGCCCAGCAGGTTGCCGGCCCCGAACCAGAGCCCCGCCCGCAGACCGGACGGGCGGATGGCCCCCGGTGGGCCGTGGACCACGCTGCGCCGGACGGAGCCGGCTGCCACGGCGGCGGCCAGCACGGCCGCCGGCCAGACCCCGGGGTCGCCCGGCCCGGTCGGCAGATAGGTGTTGAGGCCGGGGGTGAAGGTGAGCAGATAGCCGAGGACCACGACCGACACCCCGGTCAGCACCAGCTGCGGCGGCCGGACCGCGACCGGCGCGGAGGCGTCGGCCAGCGCGGCGACCCGGGCCTCCCAGGACGGGTGGGTGCGCAGCAGCGCCCGCACCGCCCGCACTGCCCGCACTGCCGGGCGCACCGCCGCCGGGCCCCGGCGCTGCTCGGCGGTCCGGCGACGTCGCTGCGCCGTCCAGTAGGCCGGGTCGGCGCCGTGTGCGACGGCGTCGAGATCGGCGTGGATCTCGCGGGCCCGCAGCAACTCGGCGGTGGTGAGGTGCATCAGCACCACCATGACCGCCGCCAGGGCCAGGTCCCGGGCCAGCGGCGCCGGCGGGGGCGAGTGGAAGGTGGGCGCGAGGACGGCGGGCAGCAACTCCCGTCCGACGACCACCACGAAGGGGAGGACCACGCAGACCAGGAACACCCGCCAGAGCGCGATGGTCAGGTAGGTCAGGTCGACGTCCCGGTTGCGGAGGTGGGCGTACTCGTGGAGCAGCGTCGCCTCGAAGGCCCGGCGGTCCGTCCGGTACAGCGTCACCAGGCCCAGGTCCAGGCGGAGGCTGTACCGTCCGAACCGTCCGAGGGCGACGGCGTTCGCGGTGAACGGCGTCGCCTGGTCCACCGTGAACGCGGGTGTTCGCGGGAGCCCGCAGCGGGTCGCGAGCGCGGTCAGCCACTCGGTGAGCTCGGGGTGGTCGAGCGGGACGGTCCGGACCCGGTGCTGCTTCCAGCGCGGGATCAGCAGGTGGACCACGACCGCGAGGACCAGGACCACCGCGGTGGCGAGCAGTGGCAGCCCCAGCAGCTTCCACCGGCCCACGTGGGTGTCGAGGCACCGGCGGTAGGCTGGATCGCTCAGCGGCAGGTAGTTGGCCAGGCTGGTGTGGTTCGGGTCGGCGCCGGCCGCCAGCGCGCAGCCCGCGGTGGTGTTGCGCGGGTCGGTCACCAGGAGCAGCAGGTCCGAGAGCATGGACAGCGAACCGGCGGTGAACACCCCGGCCAGCAGCACGAAGCGCCGGGTCGTCCCCGCTCCGGGCCGGCGGAAGGGGAGCCGGGCGCTCCGACGCCCTGGTCCTGCCTCGGTCATCCGCTTGCCCGGCCGCTCCGCCGGGTCATCCCTCGCCCTCGGCGCTCCGCTCCGGTCCTTCCGCGGCGTGCGGCAGGAGCGCGAGCCGCCGTACCACGCCGTCGGCGATCCGCTCGGCCTGCTCGGGGGTCAGGCCGGTCTGCCGGGTCGCTTCCAGCACGCACTGTTCCACCGAGGCCAACTGCTCCTGGGCGAGGGCGGGAACGGTGATGGGCACCGGGGTCCGGCGGCGGAAGAGGCCGCGGCGGGCGAGGCCGGACCGGCTCGTCCGCTCCGCCACCGCGTCGACGACCCGCCGGACGGACTCGTCCACGGCGATCCAGACGGCGGGCGTCAGCAGGACGCCGATCTCCTCCAGCCCGAAGCCCAACGGCTCGCCCCGGGTGGGCCGGGAGCTGAGGCGCTCCAGCGCCGTCGCGGGGTCGAGCCCGTGCAGCGACTCGGCCAACGGCAGCTCCGCCGGGGCGAGTCGGGCGATCACTGCGGTGACGATGGCGTCCCGCAGGTCCCCGGTCGGCGGTGCCGGGAGGGGAACGGCGGCCGGCGGCTCCGGCTGGGGCTCAGCCGAGGGACTGGAGTTCATTCTGCTCCTTGGCGACCAACTGGTCGACGGCGGTGGGGTCGAGAGGATGGACAACAAGGTCGATCCGGTTCGCGTAGTCCCAGAACTCGGAGTGACCGGAGGCGTTCGCGTTGGCCTGGTTCTCGGCGGAGGCCTGGTCGAAGAGCGGGCCACCGGCCGGGTTGTTGCAGGTGAGCTTCCCGCTCAGGCTCGTCCCGGTCAGCTGGTAGGGCTGCAGGCCGCTGCGGCACCCGCCGGCCTCCCGGCCGCCGGTGGTGATGGAGCCCACCGTCAGCTCGATGTACACCTTGTCCAGGAGGTACGCCGCCGAGGAGGCGTTGTAGACGGGGCCGGAGAAGGCGACGTTCACCAGGCAACCCGTGTGACTGCAGACGACGTTGCTCGCGCCGTCGTTCTGCTGCAGGATCTGGACCGAGCTGCCGGTCGAGGCGGTGGCGAGCTCCTTGGTGTACTGCACGACCTTGCCGTACAGGCCGGTGGCGCCGGTGACCGGGGTGAGGTCGATGCCGAGCGAGTTGGTGAGCGGCGTGCGGGCCTCCAGCGACCTCGGCTGCCGGCCCGACGGGTCCTTCGCCATCGCCTTCAGCCCGGCCATCGCCGTGACCAGGTTCGGCGGTTCCCAACGGAGCACCCGGTAGGGGGCGTTCTTCGTGACGTACAGATAGCCCTGGACGGTGTCGGCCTGCCAGGCCGGCTGCCCGGCCACGGTGACGGCGGCGGCGGCCTGGTCGCCGACCACCGGGAAGCGGGGCTGCTGGTCGAGGGCCGTGCTCAGCGTCGCGGCGAGCTTCGCGGGCGTCGCGTAGGTCGCGAGCACCGGGCCCATGTTCTTCTCGTCGTTGCCCGGGTCGTAGGTCCAGCCCTTCAGCCGGGCGTCGTTCCGGTAGCTCAGGTAGTCGCGCCCGGCGACCGTCACCAGGTCCTGGGCCACCTCGTCCGAGAAGTCCGCGCTCTCGCCCACGGCGCCGTACCGCTCCGCCGTGGCCGTCACGGTGACGTCGTAGTAGCCGGTGTACTGGTCGTGGTCCTGGTAGCGCACCCCCGGCGTCCGGGCGAGCGCGGCCAGTGCCTGGGTGAAGGGCTCGCGCACCTCCTGCTTCGGGCCGTCCCCGTCCGGCAGCACCAGGACGACGGTCAGGGCGGCCAGCAGGGCGAGGACGACCGCGCCCGCCACCGCGAGCCGGTTCCGCCGGCGCCGCCACCACGACCCGGACCCGGCAGGCGCGGGGCCCGACAGCGGGTGGGCGGCGGCCGTCGCCCCGGCCGCGTCGGCGAGGAGGCGCGCGCCCCGCTCCGGCCACTGCGGGCCGTGGACCGCGGCGGCGGCCGCCTCCAGCTCCGTCAGGAAGGACCGGGCATCGGGGTACCGGACCTCCGGCGCCTCGGCCAGGGCCCGTGCCACCACCCGGCGCACCGGCTCGGGCAGGTTCTCGGGCGGTGCTGCGGCGGGGGAGGGGCGCCGGCCGGTCAGGCACTCGACGAACACCAGTGCGGCGGAGTACCCGTCGAAGGCGGGCGAGGCGGGCGCGCCGAGTCGCAGCTCAGGGGCGCGGTACGCCGCGTCCGGCTCCGCCGGATCGGCGGGCGGGCGGCCGGTGTTGAGCAGCCGGCAGTGCCCGGTGAGGTCCACCAGGACGTCGCTCGGCCGGTACCTCCCGTGCGGCACGCCCTGCTCGTGGGCGGCGGCCAGCCCGAGCAGCGAGTCGCGCAGCACCGCGAGCGCGGCCTCGGGCGGGAGCGGACGGACGGCCAGGAGCGCCTGCAGACTCGCGCCCTCCACCGCGGCCATGACCACGGCGCCGCCCGTGCCGTCCGGCGAGGGGAGCAGCTGGTCGATCCGGACCAGGTTCGGGTGCCGCAGCGCAGTGCCGCCGGCGGGCGGCGCGAGGGAGTACTTGATCACGGCGAGCTCACCGGAGGCGTCCGAGCGGACCAGCACGACCCGGTTCCGACCGGAACCGAGTGGCCGGATCTCCGTCCATCCCGGTACCCGCCACCCGGGCACCGGCTGACCCGACGACGACCGGTCCTGGTCCGAACCCTCCGGCATGCCCGCTCCCCCGAATCGGCGGCATTTCGTGGCCACTCAGCGTAGGGCTGGCAGAACTCCTTTGTACATGGGGTCAAGTTGACGACCCATCAGATTCGATCGAACCCACTGGGGCCGGTGTGGGACGAGCGGTGGCTGCGGCGGGCGAACCGTTCTGTGACAGCTGGTTATTCCCCTGGATAGCGGCGATTTTCGGCCACCTTCGACGACGTGCGGTCCGGGCCGCGCCGCCGCCCGGATCGGCCTCCGCCGACGCTTGGCCGGGGAATCCACTGGCCACGCGTCAGATCGCCGGAAGTGAGGCTGGCCTAACCCGCGCCGCGACCGGATCGAAGGACGCTGTCCACTTCGGGGCACCGGCCGGATCCGGTGCTCCGTCGGCTCCTTGACAGGTACTCGCGGATCCGGTGAAGCTCATCGCGGCAACCAGCACGACTCCCATTGTTCTCCCGCTCCACTTCGGCCCTTTCCGCGAGGCGATCCCCCCGGCGGTGCCTTCGTCCGGGGGCGAGTGGGAGATGAGGGCGGGCGCAGGCTCCCCATCGGCCCGGACCATCGATCCGACCGTCGCATCCGGAGCCGCATCCGGAGCCGAATTCCGTACCACGGCGCCGGAATCCCGGAGCCCCCGACGGCGTCGCACCGGTCGGCCCGCCCCCCGAGGACCCGTGTGCCAACCCGTCGCCTCCGTACCACCGCACGGAAGGAACAGCCATGTCGCAGAGGACCTGGGACAACCAACCGCGCCCGGCCCGGCTGGAGGAGCGTCTGGACGACGACGTCGTCCGATGTCATCTCAGCCCCCGGAACTGCCGGATACGCCCCGGCCAGCACGGATTCTGCATGGTCCGGGCCAATCGGGACGGCCGTCTGGTGACCCTGAACTACGGGCGCTCCGTCCACGCCACCGAGGAGACCATCGAGACCGAGGCGGTGTTCCACTACGCGCCCGGCGCCCGGATCCTCTCCATGGGCAACGTCGGCTGCATGCTGAACTGCGACTACTGCCACAACTGGAAGACGTCGCAGGCGCGCCACGTGGAGGACAAGGACGTCTACCACTACACGCCCGAGGAAGTCGTGGACATCGCCGTCCGGCACGGCATCAAGGTCATCTCCTGGACCTACAACGACCCGGTGGTGTGGCACGAGTTCGTGGTCGAGACGGCGGCCCTCGCCAAGGCGGCCGGAATCGTCAACCTCTACAAGTCCGCGTTCTTCATCAGCGGCGAGGCGATCGAGGAACTGATCCCGGTCATCGACATCTTCTCGGTGTCGATCAAGTCCCTGGACCCGAAGTACTACCGGAAGATCACCAAGGGGTGGCTGGAACCGGTCCTGGAGGGCACCGAGCAGGTGTTCCGGGCCGGCAAGCACGTCGAGGTCTCCACGCTGATGGTCACCGACCTCAGCGACGACGAGACGACCGCCCGGGAGATGGCGACCTTCGTCGGCGAGCGGCTCAGCCCCGACGTGCCCACGCACTTCGTGCGCTTCCACCCGGACTACAAGATGACCGACACCATCCGCACCCCGGTCGACCGGCTGGAACGGGCCCGCAAGATCGCCCTGGACATGGGGCTGAACCACGTCTACCTGGGGAACGTGTACGACACCGAGTCGACCAACACCTGGTGCCACCGGTGCGGCCAGCTCCAGATCACCCGGTACGGCCTCAACGCCGACCTGGTCGGCCTGGACCGGGACGGCGCCTGCGTCGGGTGCGGTGCCCGCGCCCCGATCGTCCTGCTGCCCGACGCCCGGTCGCGGACCCGGGTGCCGGAACTCCCCGCCGAGGGCCTGGACCTGGCCCGCTTCGACTGGCACGGCGACGTCCGCGCCCTGCACGTCCAGGTGCGCAACACCTCCGACGCGCCGGTGCGGGCCTACCACCGCCGCTACGGCGACCCGGCCGCGGAGCAGTCGTGGCAGGTCATCGACCTGGCCCCGCAGGAGAGCTTCCGGTACATCGCCGCCAAGAGCACGGCGGGCGAGGTCGGCGTCCAGGTGGCCGTCCCCTCGCAGTGCACCTCCAGCCTCCACCAGGTCTTCGACCGCGCCCACTTCCCGACCGTGGAGGCCTCCGCCGGGACGCTGAACGAGGACGTCTCGCCGCTGCCCCTCTTCCAGCCCCGCACCAGGTCATGACCGGCCCCGCGCACGCGACGGAGCAGGGTGTGATGCGGCATGGAACCGACTACCGCGTCCTGCCGTTCAGCGACGACACCTCGGCCGTCCTGATCACCGGGAGCCACCGGCTGCTGCTCGCCCCGGCGGACACCGCCGAGCGGTTGGCAGCCGGCGTGGAGAACCTGCTGCTCGACGAGCGACGGGCGTGGGAGAGGCTGCAGGCCGGCGCCGAATCCGGGCGCGAGGCCAACCGCGTCCGCCTTCGGGAGGGCGCGCTGTCGGACGGCGCCGACTTCGCGGTCAACGTCAACCTGACGAACGTGTGCAACCTCGCCTGCACCTACTGCTTCGCCGAGGGCGGCGACTACGGCCGCATCACCGAGGCCATGGGCGAGCATTCGATCGCCTGGATCTTCGACTTCGTCGACCGCTACGCCGCGCCCGGGCAGCGCGTCCGCTTCGAGTTCTTCGGCGGGGAGCCGCTGGCCAACTTCGAGGTGATCCGCAGGATCTGCGAGCGCGCCCGCGACCTCACCGCACGCACGGGCACCGAGTTCGTCCACCGGATCTCGACCAACCTCACCCTGATGCCCCAGGGCATCGAGGAGCTCTTCCGGGACTACGGCTTCATCGTCTCGGTCTCGATCGACGGCGGCCGCGAGGTCCAGGATGCCAACCGCCCGTCCAAGAACGGGAAGGGGTCCTACGACCGGATCATCCGCAACCTGTTCCGGCTGCGCGAGGCCTGCGGCGACGACGTCACCCTGGTCGCGCGGATGACCATCGCGACCGCGGAGCCCAGCCTCACCGACAACGTGCTCGACCTCTGGAACCTCGACCTCTTCGACTACTTCCAGATCTATCCGGGCGTCTACCCCGTGGACCAGGGCACCACGGTGCCCATCGCCCTCACCCTGGGGGACCGCAAGCTCTCCGAGCCCAAGGGCATCCAGTACATCAACCACTTCCTCCAGCCCGGCATCGTGGAGCAGTTCAAGGACTTCCTGGTGCACTACCCGCAGCTGTTCGCCGCCGACAACCGGTTCAAGGGCGTGCTGGAGTACGAGCGCACGGTACAGATGATCACCGAGGGGTCGGCGGCGCTGGCGTTCTGCTCGGGCGGCCGGACGTACTACACCCACTCCCCCGACGGCAGCATCAGCCCGTGCCACCGCCTGGTCGGCGACCAGGGATTCGACGTGGGCACCGGGGCCGAGGGCCTCACCCGGGACCACCCCGAGTGGCGGCGCACCGTCGACGAGCACCGGGTGTGCGGGGCCTGCTGGGCCCGCTACCTGTGCGGCGGGGGCTGCCGACAGGAGAACCACGTGGCGTCCGGCGACGTGAACGAGCTCAACACCGAGTCCTGCCAGTACCAGCTGATGCTCGCCGAAGAGGTCGTCAAGATGCTGGCGAGGTCCGCCGCCGACTACCGCGAGCGGTCGCGGACGCGCTACGACGACCTCTTCGTCTCCTGCGGACGCCCGGTGGTCCCCAACGGCCGGCCGGCCCTCGACGCGTCCGCCGACGTCCGACCGTTCCAGGTCCTCTGCTGACGGGCTCCGGCCCCGGATCCGTCACCCACCACGCCAGGCCGGCCCCGACGAAGGAGCGACCGCAGATGGCCGAGAAGATCATCCGGCGGAACATCCACACCTATCCGTTCAAATACCGGCACCACGAGTACGACGAGTACTTCCGCCCCGAGAACGCGGTGCTGTACCTGCACGTCCCGTTCTGCATCACCAAGTGCGGATTCTGCGACTACACGGTCTACATCAACCGGAACGAGCAGCACTTCGCCCAGTACGTCGACGCGCTGGAGCGCGAGGTCCGCGCGTTCGCCGCCAATCGCGCCTTCCCCGCGTTCCGGGTCGACGCGGTGTACTTCGGCGGCGGCACGCCGGGCATCCTCACCGGCGACCAGACGGCACGGCTGCTGGACGTCTGCCGGGAGTCGTTCGAATTCAACGAAGGCGCGGAGATCGGCCTGGAATTCGACCCCTCGACGGTCGACGAGGCCAAGATCGCGTGCATGCGCGAGGCCGGATTCACCCGGCTCAGCGTCGGCGTCCAGGCCTTCGACGACCGGCTGCTGACGATCTGCAACCGCTCGCACGACCGCGCCACCGCGGAACGGGCCTTCCGCACCGTCGTCGACGGCGGATTCACCCACACCAACATCGACCTGATCTTCCCGCTCCCGGACCAGTCCGTGGACGACTGGAAGCGCAGCGTGGACCGCGCCATCGAACTCGAACCGGCCTGCATCACGGCCTACGGCCTGGAGATCTGGCCGAAGACGGCGTTCCACTCGCTCATCACGTCCGGCAAGATGGCGCTCCCCACGGCCCAGGACGAGCGGCGCATGTACGAGTACGCCATCGACGCCCTGGAGGCGGCGGGGTTCGTCCGGCGCAGCTCGACCGGCTACTTCCACCCCGACCGCTGCGCCGACTACTCGCGCTTCCTGGAGTACTACTGGCGGACCTGGCCCATGATCGGATTCGGCGTCTCGTCGAAGAGCGTGATCCACGACCGGCTGTTCGTCAACGTCAAGCCGCTGAAAAAGTACTACGAGATGGTGGAAGGCGGTCAGATCCCGCTGGATTTCGCCACCTACCTCACCAAGGAACAGGAGATGCGCCGCGTCATGATCCGCGGCCTCAAGATGTGCGAGGTCAACCGGCCGGATTTCCGGCAACGGTTCGGCGTCACCATGGAGACGGTCTTCGGACCGGAAATCGAACAGCTCATCGACAAGGGCTGGCTGGAGCCGCGCGGCACGGACGTGTACGCCCTGACCAGGCTCGGCCAGTTGTTGTCGACCAATGTGTACGAGCTGTTCTACGCGCCCGAAGACCTGAGCCCGGCCGAAGGCGATGAGGTACGGTTCGGCATATCGGAACTCGTCGAATGACCTGATCGGCGGGTGTTGTGACGAGAGGGCAGAGCGAATTGTCGCGCACGTGCTCGCACCAGGACTTAGGTCGGACCGGAATGACCCCGGTGACCAGCGGGGGCGGACGGTGAACATCCTCCCTGCGTGGTTCGCCGGGCTCAGCCTCGGCTTCCTGGTCGCTCTGCCCCTCGGCCCCATCGGTCTGCTGTGCGTGCGCAGCGTCCTGCGCGACGGCTTCCCGACCGGCTGGGCGATCGGCCTGGGCGCGGCACTGGTGGACGTCACCTACGCCGGCCTGGGCCTGGCCGGAGTCGGCAGGCTGCTGGACGTCCCGGCGCTGCGGACGGGTCTGGGCCTGGCCGGGGCGGCGGTGCTGGTGTACATCGGCGCGCGCTCGCTGCGCTCCGCCTTCCAGGTCAAGACGGCCGCCGAGGACGAGCGGAACCCGGAGGCGGTCCGCCCGCTGGCGGCGTTCCGTACCGCGCTGGCGGCCACCGCCTCCAACCCGGCGACGATCGGCTACTGGGCCGCCGCCTTCGCCGCGGCCACGGCGGCGAACGTCACCGGGACGCTGCCCGCCTCGGTCTCCATGCTCGTCGGTGTCGGCTGCGGCACGCTGCTGTGGTTCACCATGCTGAGCACCGGCGTGCTGGTGTTCCGCCGACGGTTCAGCGCCCGGCTGCTGAAGGGAGTCGACCTGGTCGCCGGGGTCGGCGTCATCCTCTTCGGCGGTTTCCTCGCCTACCAGTCGCTCGCCTGAACCCGCTCCCCGCCTCCGGGGTGATCGCGGGCCGGGCGCCCGCTCCCCTGGAGGAACCCATGACCACCCACCATCCCCTCGGCACCGCACCGGACGGGAACCCGCGCCGGCCGGGCGAGTTACTGCCCCGGGCCCTGGTGTACCTGGCCGGCTGCCTGGTCTTCTCGCTGGGCGCCCACTGCTTCATCCAGTCGAACCTGGGCACCGATCCGCTCGACGTCTTCTCGCTCGGGGTGCTCAGACACCTGCCGCTCACCATCGGGATCTGCCAGGCGGCCGTCGCGGTGGTGTGCATCGGGGTGTGGGCGGTGTGGAACCGCAAGCGCCCGGTGGTCTCGCCCTTCGTGACCTTCTTCCTGTGCGGCAGCCTGATCGACCTCTTCCAATGGCTGCGGCCGGTGGCCTGGTTGGGGCTGCGGAGCTACCCGCTGATGCTGCTCGGCGCGCTGCTGTGCGCGTACGCGTCGGCGCTGATCATCATGAGCGGCTTCGGGATCCGCGCCATCGACCTGCTGGCGATCACCATCCGGCAACGCCGGACCTGGCCCTTCTGGTGCGCGAAGGGACTGATCGAGGGTGTGCTGCTGCTCTCCGGATGGCTGCTGGGCGGGCCGGTGGGCGTGGGCACGGTGGCCTTCCTGGTCTTCGTGGACCTGCTCATCGAACCCTTCGTACGGTTCAACCGGCGCTTCCTCGACATCCCGGACCACGGCTTCGCGGTCGCCCTGGCGGCGCCCTGAGCCGGGCGGCACCACCAACGAGCCGTCCCCCGCGGGCAGTTGCCCGCGGGGGCCGGGTTCGCGTTCGCTGCCGGGACAAGGCCCGTGTCAAGGTCGCCCGCGCTCATGGCCGGGTGGCCGACGCACGGCGCGAGTTCCACCACCGGCTCTCCACCGAGTTGATCCGGGAGAACCAAGCGGTCGCTGTGGAAGACCTGGTGGTGAAGGGACTCGCCCGCCGCGCTCGTACTACCTCGGCGGGTGAAGTCGCTGCGGTGGCCGCCCGGCCGAACGGCCCCCGGCTCTCCCGAGCGCACCGTAGGGCGAGCGGCCAAGCGGTGGCGATGTCAGTACTGCGTTGCGCTTGCCGGGCGGTTCGAGAACGGAGCCGGATGTCGTTCTCGTTCGGGTCGGTTCTTGTGGAACCGTCGCCGGTGTCGAAGCCCCATCCCTGATCTTCGGAGGGTATCCCCGGCTTCAGTCGGGGAGGGAATCCGATCCTGGGATCGGTGGCGCGGAGCGCCGCCGCTTCCCTACGTGGCAGAACGCTCGTGGTGTGTTCTGTCGGTGGCGTGTGGCATGTTGGTTGCCGAGGCGGTGGAGGGGGTGGGTCGTGTTGATTCGTGCGTACAAGTTCTTGCTGCGGCCCACTGTGGGCCAGCAGCAGGCACTGACGGAGATGTTGCGGGATCACTGCTCGCTCTACAACGGGGCGTTGCAGGAACGTCGGGATGCCTGGCGGCATGTCTCCGGGACGACGGTCCGCTATGGCGAGCAGTCTGCGCAGCTGAAGGAGATCCGGGCGTTCGACCCGGAGTGTCAGGGCCGCTGGTCCTTCTCCTCCCAGCAGGCGACGCTTCGACGGCTGGACAGGGCGTTCGCGGCGTTCTTCCGCCGGGTCACGTCCGGCGGGAAACCGGGCTACCCGCGTTTTCGGGGCGTGAACCGGTTCGACACGGTGGACTTCCCCAGGGACGGTGACGGCTGCCGCTGGGACTCAACCCCGCACGGCCCGGTGACCCGTGTCCGTTTCCAGGGCGTCGGCCACGTCAGGGTGCATCGGTACCGGCCGGTGGTCGGCAGGGTCAAGACGATCTCGGTCAAGCGTGAGGGCAAGCGCTGGTACGTGGTGTTGACGGCCGAGCAGGCCCGGCCCGGGCCGCTGCCCGCGACCGGATCCGTGGTCGGCATCGACATGGGCATAGCCAGCTTCCTCGCCGACTCCGACGGCGGGTTCGTTCCCAGCCCCCGCCACGGCCGGAAGGCCGCGGCGAAGCTCGAAGCCGCCCAGCAGGCCCTCTCCCGGTGCAAGCGCGGGTCGAAGCGCCGCCGCAAGGCCGTGGAGACCGTCGCCCGGCTGCACCGCAAGGTCCGCCGCCAACGCCTCGACCACGCCCACAAGACCACCCTCGATCTCGTGCGGGAGCATGACTTCATCGCGCACGAGGACCTCAGGATCCGCAACATGGTCAAGGCCCCCGCACCGAAACCCGACCCCGACCGGCCGGGTGCCTTCCTCCCCAACGGGGCCGCAGCCAAAGCCGGACTCAACCGCTCGATATCGGATGCCGGATGGGGGGTGTTCCTCACGATCCTGCACGCCAAGGCTGAAAGCGCCGGACGGGAAGTGATCGCCGTGGACCCCCGCAACACCTCCCGGACGTGCCCCGCATGCGGGCATGTTGCGGCGGAGAACCGGCCCACCCAGGACACCTTCCACTGCACCGGCTGCGGCCACCAGGCGCACGCCGACACGGTGGGAGCCGTCAACGTCCTACGGGCCGGGCTGGCCCGTCGCAACGCCCGCCCGGGTTAGCGAGAAGCCCCCGGCATCAGCCGGGGGAGGAGTCACCAGGAGTCGGTTCACCGCTCGGCGTCGGCCTCCAGGCTCGCGCGCAGGCGCGACAGGCACTCGCTGGTGAAGCGGGGGTAGATGCCCGGGTAGTACGACACCCCGCTGATCCCGACGGCAACGGCCCACGCCCGGGCACGCAGCCATGTCACGTCGCCGAGGCTCAAGGCATCCCAGTACGTATGTCGAGCGGCGGGTGGGACTGGGCTTGATTCGCTTTGACGGACACCCCTGATCAGGGGCTTCGGTCCCGGTAAGGATGATGTCCATCATGGAGAGCATGGGGAAGAAGCCGCGCCCTCGCCGCTCGTTCACGCCGGAGTTCAAGGCCGAGATCGTCGAGCTGTGCCGACGCGGCGACCGCTCGGTCGGCCAGGTCGCCAAGGACTTCGACCTGACCGAGACCGCGGTGCGCGACTGGGTGAAGCAGGCCCAGGTCGACGCCGGCGAGCGCGACGGCCTGACCAGCGACGAGCGCGAGGAACTGGCCAGGCTGCGGCGGGAGAACCGCCGCTTGCGCGAGGACGTGGACATCCTCAAGCGTGCGATGGCTTTCTTCGCGACGGAGACCCGGTGACGGTGCACCCGTTCATCGAGGCGGAGAAGCAGGCAGGCCACAACGTCAAACGGGCGTGTGAACTGCTCAAGGTCTCCCGAGCCGCCTTCTACGCCCGCCGAACCGCCACCCCCGGCTCCCGCGCGGTCCGCGACGCTGAGCTGACCGAGAAGATCACCGAGGTCCACGCGACCTCGCGCGGCACCTATGGAGCTCCGCGCGTGCACGCCGTCCTGCAGGGCGACGGCGACCGGTGCGGCCGGCGAAGGGTCGCACGCCTGATGCGCCAGGCCGGCCTCGAGGGCCGGCACCGAAGACGGCGCCAGCACACCACGATCCCCGATCCCCGCGCCGTCACCCGGCCGGACCTGGTGCTGCGCGACTTCCAGCCCCACCCGGCGGCCCTCGATGCGCGCTGGTGCGGCGACATCACCTACATCCCCACCGACGAGGGCTGGCTCTACCTGGCCACCGTCATCGACATCGCCTCCCGTCGCGTCGTCGGCTGGGCCACCGCCGACCACCTGCGGACCGAACTGGTCGCCGGCGCCCTACGGGCCGCCTGCCACACCCGCCGCCCGACCGGGCCGGTGATCTTCCACTCCGATCGCGGCTGCCAGTACACCAGCCGTGAATTCGCCGACCTGGCAGGCGAGTTCGGAGTTCGGCTGTTGGTCGGCCGGACCGGCCAGTGCTGGGACAACGCACTCGCCGAGTCCTTCTTCGCCACCCTCAAACGGGAGCTACTGGGCGACCGCCCCTGGCTCAGCCGGGCCGCAGCACGGACCGCGATCTTCGAGTGGATCGAAGCCTGGTACAACATACGCAGGCTGCACAGCAGCCTTGGCTACCGCAGTCCCGCCGAATACGAGACCGTCCTGGCGGCCTGACCACCACACCAACGGTGTCCGTCAAAGCGGAGCAAGCCCAGACAATCCCACAGAGTCGAGTGCTCGGCGTAGGGAAAGCCGACCGAGAGGCACGGGGCCGTGTGGACAGCCACGCCCATGGGGGCACGACACCGGGCGGACCGGGGGAACACCGGTCCGCCCGTAGGCGGCTGCGCTCGCGGCTGTGGGTGCGCAGTGTCGCCGGGCAGGTGTTCCTGTGGATGCTGATCGTGGTGGTGCTGCTGGTCGGCGCCGCGCTGACGGCACTCATCCTGCAGGCCCGGAGCTATGCCACGAGTGATGCCGAGCACCGCACACGCGCCGTGGCCATCACCTTGGCGCAGGCCCCTACGGTGGCCGCTGCTCTCGACAGTGCCGATCCGACCGCGGTGCTGCAGCCGCTGGCCGTGGACGTGCAGAAGAGCGGCGGCTTCGACTACGTCGTGATTTTCGGCACCAACGGGATCCGCTACGCCTCCACCGACCATCCCGAGCTGATCGGACAGCACGTCTACGGCTCCTACCGGGGGCCCTGAAGGGGCCGGTCACCACGACCGAGGCCACACCGCTGGGACATGACATGGACACTGACCACCTGGGGCCTGGAGGACCTGACCTTCACCACCGAACTGATCCTCAGCGAACTCATCACCAACGCCATCCGCTACGGCACCGAACCCG
>NZ_JBFBFA010000052.1:0-43815 GCF_040683915.1 Kitasatospora sp. NPDC093102 | reverse complement strand
GCCCGAGTCCAAGTGCATCGACATCGCTGTACCCCCAGTTCGCGCCCGCGATTCTGCCGCACAACACACTCACAGCCGCGGACGCCACACACCTCATGATCGCGTCGACTTCACCCGAATTGGGCAACAGGGTCCGTCACGGAGAGTACAAGCGCCGGCTTCCGCTCCGATGTTCCTCAACCCCCAGGTACAGGACGCGGTGGGGCAGCCGGGCGGCGGCTGGGCCGGTCTGCTCAGCGCCCCGACCGTCTGGCCGTCAGACCGACGGCCAGACGGTCGGCGTGGAGGGCGCGGGCGGCCTCGCGTTCGCGGCGGACGAACTGCGCGGTCGTGTGGATCGCCCCGAGGAGGACGGGGATCAGGACGAGGTCGAGGAGGTGGGTGCTGCGCTGGACGGCTTGGCCGGGCGGGGTGGCGAGCGCGGGGCCCACGACGACGGTGAGCATCAGGATGAAGGCGGCGGCGGCCCAGAGCGCTCCGACCGTCCAGGGCGAGGTGAGGCGGCGCCGCATCGGCAGGCCCTGCGCTGCGCGCAGGACGTCCTCCTGGTGGCGTTCGACTGCCCGACATCGGGCGGCGGCAACGGCCAGGGCCGGCGGGGTGATCAGCCAGACCAGGATTGACGCGAGAACGACGGAGGCGTCGCCCGGCATGGACACCAAGGCGGCAGCCACCGGCAGCAGCCACGCGGAGACGACCGCCCAGGAGACCAGCCGGGCCGAGCGGGGGACATCGAGCGCGGGCCGCCGCAGTGTGCGCAGATGGCGCCAGGTCACCGGCAGGGGGACCAGGGGAATCATGACGGTCATCACTACGGCGCTGCCCACGTCGTCCCCTTCATCGACTTCGGCCCGTCCAGGGCGTGGTGGACCAGCTTGTCACGGCACGGCATCCCGAGGTGGGGAGTACGTCAAGGCTGTTTGACCGCGATGGTGCTGCCCCGTCCGGAAGACGCCGGGCCCCAGGCTCACCACGATCAGGCCGCCGGAGCAGAGCGGCTGGGCGGCCGGGACGGGGATGCCGAAGCGGGGGCCGCGGCGAACTCCTTCCGGTGGACGGACCGATCCTGACGACGGTGCCGGCCCCGGCGTACGGCCGCACCGCGGCAGCCGAGCGGAGCGTCTACACGATCGGCGGGCGGCCGGCCCGGGTGAGGCGCAGCACGGTGTTCCAGGACATGGGGCGGCGTTCGCCGTGGCCGCCGCGCAGGCCTTCGCGGAACCCGGCGAACCAGGTGGTGAGGGCCTTGCGGTCCCTGGTCCGGGCCGTGGTGATCAGTACCCACAGGGTCAGGTAGGCGGGGACCAGGGGGGCGGGGAGGCGCCGGTAGGCGATCCAGACGCGGTTGCGGGCGACCAGTCGCAGGTAGAGGGCGTGGCGGGCGGGGTCGGTGGCGGGGTGGTGGATGACGATGTCCGGGGCGTACCAGCCGGTGTGGCCGTTGTCCCAGAGCCGCCAGCTGAGGTCGAGGCCCTCGTGGTAGGGGAAGAAGTGGCCGGGCCAGCCGCCGGCCTGCTCGTAGGCGGCGCGTCGGACGAGGACGACGCCTTCGGCCATGACGGTGCCGGGCCGGGTGGGGTCGCTGGCGCGCAGGCGAGGGCCCCAGCGGCGCACGGTGATGCCGGTGTCGGGGTCGGCGATGCGGGGCTGGACGTAGACGGCTTCGGGGTGGCGGCGGGCCTGGTCGACGAGGCGCGCCAGCACGCGTTCGTCGGGGAGGTGGGCGTCGTTGTCGAAGAAGAAGATGAACTCGCCCGCTCCGGGCCCAGCCAGGGCGTCGGCACCGACGTTGCGGCCCTCGGGGATGCCGAGGTTCTCCGGGAGAGCGAGGGCTTGGACGCCTTCCGGGACGTGGTCGGGCTGGCAGCCGTTGCCGACGACGACCGCGCGCAGGTCGACGTCCTGCTGGGCGAGGAGGGAGGCCATCGCCGGCGGGAATTCGGCCGGGCGGTCGTTCATGGTCAGCACCACCGCGTCGACGGTCGCCTTCGGACTGGGGGTCAAAGGAGTCTCCGGGGTCAGGCGGCCTGGGCGTGGCGGTGGAGTTCGGCGGCGGTGCACCCGACGCCGTTGAGCCAGCGCTGTTCGGAGGCTACCTCGCCAACCGGGTGCCGATTTGCTCGGAAGGAGGCCATGGCCGTCCGGGACACAGCCGAGGTAGGCATCCAGACAGTCGGTACCCGGCTCGCGACGAAGGTGTTCAGCAACGTCCTACGCGGTGAACTCCAGAAAGGTCCTGACTTCAGCTGCGCCCGCGTGCTGTCGCAGTTTCGCCCGAAGCTCGGCCAGAGCAGTGCTGCCGCGCGCGGAATTCACGCCACCCATGTGCTCCACGGCCTGGTGGGCCACCGCCACGGCCTGCTCGACGTCATTGAGTTCGAGATACGCCTCGGCAGCCCGGGCCTCGTAGATCGCTGCTCCTCGGGGGAAGGAGTCGCCGTCGTAGTCGTCGTAGATCTCGGCCCTGCCGGCGGTGGCGGCCTGCTGGAAGTGGACCAGGGCGCGGGTGGGGTGGCCCAGGTTGAGCGCGGAGCTACCGAGCAGCTGGTGGATCTCTCCCAGGTTGACCCAGTACATGGACGGCAGGTCTTCGTCGAGGGGGACAGCGCGGCTGTAGGCGTCCAGAGCTGCGTTAGCTTCCCGGTCGGAGGCGCGCAGATCCCCGGCCTTGGCGTATGCGCGGCAGGCCCGGGCGTGGAGCATGGCGAGCATTCGGGCGGAGCCGGTGGCCTGGCCGTGGGCGTGGGCCGCTGCGACGAGAGATACCGCTGCACGGGGATCGCCGGTCGAGTAGCACTTGATGGCCCAGAAGGCCAAGGTGTTGGCGAGCACCTCCGGAGCGTGGGCGGCGACCGCGTCTTCGGCGGCGTCGGCGAAGTGTTCCTCTGCGCGGTCGGGGTGTCCGCTGTCGTAGGCGGTCCAGCCCGCGGCGCGCTGGGCGTCGGCGGCGGCTGCGAGCAGACGCTGGCCGGTGCTCTCGTTGTAGGTGGTGGTGTTCAGCGCGCTGGCGATCATGTCGAACTCGTTGACGGCAGCGTTGTAGACGTGGCCGGAGCCGAACTTGTCGTCGAGGTGGCGTAGGGCTTCCAGGCGCTCTTCATGGAGGGTAGCGACGCTGTCGCCGACCCGGCGGCCGGCACCAGTGCGGGTGGGGGTGGGGGTGAGGGGAGCCAGGGCGATGGCCATGCCGCTGGCCGCGGTTGTGATCATGAACCGACGACGTTCCACGGTTTCACCGGCCTTTCGGGCCTTCAGCGCGGTCGGGGTCGCGCGGTGCTGTGCGAGTAGGACATCGGGGACGGCCCGTTCCAGCCAGGCAGGCCAGCCGAGTTCCAGGACATCTCGTTGGGGAACGCTGAGGAGATGGGCGAGTGCGAGTTGTGCCTCCCGGTCGGGCGTGGTGCCGTTCTTCCACCGATGTAGCTTCTGCTTGTTGGTGGCGAAGTTGCCGAACCCCAGGTGCTGGTGCCGGTCCCCAACCCGTTTCAGGAACGCTTCCGCCTTCCCTCCGTGGTGTCTGACGAGGTACTCCAGCAGGGCCCCGACATCGCTCAACGGTGCACTCACCTCCGTTGCCGGATCGACGGTCCCAGTGTCCCTGCGTGAAGCTGTTTCCGGGAGAGGGCGGCCAAGGTGGATGACCGCTGGATGACCGGGAGGCCACCCGAGATGACGCTGGCGCCCTTCCTGTGACCTCCCGTCAGGAGTCTCCTAGGACGGCCGGGACGCTCAGTCCGGGTCGGAACCGCAGGTCTCGGACCGCGGTCACTCGGTCGGCGAATCGGTTTGACGCACGTTCGGGTCGTTCACGTCGTCAGGGGGAAGAGTGGCGTCATCACGGGCAGATCAGCCCGAATTCGGGTTGTCGCGAGCGGGGACGTTGAGGCGGGCCGATGATTTCGTCGGCGAAATCCACGAGCATGGCCGGTCGGCGGTCTCGATCGTCGTGTCCCCGTCCGCGTGCTGGGGAGCAACGGTGGAAGGGTGCGAGCGTGGCCTGCTCGCACGGACGGTCTTCGCGGTTGTCCTGGCGATCGCCACCGGCAGCAAGGATGTGCGGCTGGCCTGCGGTAGCGAGGAGGCCGGAGAGCAGCTGCAGGTCGAGGAGCTCCAGGTCGTGCCGCATGTCTCGCTGCGGGAGCTCTCCCACCGCTGGGTGAGCGCTCCGCCGACCGGGACCGGCTCGTTGGCGGCGCTGCGGCGGCTGGTCGGTGTCGGCGGAGCGCCGGCATTCCACTTCGCCGGAGACGGGCAGGCACCCCGTGACCTCCTGTCCCCTCTGAGCTGCGTGTTCCGTACGGTCCCGGAGGGCCTGGAGTGGACGGTCACCGCGCGGAATGGATCCGCGGACCCGGGTCTGCTTCACGCACTCGCCGACCAGGTCGCAACGATTCTGCGAGCGCTGGCCAACAACCCGGACGTGACGGTGGAGCAGGCCGCCGGGACGGTGCGGCCGCTGGCGTTCGAGATCCGAGTCCTTGGCGCCACGGGCACGGCCGCGGAGGCCCTGCACGCCTGGGGGAAGGCCATCGGCCTGCCCGTGTCCGCGCGCCGTGTCGAACCCGGGGACGCGGTCCTGCCTGCCACGGCGGACGGTGGACTTCAGCTGGCCGGCTGGGGCGCGAACCTCGCCGTCGTCGGCCGGGCCCTGGGCACTCTGCCGCAGCCGCACCCCGCCCGTGCAGAGCACGAGATCCCCTCGGCGGGTTGGGGCGCGCTGCCGGACGGGCGCGCGATCGCGGAGATGCACCCGAATGAAAGCCGCGAGCTCTACGACGAGATCGTGGTCCGGAACCAGTACCTACGGCATGGCCTTCAGGTCTGCGACGGCGACGTGGTGGTCGACGTCGGCGCCAACGTCGGCGTGTTCGCACTGTTCGCCGCCGCGCAGGCGGCCAGGGTCACGGTGCACGCCTTCGAACCGGTCCCCGCCGTGGCCAAGGCGCTGGAGGCGAACATGAACCTCTACGGGATCAGCGGCACGGTGACCCGGGCCGCCGCCGGCGCGAGCGCCGGCGTCCGCACGCTCACGTTCTATCCGCAGTCGTCCCTCCAGTCCGGCTTCTACACCGATTCCGACCGTGACCGGCACATCGTGCGCGACTACGCCCGCCACCAGGCCGAGGCCCTACCTGGACTTCCGGACGATCTACGGACGGCTGCCGCCGAGGCCCTCGAACCGACGGCCCTCGCGCGTACGGCCGACCGGCAGGAGCTCGCGGTGCCGGTGATCCGCCTGTCGGACTGGATCCGCAGCAACACCGTGGGCCGCATCCACCTGCTAAAGGTCGACGCCGAACGCGCGGAGGAGGACGTCCTCGCCGGGATCGACGACGAGCACTGGACCCTCATCAACCAGGTCGTCGCCGAAGTCCACGACCTCGACGGACGGGTGGAACGGCTCCGGGCCCTGCTCCAGAGCCGGGGCTTCGAGACGGTCGTCGACCAGGACGCGCTGTTCGCCGGATCCGAGATCTACATGCTGTACGGCCTGCGGCCCGGCGTGTCGCGCCCGGAAGCCCCCTGGCTGGGCCGCCAGATCGAAGCCGCCGAGCGCTGGGCCGCCACGTCGGCCCTGCCGCTGTACGTGACCGTTGCGCCCGGAGCGAGCGCCGCCGCGACGCGGCAGGCCCGCCGGGCCGTCGAGGCACGCGGCCTCACCTGGGTGGAACCGC
Organism: Kitasatospora sp. NPDC093102; assembly: GCF_040683915.1. Taxonomy (NCBI): domain Bacteria; kingdom Bacillati; phylum Actinomycetota; class Actinomycetes; order Kitasatosporales; family Streptomycetaceae; genus Kitasatospora; species Kitasatospora sp. NPDC093102. Next base: position 38,140 of record NZ_JBFBFA010000052.1, on the reverse strand, counting down.
CACCCTCCTGCGCTCCGGCCGGCATCGGCACCGAGGGATCGGAGGTGGTGCTGCCGTGGGCGGAGGCGGTGCTGCGCCGGACGACCGCCGCGCAGCGGCCGGTGACCAAGGCCGTGGTCGTGGACGGAGACAACACCTTGTGGGGCGGGGTGTGCGGCGAGATCGGGCCCGAGAACGTGGACGCCGGCGGCCCCTACCGGCAGGTACAGGAGGCGCTGCGGGAGCAGCTGGAGGCCGGGCGGGTGCTGTGCCTGTGCTCGCGCAACAACCTTGCCGACGTGGAGGCGGTGTTCGCCGCTCACCCGGACATGCCGCTGATCCTCGGGGACTTCGGGTCGGTGCGCGTGGGCTGGGGCCCGAAGTCGACCGCCATCGGTGAGATCGCCGACGAGCTCGGCTTCGCGGTGGAGTCGCTGGTCTTCGTCGACGACAGCGCCGCCGAACGCGCCGAGGTGGCCATCGCGCACCCGGGAATCACGGTCGTCGACCTGCCGGCGGACCCACGGGAGTTCCCCGCAGCCCTGCACGGGACGTGGCAGCTCGCCCTGGAGGGCACTGGGACCGCGGAGGACCGCGCGCGGACGGGCCTGCTCGCGGCGGAGGCCCGGCGCCGCCGGGCCGCAGCGCAGACGGCGACAACGGCCGAGTACCTGGAGCAGCTGGACCTCCGCGTGGAGGTGTCCCCCGCGACGGAGGACGAGGTGGAGCGGATCGCACAGCTCGCGGCCCGCACCACCCAGTTCAACCTGACGCTGCGCAGCCACACGCCCGGAACGGTCCGTCAAGTGCTCGACGGCACCGGGGTGGCGCTGTCGGTCCGGGTACGCGACCGCTTCGGCGACTACGGGCTCGTCGGCTTCGTCTCGGCGGAGGCCGACGGGCGTGTGCTGCGGGTGAGGGACTTCTTCGTCAGCTGCCGCGCGCTGGGCCGCAACGTCGAGTGGTGCATCCTGCGGGAGCTGGCCGAGCGGGCCACCGCCCTCGGCCTGGACGGCATCGCGCTCACCGGCACGCCAGGGCCGCGCAACCGGCCGGCGCTGGAGTTCGCCGACGCGGCCCGGACCCGGTTCAGCCTCGCCGATGCCCCCGACCTGGTGGATGCGTCGGCCGCCGCAGCCCTGGAGTGGCGGCTCCTCACCGCACCGCAGGCCATCTCGGCCCCGGCCGCCGATGGGCACCCGGCCGCCTGGGCGCCGTCGCAGGTGCGGTGGCCCGTCTCACAGCAGGCCGCCACGCTGGCCGCGGACGCCTACCGGCGCCCCGGCGAGACGGCGTCCACCACCCCCTACGTCGCGCCGCAGACCGAGACTGAGCGCCGGATCGCCGAGGTGTGGGAGGAGACGCTCAGGGCCGCGCCGGTCGGCGTCCACGACGACCTGTTCACGCTGGGCGGCGACTCGCTGAGCGCCGCGGTGATCTGCGCGCGCCTTCGCCGCCACGGTGTGGACCTGGCGGTCCACGAGCTTCTGGCGCAGCCGACCGTCCGCGGGGCGGCCCGGCAAGCGGGCGCCGGACAGCGGCTGGCGGTCGAGCTGCCGGCGGACGAGGAGTTCGGGCCGGCGTCGCTCGGGCAGCAGCGCATCTGGGCGGCGGAGGCGATCGGAGGGCGCGGAAACGCCCAGGTCATCCCCCTGGCACACCGGATCGCCGGCCCGCTCGATCTGGGCCGGCTGCGTTCGGCGCTGGCGGCGGTCGTCGCCCGGCACCCGGCCCTGCGCACCGTGCTGGTCGACGGCGGCGGGACGCTGGTGCAGCGACGGCTGACCGCCCAGGAGGTCGACATCGAGGTCAGCGACCTGTCGAGCCTGCCGGAGCCCGACCGCGCCGACCAGGCTGATCTGCTGTCCCGCCGGTTCTTCCAGGCGCCGTTCGACGTCGGCCGGGACCTGATGCTGCGTGCGGCCCTGCTGCGGCTGGCCCCCGACGACCATGTGCTGCTGCTGACGCTGCACCACAGCGCCGCCGACGGCTGGTCCGTCGACGTCCTCCAACGGGACCTGGGCGCCGCGTACGCGGACCCGCAGGCCCTGGCTGGCGCTGCGGACGGCGCCACGTTCGCCCAGTACAGCGCTGCGGCGGTCCGGCGGCGCGGGAGCGGCGTGCTCGACCAGGGCCGGGCTGCCGTCCGCGCCGCGCTCGACCGGACGGCGGCCCGGTCCTGGAGCACCCCCACTGGTCTGCCCGTCGAGCCGCGCCACCTGCGCTTCGCACTGGACGCCGACCTGGTGGCCTCCGTGCGGGCGGCGGCGCGCAGCCGCTCCACTCCCCCGGTCGCGATCCACCTCGCGGCCTGGCAGCTCCTGCTCGCCGCCGCGGCTGGCAGCGACGCGCTGGTGACGGGTTGCCCGGTCGCGGGCCGCGCTCAGGAGGCGTTCACCGACACGGTCGGCTTCTTCGCCAACCTCGTCCCCGTCCCGGCACGCTTGGACTGGTCCACCACCGCTCGCGGACACCTCGACACGGCGGTGACCGCCGCGATCGAGGCGCTGAGCCACGCCGAGGTGCCCTACGGGATGGTCGCCGACGGCGCCGGCGCGGTGTTCGACACGCTCTTCACCCTCCAGCCGCCCGCCGCACACCCGCTGCGCCTGACCGGCTGCACCGTCGCGTGGAGCGAGCCGGCGCTGTGGCCGGTGCCGTACCCGCTGATGCTCGACGTCCAGGAGCACGCCGACGGCGCGAGCGCACTGCTGCGCTTCGACGCTCACGCCCACCACCCCGTGGATCCGCCGTGGCTGGCCGAGGCGTACCCGCTTGTCCTGGCCGCGCTCTGCGCCCTGCCCGAACTGCCCCTGCACCGGCTGCGCGACCTTCTGCGGCCCGGCGCCGCCACCGTGCGCGACCTGGTCCGCGACCGACTGGCCAACCTGCGAGAGGACGGCGAATCCCGGTGACCACCACGAGCCCCCGACCCGCCACCACCACCACCGTGTGGCAGATCACCGCCGCCGACGGCCTGGCCGTCGTACCGGCCGCACCGCAGCACCGCCACTTGGCCGCCCACCCTGCGGCCGCGTTCACCGCCCCGCTTCTCGAACTGCGGCTGACCGGGCCGCTAAACACCGACCGGCTCCGCGCGGCCGCCGAGCACACCGTGCGCGAGCACACCGCGCTGCGCCGCCGCCTCCCCGTCACCGTCGGCGGCGACGGGGAGCAGCCGCTGGTCGGGCTCGCCCGCCTCGTAGACGGCGGCCACACCCTCACCCTGAGCCCGACGCTCGGCTCGGTGGATACCACCGGCCTGGTGCGTGCCGCGGCGACCGTCGCCGCCGGCTACCGGACCGGGACGGTGGCCGGGGCGAGCGGGCCGGATCCGCAGACGGTCGACGCCTTCCTCGCCGGCCTGCTCACCGACCCTGGTGCCGCTGGCGGCCGCGAGCACTGGCAGGCCCGTCGGCTGGAGGCGGGGGCCGAGGAGCTGGCCCGCGCCCTGGTGATGCGCACCGCCGCACCCGGCGCCCGGCTGCACCTGCCCGTGCCGCTGGGCGACGCGGCCGGTACCCGGATCATTCGGCTCGCCCGGGACCTCCAGGTCGGTGTGGACGCCGTCGTGGTGACGGCGTGGCGGCTCCTGCTGGAGCGGGTCGCCCCCGGCGAGGACGGGGCGATGGGCCTGTTCATCCCTGGGCCGGTGGAGCAGTTGCCGGACACGATCGGCCTGCTGGGCCGCTGCGTCCCCGTGCCGGTGCGCCTGGACTTCGCCGGTTCGCTCGTCGGCACCGTCCGCGCCTGCCACCGCGAGATCGCGCTCGCCGCCCGGCTCGGCGACTTCTTCACCCACTCGCAGCCCGGCGGCGAGTACACGGTCGGCGTCCGGCACGTGGAGGCGCCCGGGCTCGACTTCGGTCCGGGCCTGGACGCCAGCGTCGAGGCGCTGCGGGCCGCGACCGACCGCCTCCGCCTCGACCTGCACTCCCTGCATGCCGACGGCCGGCTCCATCTCGCCCTGGACGTGGACGGCGCCGCCGTTGCCGAGGAGAGCGCCCGGTGCTTGGCCGACTGGCTGGCCGCTCTGTGTACCGGTCTGCCGGACCTGCTCGACGCCCCGGCCACGGCGGTAGTCGGGCGGATCCTGGACCCGCTCACCTCCAGCAGCCGGCTTCGCGGTGCCGACCGGCCCGGCGTCGGCACCAAGGTACCCGCCACCCTGGGGGAGGCGTTCGACGCCCAGGCCACGCGTACCCCGCTCGCCTGCGCCGCCCGCGACGACAACCAGGAGGTCACCTACCGCGACCTGCACGCCGCGAGCGCCGCGCTCGGCCGGACGCTGGCCGAACGAGGCGTGGCCGCCGGGGACCGGGTGGCCATGTGCATGAACCGCCGGGTGCCGCTACTGGCCGTGCTGCTGGCTGTCGCCCGCTGCGGCGCCGCGTTCGTTCCGATCGACCCGGCCCTCCCGCGCGGCCGGGTGGCCGACCTGCTCGCCGATGCCGACCCGCGACTGATCGTCACGGACCAGCACCGCCCCGACCTCCCGCCGGGCAGCGCGCCCGTGCTGCGCATCGACGCGCTGCCGCCCTACTCCCCCGCAGCCGGACCCGAGCCGGTCGCGGCCGGGCCGGAGACGGACGTGTACGTCATCTACACCTCCGGCTCGACCGGCCGTCCCAAGGGCGTGGCGATCACCCACGCCGCGCTGATGAACTACCTCGGCTGGGCCTCGCGCCACTACGGCACCGCGGACGGCAGCGGCACCCTGGTCCACTCGTCGATCAGCGTCGACATGACCGTCACCAGCCTGTTCCTGCCGCTGCTGACCGGGCAGGCCGTCACCCTGCTGCCCTCCGACGAGCCCAAGGACCTGGCCGACGCCCTTTCCCGGGCCCGCGACCTGAACCCGCTGAAGGTCACCCCGGGCAGCCTGCGCCTGCTCACCACCTACCTGACCGGCGACCAGATCACCCGGGCCACCCGGCACCTGGTCGTCGGCGGCGAGCAGCTGACCGCCGCCACCCTGAACCTCCTAGACGCGCCCGGCCTGCTCGTCACCAACGAGTACGGGCCCACCGAAGCCACCGTCGGCTGCTGCGCCCACACCTTCCGCCTGGGCGAGCACCCGGCGGACGGCCCGGTACCCATCGGAACGCCGATCCAGGACACGACGATCGAGCTGCGCACGCCGGACGGCCGACTCGCTCTGCCCGGCACCGCCGGGGAACTCGTCGTCACCGGGCCCGGCGTCGCGGCCAGCTACCTGGGCCGGCCCGCCGAGAGCGCGGCCCGCTTCACCACCGACCCGCACACCGGCACCCGCTCCTACCGGACCGGTGACCTCGCCGTCCTCGGCCCCGGCGGGCACCTGGTGATGCTCGGCCGCGGCGACGACCAGCTCAAGATCCACGGCTACCGCGTCGAACCCGGCGAGATCGAAGCCGTCCTGACCAGCCACCCCGGCATCACCGCGGCCGCCGTCGTCACCAGCGGCACCAGCGGCACCAGCGGCACGCCGGTACTCGCCGCGTTCCTCGTCCCCGCCCCCGGCGCCGATCCGGCCGCCCTGCCCGAGGCTGCCGCTGCGCTCGCGGCCGACCGGCTGCCGTTCTACGCCCGCCCCGACCGGTGCGAGGTCCTCGACCAGCTGCCGCTACGCGGCAACGGCAAGGTCGACCGCCGTGCCCTGGCCGAACGCCCCGCACCCGCCACCAGGGAGGAGGCGTTGGACGCGGACGACCCTCAGCTCGGCGTGGTCGCCGCGCTGTGGAGCGAAGTCCTTGCCGCGCCGCCGACCGGCCCGGACGCCAACTTCTTCGCCTCGGGCGGCGACTCCATCAAGGCGGTCCTGCTGGCCGGCCGGGCGCAGCGGGCGGGCCTGGAGCTGACGGTGCACGACATCCTGCAGCAGCGGACCCTGCGCCGGATCGCCGCCGCGGCGCGCCCGGCCGGCGCGCGGGACGCGGTGGACCCCGGGCCCGTGCCGCTGACGCCCCACCAGGCCGGGTTCCTCGCCCGCGCCACGGCTCGGCCCGAGCGGTGGACGGTGCGGTGGAGCGCCGATGCCCCCGCCCCGGTCGACACCGGGTGCCTGGAGCGGGCACTGGAGGCGACCGTCGCCGGGCATGAGGCGCTGTGGACGTCCTTCACCCAGGTCGGCGGCCGGTGGACGGCCCGGCTGGGCGAGCCCGGCCCGGTGCCGGTGCACGTCCTCGACCTGGACGCCGTCCCGGCCGCCGAACGGGAGCGGGCCGTCGCCGGTTTCCTGGAGGAGGCGGAGGGCGAGATCGACCTCGCCGGACGGCTGGTGGGCCTGTGCCTGATCCGCGCCGCCGGGCAGGCGGACCGGCTGGTGTGGGTCGTCCACCACCTGGTCGCCGACGTCGTCTCCCTGCAGGGCCTGAGCGATGAGCTGTGGCAGGCCTACGCGAGCCCGGCCGCGCCGGCGCGGCGGCGCGGGGACGGGTACGCGGCGTGGCTGCGGGACCAGGACAGCCGGCCCGCCACCCCCTTCCCGGCCTGGCCCGGGTCCGGCGGCCCGGGCGCATGCCGCACCGTCGTCTCGCGGCTGGGCGCGGACGCCCGCCGGGCTCTGTCCGCTGCGCAGCAGGCCGCGCCGCGCTGGGCTCTCGCCGTGCTGGGGGCCGCTCTGCTGGGTGCGCTCGCCGAGGTGCGCCCGGACCTGCCGCCCGCGCTGTGCGCCGAGCTCCACGGCCGCGACCGTCCCGGGCTCAACCTGGCGGCCGCGGTGGGCTGGCTCACCGACTTCCGGTCGCTGCGGGCCGAGCGGCACGTGCTGTCCGACCCGGCGGCGCTGGCCGCCGTCCTGCACCAGCGGATCGAGGAACCCCACGACTGGGCCGGGGCGCTGCCGCCGGTGGCGCTGAACTACCTGGGCGACCTCCCGTCCGGCCGCGGCCCCGACCTTCCGGACGCTGATGTGAGCCCGCTGTTCGGCCTGGAGGCCGTGGTGTGGAGCACGCCGGATGCGGTCGAGGTCGGGTGGCGCTTCGACGAGGCGTTCATCCCGGCCGCCACCGTCGACCGGCTCCCCGAGGCCTTCGCCCGCCACGCGGCCGCCGCGCTCACCATCCGCCCGCAGACCGCCGCCGGGCCGGCCGGGCTCTCGGCCGCCGACCTGAGCCGGATCACCGCCACGTTCGAGGGATGACGATCATGACCGACCGAACGATCGCCGCAGTCCACCCCGCCACCCCTACGCAGCAGGGCTTCCTCCTCGGCACGCTCACCGCCGCCCCCGACGACGCCCTGTTCGTCGAGCAGGCCGTCTTCCCCCTGACCGGGCCGCTGGAGATGCCGCTCCTTGAGCAGGCCCTGGCCGGGATGATCGACGGCCACGACATCCTGCGGACCGGCCTCGCCTGGAACCTGGCCGCCGACCCGCAGCAAGTCGTCCTCACCCACGCCGAGAGCGCGATCCGTGTCGTGGACAGCCGCGGCCACGGCACCGCCCGCCGGCAGGCCGACCTGGAAGAGCTGCTGCGCGCCGAGCGGGCCCAGCCGTTCGACCTGACACGGCCGCCGCTGCTGCGCCTGGCCGTCCAGCACCTCGACGGTGACCGGCACCACCTGGTGTGGACCCACCACCACGGCGTGCTGGACGGCTGGTCGCACCTCGACCTCGTCCACGAACTCCTGCTGCGCTACGCCGGCCACGTTCCGCCCGGGCGGGCGGGGTTCGGCGCGTACGCCCGCTGGCTGGCCACCCAGGACCGCGGCCAGCCGCAGGTGTACTGGGCTCGGCACCTGGCCGGCTACCAGGTGCTGCCCGCGGCCGCCGAGCACCCGCTCACCCCGGGCCAGGAGCGGTACGGGCAGCACCGGCTCGACGTGGACGCCGCCACCGCCGAGGCCCTGGACAGCTTCGCCCGCACGCACGGCACCACGACGGCGGCCGTGCTGGTCTCCTGCTGGGGCCTGGTCGCCGCCCGGCACCGCGGCCGCGACGACATCGCCATCGGGGTCACCGTCTCCGGGCGCACGGTCGCCTTCCCCGGCGTCGCCGACCTGGTCGGGCCCGTCGCGACGACCGTACCGATCCGACTGCCCGCCCCGGTGGGGGACGCCGCCGACTGGGTGAGCGGCATCCAGGACCTGCTCACCGGAGCGGAGGCGCACAGCCTGTGCTCCACCGCGGACCTGTACGCCTGGACCGACCTCGCACCGGGCGGCGCCCTGTACGACAGCGTGGTGTCGATCGCCAACTACCCGCACACCGGCGGCTCCACCTCGGGGGCCGGGCTGGTGCTGGAGACGGCCGGGATCCGGTCCGAGGGCGGACGCACCCGCCACCTGCTCGCCCTGGTCGTCGAGACCTTCGACGGGCTGCGGCTGCGCCTGGTCAACGACCGCACCCGCGTCGGCGACGACGACGCCCGCGCCGCGCTGGACACCCTGCACACGATGCTGCGCCGCCTCGTCGGTGGGACGCCGGCCGTGGTCACCGACCTGGTCACGGCCGCCCGCGGCCTTGTCCCCTTCCAGCCCCGCCCGCCCGCACCGGCGGCCCACCCGGTGTCCGGCCGGGCCGCCGACGACGGCGACCCGCTGGTGCGGGTGCTGGCCGATGCCTTCGCCGACGTCCTCGGCCAGCCGGCAGGTGCCGACGACGACTTCCTCGCGGCGGGCGGACACTCACTGCTGGCGCTGCGGCTCACGACCCGGCTGCGGACCGCCCTCGGCGTCGACCTCACCCTCGGCGACCTCCTCACCGCCGGTACCCCCAGGGCGCTGGCCACCCGGGTACGCCACCTCCTCACCGCCGACACCACCGCGCCCGACCCGCTGCCCCCGCTCACCCCCGCCGCGCCCGCCAACGCCGGGAAGCCGTTCGCGCTGACGGGCATCCAGCAGGCCTACTGGACCGGGCGCAGCGCGGACTTCGACCTCGGCGGCGTCGACTCCCACCTCTACACCGAGGCCGACCTGCCCGAGGTCGACCTGGAACGCCTGGCCGCCGTGTGGCGAGCCCTGATCGACCGGCACCCGATGCTGCGCGCCGTCACCACCCCCGACGGCCGCCAGCGAATCCTGGCCGACGTCCCGCCGTACCGGATCCGCACCGCGGACCTGCGTACCGACGCCGACCCCGAGGCGCAGCTCTCCCGGATACGCGAGCGCCTGGCCCACGCCCGCCGCGACACCGGCGCCTGGCCGCTGTTCACCATCGAGGCGGCCCTGCTGCCCGACGGGGCCACCCGTCTGTTCCTCAGCTTCGACCTGCTCATCGGCGACGCGCTGAGCTGGCAGATCCTCTACCGCGAGGCCCGCACCCTCTACGAGGACCCGGGCGCCGAGCTGCCCGCTCTGAAGGTGACCTTCGCCGACTACGTGGCCCACTTGCCCGCCCTGGCCGCCGGGGCGCGCTACGAACGCGACCGCGCCTACTGGCGGGCGAAGCTCCCTGCCCTTCCCGCGTCGCCCGCGCTGCCGTTCCTGCCCGAGCCCGCGGGCACCGCCAGCGGGCCGCAGTTCTCCCGGCTGCAGCTGCGCCTTCCCGCCGACGACCTCGCCGCGCTGCGCCGCCTTGCCGCCGCGCACGGTGCGACCCTGTCCGCGCTGCTGCTCGCCGTCTTCGCCGAGACGCTCGGACGGTTCACCAACAGCAGCGTCTTCCTGCTCAACACCACCGTCTACAACCGGCCCGACGTCCACCCGCAGATCAACCTGATCGTCGGCGACTTCACCTCCACCGTCCTGACCGGCATCGACTTGGGCGCGCCGACGTTCGCCGGCCGGCTGCGGGCGCTGCAGCGCCAGCTGTGGGCCGACCTCGACCACGCCCGCTACAGCGGAGTCGAGGTCCTGCGGGACCTGCGCCAGGCCCGCGACCGGACCGCGGCCTCCGCGCCCGTCGTGTTCACCAGCACCCTCGACCTCGAGGTGCCCGGCGCCGAGCCAGCCACCCCGTTCCCCGGCACCATCGGCTTCGGGATCGGCCAGACTCCGCAGGTCCTGCTCGACTACCAGACCTACCAGGCGGCCGGTCACCTCGTGATCAACTTCGACACCGTCGACGGCCGCCTGCCCGACGGTCTGGTCCAGGCGATGCTCGACGACCACGCGGTCCAGCTGCGCACCCTGATCGACGACCCCTCCGCCCCCGAGCGCCCCCGCCTGGGCGCCGCTGCCCCGGCGCCTGAGCTCGCCGCGCCACTCGGCAGTGACCGGCTCCTGCACGAGCCGTTCTTCGACCAGGCCGGGAGGCACCCTGGGCGCACCGCGATGGTCTGCGACGGCGAGCGCACCACCTACGGCGAACTCGCCGCCGCGGCCCGGCAGATCGCGGACCGGATCACCGCCGCCGAGCCCGCCAGCGAACTCGTCGCCGTGCTGTGCCGACCCGGCCGCGAACAGGCCGCCGCCGCTCTCGGTGTCCTGCTCGCCGGATACGCCTACGTGCCCCTGGACCCCGCCTGGCCCGCCGAGCGCCTCCATGACCTCCTGGACTCCACCGGCACCGCGGTCGTCGTGAGCGAGCAGGAGACGTCGGCCCGCACCCGCCTGCCCGCCGGCCTGACCGTCCTCCTCACCGACGACCCCACCACCGCCAGCTACACGGCGGCGGGCCGGGCGCAGCGGGGTCGCACGCCGGACGACCTCGCGTACGTGATCTACACCTCGGGGTCCACCGGCCGTCCCAAGGGCGTCATGATCTCCCACCGGGGCGCGCTCAACACGATTCTCGACGTCAACGAGCGCTTCGGCATCGGGGCGACGGATGCGGTGCTGGCGGTGTCCCCGGCCACGTTCGACCTCGCCGTCTGGGACCTGTTCGGCACCCTCGCGGCCGGCGCCACCGTGGTGGTGCCCACCCGCGACCAGCGCCGGGACCCCGCCGCCTGGACGGCACTGGCCCGCACCGAGCACGTCACCGTGTGGAACAGCGTGCCGGTGCTGATGGACCTGTTCCTGGACGCCCTGCCCGCCGGTGACGCGGTGCTGGAGGGCCTGCGGGTGTGCCTGCTCAGCGGCGACTGGATCCCCCTGGACCTGCCCGGGCGGCTGCGCGAGCGCGCTCCGAAGTGCCGGATCGTCAGCCTCGGCGGCGCCACCGAGGGCTCGATCTGGTCGGTCCTCCACGAGATCGGCGACGTCGACCCGGCCTGGTCGAGCATCCCGTACGGCACCGCGATGACCGGGCAGAGCGTCCAGGTCCTCGACGAGCAGCTGCTGCCGTGCCCCGTGCACGTCCCCGGCCAGCTGTACATCGGCGGCCACGGCACGGCGCTGGGCTACTGGCGGGCCCCGGAGCTGACCGAGGCCGCGTTCGTCTTCGACGGCCGCACCGGCCGCAGGCTGTACCGAACCGGCGACTGGGGCCGGCTGCGCCCCGACGGAACCCTGGAGTTCCTCGGCCGCCGCGACGCCCAGGTCAAGATCCGCGGCTACCGCGTCGAGCTGCGCGAGGTCGAGACGGCGCTGCGCGCGGTTCCCGGCGTGGAGCAGGCCGCCGTCGTCGCCACCGGGGAGCGCACCGCCCGGCGCCTGGCCGCCTTCGCCGTCACCGCCCGGCCCCTGGACGCGGTGCGCGCCGACCTCGCCCGCCGCCTGCCCGCCCACATGCTCCCGGCCTCTCTCACGGTCCTGCCTGAGCTACCGCTGAGCGCCACCAGCAAGGTCGACCGCGGCGCGCTGGAGCGCCTCGCCGCCGACCTCGACCACCAGGCACCACAGCCCGCCACCGGGCCGTCCCGCCACGACACCGCCCTGGAGAACGAGGTGCGGGCGGCGCTGGCCGCGATCGTGCCCGGCCGGCCCGGGCTGGACGATGACCTCCTCGCCTTCGGGATTACCTCCGTCGATGTGATCCGTCTCGCCAACACCGTCGAGCAGCACGCCGGCCGGCGCCCCGACCTGAAGGACTTCTACGCCGCCCCGACCCTGCGAACCCTCCTCCAGCAGGCCGATGAGCCCACCGATACCCCGGTGCCTGCCGCGCCGGGCGTGTGGTCCGGCTGGCCGCAGCTGACCGACCCCGCCGAACGGGCCGCCTTCCGCGCCGCCCGGCCCGCCCACGGCCCGGCCCCCGCCACCCGCACCCTGCCCGACCGGGCGCCCGGCAACCTCGACGTCCGGGCGCGGCGCCGCACCCCGCGCACCTTCGACCCCCTCCCGGTCACCCTGGACGCGCTCGCCGACTTGCTCGACAGCCTGCGCCGCACCGAGGCCGGCGGCCGGCCCGCCTTCCTTTACCCCTCGGCGGGCGGCCTGTACGCGGTCCAGGTCCACCTCCACGTGCGGCCCGGCCGCGTCCAGGGCCTGCCCGGCGGCCTGTACGGCTACCACCCCGACGCGCACGACCTCACCCCGCATGCCCCGGACGTCGACCTCGCCCCCGGCATCCACCTCGGCCCGGCCAACCGGCCCCTCGCGGGCACCGCGGCGTTCAGCATCTTCCTGGCGACCGACCCCGCCGACTCCGCCCCGCTGTACGGGCCCGACGCCGAGCCCCTCGCCCTGCTGAACGCCGGCTACATCGGCCAACTGCTGTGCACCACCGCCATCGATGCGGGCCTCGCTCTGGCCCCGGTGCACGGCCTCGACTTCGACCGGATCCGCTGGCTGCTGCCCGGCGGCGAACGCCTCGTCCTGCTGCACACCCTCCTCGGAGGCATCCCCGACCACCCCGCCACCGGAGGAGAGCCCGCATGACCACCACCGCCACCAAGCTCCCGGTCGTCGTCACCGACAGCGCGCCGCTCTCGCCCGGCCAGGAGCGCCTGTTCGACGCCGAGTTCGCCCTGCCCGACGGCTCCTGGCCCGCCCCCGGCACGCCGACCCGGCTGCGCCCGATCGACACCGCCGCCATCCGCATCGACGGCCCCCTGGACACCGCCGCACTCCGCCGCGCCGTCACCGCGCTGGTCGCCAGGCAGTCCGCGCTGCGCACCACCTTCCGCCGCCGGCCCGACGGCACCCCCGTCCAGCTCGTCACCGACCGCACCCCCGGCCCGATGAGCTGCCAGGCGCTCCACCCCGGCGCCGGCCAGGACCTGCCCACCGTGGAGGAACTGCTGTGCCACGCCCCGGCCCACCTGGTCGACCCCCGCCAGGACCCACTCTTCCGCGTCCACCTGCTGCGCCTGGACCAGGAGCGGCACGTCCTGCTGCTGCAGATCCACCACGCCGTCAGCGACGGCTGGTCCATCAGCGTCCTCTACCGCGACCTGTCCGAGCTCTACAACGCCGCCCACACCGGGCAGGACGCGGACCTGCCCGCGATCACCCGCAGCTTCGCCGCCCACAGTCGGCAGATGCGCGCCGAACGACGGGGCCCCGAGGAGCAGCGTCAGCTCGCCTACTGGCGCCGCCGACTCGCCCCGCCGCTGCCCGGTCGCCCGGCCGCGGCGTCGATCGACGGCTTGAGCCCGGTGGACGTCGAGCCGGTCCTCGTGCCGGCCGACCTCGTCCGGGGCCTGCGCGAGACCGCGGCCACCAGCGCGCAGCGCGGCGGCGTGGCCGGGCCGTTCCTCGCCGCGCTCGCCCTGGTCCTGCACCACCACGGCGGCGAGCGGGACGTGCGGATCGGCATGATGATCTCGAACCGGGCCCGGCCCGGAGCCGAGCACCTGATCGGCTACTTCGTGAACACCGCCGTGATCCGGCTGCACGTCGACCCGCAGATGACCGCCGGGGATCTGGTGGCGGAGGCGAACACCGCCGTCACCGAGGCCATCGAGCACCAGGCTCTGCCCATCCAGGACCTCTACCAGGACCTGGGCGACACCGGCGCCCTCGGACAGGGCCCGCTGTACCGGGTGACGCTCGCGCTCAACACGATGCGCACCACCTCGCTGACCCTGGACGGTCTGCGCTGCCAGGACATCGACCTTGAGCGGCTCGGCCCCCGGCGCGCGCCGACCAACATCGAGCAGCGCTGGGTCCTGGACGAGCATGCCGGCCACCTGGCCGGAACGCTGACCTGGCGCACCGACACCGCCACCAGGCCCGGCATCGGGGCCACGCTCACCGGCCTCGACCAGGCGCTGCGCGCCGTCACCAACCCCCACACCCTCGTCGCCGACATCACCGCCACCCTGCCCCGGGCGACGCCGGGGGCCCGGTGAGCACCGCCCCAGCAGGCGTGCCGCTCACCGAGCAGGACACTGCCCGCCTGCTCGACGCGTACGGCCTGACGCTGCGAAACGCAGGGTCGTTGCCGGGCGGCATGGAGAACGCCCACCTCAAGGCGCAGACGGCCACCGGCACGGTCGTGGTGACCGTGCTGAACAAGAAGACGTTCGGGCAGGCCGAGGAGTACGCCCGCTTTCTGCGGCACCTGGAACTCGCCGAAGCCCCGGCACCGCGGCTGCGGCCGCTGCGCGACGGCGGCTGGGTCACCCGGCACGACGGCCGGCCGGTCATCGTCTGCGACTTCGTCGACGGGCGCAGCCCCGCCCGGCTGCCGGCCCGCTTGGTCCACGAGGCCGGGTTCCTCCTCGGGAGGGTGCACCGCACCGCGGCGGCCGACTTCGACAGTGCGCTGCGCCCGCACCTGCGGCTTTACGACGCCGACGCCGACACCCTGGCCTCGCTGCCCGACGGGCCGTTCGGCCGGTGGGCGCGCTCCACCTGGCAGGCCGTCGGCCACGTTCCCGAGCACGACGCTCCCCTCGTCCCGGTCCATGGGGACCTGTTCCCGGACAACATCGTCGTCCGCGGCGGCCGGAGCCTGGTGTTCCTCGACTGGGAGGACGGCTCGCTGGACCTGCCCCACCTGGACGTGGGGATGGCGCTGCTCGGCCTGTGCTGCCGCCGCGGATTCTCCCCGCGGCGCGCCCGCCGTCTTCTGGCCGGCTACCAGCAGGGCAGCGGAAAGGCGCTGGACGGTGGCCTGGTGCGCGACGCGGCCCTGTACGCGGCCGTCCTCGTCGCGCTGCGCCGCCACCGCTGGCAACAGGAACACCGGCGCCTGCCCGCCGGGCGCTCGGCCGCCGCCATGCACCACCTCGCCAACTCCCTGTCCGACCGCTGGCCGCAGCTTCAGCCGTAAGCCCGGCCCGCCACCCGTGACCCGCGCGCCCCGCCGGGCGCGCCCCCGAACCCTGCAGAGAGCAGACTTCCATGCCTCGTGATCTTGTCCTGGTTGTCGTCCCGCCGAACTCCAACACCGTCATCAAGGGCCGGCTGCTGACCGTCACCCGCCCCGAGGAGCACTCCGACTGGTCGGACTTCCTGTGCCTGGGCGCGCTGTCGCTGGTCTCCTCCCTGGCGACGAACCCGGCGCTGGCACCGGTCTACATCGACGGCACGATCACGCCCCTGGACGACGTCCTCGACTACATCACCGCCCACGCCGACCGGATCCTGGCGCTCTGCCTGGGCATGCTGACCGCGAACTACGAGGCCGGTGTCCTGCTGGCCAAGCACGCCAAGGACAGCGACGTTCGCATCGTCACCATCGCGGGCAACGACCACTTCAGCTCCCTGGCATTGGAGTGCATGGACGCCTCCCCCAGCCTGGACTACGGCTTCGTCGGCAACGAGGTCGTCCGCCCGTTCACCAATCTGATCGGCGCCCTGCGTGCTGCGGCGCCGATCGACCCGGCGGCGTTCCCCGGCCTGGTCTACCGCGCCGACGGCCTCGTGCACACCACCCCGCCGCGGGCCGAGCCGGTCTTCTCCGGCTACGACTACACCCTGGTGAACCGGGCCTTCTCCCAGACGCCGCTGTACACCCGGCAGTTCGGTCACCGGATCGCCCCGCGGATCCGCGAGCTGCTCGGGCGCACGGTGACGGCCGGCGTGCCGGTCGATATCGGGCGCGGCTGCGTGAAGTTCGCCTCCGACGACGCCTGCTCGTTCTGCTCCATCCACCCCGGGCAGTTGTGGCGCAACCAGCTCACCCCCGCCAAGGCCTGGGCCGCCATCGAAGCGGCCTGGAACGCCGGCTACGACTACCACTACCTGACCGCCGACGAACTGCCCCTGACGTTCGCCCAGCTGCTCTTCGGGATGGTCGACAAGGCGCCCGCCTGGTGGTCCGCCCTCGGTGAGGACCAGCGGCCCCTCCTGGTCGGGTACGGCCGCGCCGACGGCATCGCCGACCCCCGCCGCACCGCGCTGCTCACCTCTCTCGGGGTGCGCCAGATCATGATCGGCATGGACGCCGGCGCCCCGCTGTCGCTGGCCGCGATGAACAAGCCGGTAGGCGGGCGGCGCCGCAACGTCCTCGCGGAGGCCGAGAAGCTGTACGAGCTCAACTCGGAGGCGATCACCGTCGCCCGCGACCACGGCATGCTGATCCGTGCCGGCTTCGTCGTCGGCCACATCGGCATGACCCGCGCCCTGCTGGACGAGAACGTCGAGCGGATCCTGACCCTGATCACCGAGGGCGGCAAGCACGGGGTGTTCTCCGCGGTCGACGTGGAGGTGCTCTCCCCGCAGCCCGGGGCCCGCGACTACACCTACCTCACCACCCCCGACGCCGCCCGTCAGGCCGCTGCGAGGCTCGGCCTCACGGTCGCCGACGACGCTACCCTCGCCGCGGTCTCGGCCCGCTGGGCAGACCAGGACGTGGTGATGCCGGAGGACGCGATGCGGGACTACGCCCTCGCGCTGATGCCCGAGCTGTCCTTCGACGACCTCGCCCAGGCCCGCGCCGCGATCCGCTCCCACGCCAAGGCGTGCGGCGTGGTCATCGGCGAATGACCCCCCACCCCGTCCGTGTCCGGAAGGAGATGTCGTGCTTCTGACCCCCGCCGAGCAAGGCCGCCTGCGGCTGTACATGGCCGCCCTGCTGGCCCGCGAGCGCCGCCAACGTGGCGTGAAACTCAACGTGCCCGAGGCGACCGCGCTCATCGCCCACGCAGCCTGTGAGGCCGCCCGCGACGGGGCCCGGCTGGAGGACGCGGTCGCCGCCGGGCGCGCAGCCCTGACTGCCGAAGACGTGATGCCCGAGGTGCCGGGCATCCTGACCGAAGTCCAGGTCGAGGCCGTATTCATCGGCGGCTCCAAGCTGATCGTCATCACCCACCCCCTCGGCCTGGCCGCCGACCCGGCCCAGGCCCCCGGTGCCGTCCTGCCCGCCGATCAACCGCCGCCCGAGTACGCCGATGCGGTGCGGGTCGAGGTCACCAACAGCGGCGACGTGCCGGTCACCGTCACCTCGCACTTCCACTTCTTCGAGGCCAACCGGGCCTTGGCGTTCGACCGCGGCGCCGCCTACGGCCGCCGGCTCGCCCTGCCCGTCGGCGCCAGCACCCGCTTCGAGCCCGGCACCACCCACGAGGTGGAGCTGACCCCGATCGGCGGCAACCGCATCGTCATCGGCTTCGCCGGCCTGGTCGACGGCCCCCTCGACGCCCCTGGCGCCCGCGAGGCCGCGCTCACCCGGGCCCACGCCGCCGGCTACCTCGACACCGGCTCCACCACCGACCAGGAAGGCGACCTGTGAGCAGCAGCAGCCACCTCACCTACGCGCAGCAGCACGGCCCCACCACCGGCGACCGCGTCCGCCTGGCCGACACCGGGCTGACCGTGCGCGTCGAAGCCGACGCCCAGCGGCGGGGCGAGGAGTTCCTGACCGGCTACGCCAAGACCGGCCGCGACGGCATCCACTACCAGGCCCGCCTCACCGACCGGACCTGCGACCTGATCGTCAGCAACGTCCTGCTCGTCGACCCCGTCCTCGGCATCCGCAAGGCATCCATCGGCATCAAGGACGGCCGCATCGCCGCCGTCGGCCGCGCCGGCAACCCCGACACCCTGGAAGGCGTCGACGTCCTCGCCGGCACCGGCACCACCGTCATCCCCGGCGAGGGCCTGATCGCCACCCCCGGCATCGTCGACACTCACGTCCACCTCTGCTCCCCCGGCATCATGGGCGCAGCCCTCGCCGCCGGGGTCACCACCATCGTCAGCCAGAACTTCGGCCCGACCTGGGGCTGCGGCGTCACCAGCCCCGCCGAACTGCGCCACGCCCTGCGCGCCTTCGACGCCTTCCCGGTCAACATCGCCATGCTGGCCCGCGGCTCCTCCTCCCACCCCGGCCCGCTGCTGCGCGCCCTGGAACAGGGCGGCGCCTCCGGATTCAAGGTCCACGAGGACATGGGCGCCCACGCCCGCGCCCTGGACACCGCCCTGACCGTCGCCGACGACCACGACGTCCAGGTCGCCCTGCACAGCGACACCCTCAACGAGGCCATGTCCGTCCAGGACACCCTCGCGGTCATCGGCGGTCGCACCCTGCACGCCTTCCACGTCGAGGGCTGCGGCGGCGGCCACGCGCCGAACGTCCTGCAGCTGGCCGGGTTGGCGAACATCATCGGCTCCTCCACCAACCCGAGCCTGCCCTACACTCGCGACACCGCCGCCGAGCACCTCCACATGATCGCTACCGTCCACCGGCTCGACCCCGACGACCCCGACTGCCGGCGGATGGCCCACGACCGGATCCGCACCGGCACGCTCGGCGCCGAGGACGTCCTGCACGACCTCGGTGCCATCCCCATCACCTCCTCGGACTCCCAGGCCATGGGCCGCATCGGGGAGACCGTCCGCCGCACCTTCGCCGTCGCCGCCAAGATGCGCGGCCTCGACCCCGAGCCCGGCGGCGACGACAACGAACGCGTCCTGCGCTACATCGCCAAGCTGACCATCAACCCGGCCATCGCCCACGGGATGGCCCACGAGATCGGGGCGCTCACCCCCGGCCGGCTCGCCGACATCGTCCTGTGGAACCCCGCCTACTTCGGCGCCAAGCCGCAGCTCGTCCTCAAGGCCGGGTACCCCGCCTGGGGCGTCACCGGCGACCCCAACGCCTCCACCGAGACCAGCCAGCCCCTCGTCCTCGGACCGCAGGTCGGCGCGTACGGCGCCACCGCGGCCGACCTGTCCGTCGCCTTCGTCAGCCGCGCGGCTCACGACAGCGGCGCCGGCACCCTGCCGACCCGGCGCCGTCGCGTCGCCGTCCGCGACACCCGCACGATCGGCCTAGCCGACATGCTCCGCAACGACCGGGTCAGCGACGTCCGCGTCGATGCGGGCACCGGGCAGGTCACCCTCGACGGCGACCCCATCAGCTCCCCGCCCGCCCAGGCCACCGCGCTCAGCCAGCTCTACTTCCTGTAACCCCCGGCCCGAGACACCCAGGAGCACCCGTATGTCCCTCACCAGCCCGGCCCGCGACCTCCTCAACCGCGGTCACGCGACGATCCCCCTGCCCGCCGCAGACGCCGAGGTCCTCGCAGAGCTGCGCGTCCAGGCGGCGTGGTTCTTCACCCAGGACGAGGAGACCAAGCTCCGGCACGGCAGCGACGACTTCAACTTCGGCTATCGGCCCTACGGGCGGCAGTACTCCGTCAACCCCGACCGGCCCGATATGAACAGCTCGTTCACCTACTGGGCGAACGACCCGGCCAAGGTCCCCGGGCACGAGGCCGGCACCGTCGCACCGTTCCTGAAGGCCCTGGGCGCGTACTGGCGGGTCGCCGCCGACGCCGCCGACCAGGTGCTGGCCAGCCTGGCCGACCACTACGGCTACCGCGACGACCTGCAGTTCCGTACCTCGTCCTACCTGGAGATCAACTGGTACCTCCGCGACCCCGAGCGGGACCTGCTCCAGGACCGCCACGAGGACGGCCACCTGGTCACCCTCGCCACCTCCGACGGCCCCGGACTGGAGATTGAGACCGACGGGGAAATGAAGCAGGCGACCGTCGGAGACGGCCGCCTGCTCGTCATGCCCGGCAGCGTGCTCACCGAGATGACCGCCGGTCAGATCCCGCCGCTCTACCACCAGGTCTGCAACCACCAGCTGGAGCGGCGCATCACCACGCTCTTCCTGGTCAACCCGCGACTGGACCGGAACGTGGCCCCCTACACCACGGCAGACGGCGAAGCCGTGGACGTCGCGGCACTGGCGCGGACCAGCGGGTCCATGTTCGGGCTGCCCCCGGCGCCGGTCCTGGCCCCGCCCACCGCCTGAGGCACGAAGGGCCGGCTCAGGCCAGCGCGTC
Source organism: Kitasatospora sp. NPDC093102 (assembly GCF_040683915.1). Classification (NCBI taxonomy): domain Bacteria; kingdom Bacillati; phylum Actinomycetota; class Actinomycetes; order Kitasatosporales; family Streptomycetaceae; genus Kitasatospora; species Kitasatospora sp. NPDC093102. Next base: position 18,227 of record NZ_JBFBFA010000052.1, on the reverse strand, counting down.
CTCGAACACCGACCGGTTCGCAGCGGTGAACGCGAACTCCCGACGGCTCCACTCGATCCGCGAGGCCAGCACGTCGGGCTCGGCGGGTGCGGTGTCGGGCGAGGCCATGAGCTCGGCCCAGAACCGGGCGTTGCGCGCCTGCCGCTCGAGGATGGCGTCGACCACCGCACCGCGCTCCGGCCCCTGGAGGCGGTAGGCGTCCGCGAGGATCTTCACCTGCTCCGCCTGCCGCTCCACCGGGACGGTGCACTTGGACGCGATGCACCAGGTCCACGCGGCGTAACCGAAATCCTCCAGGGGTGAGCCCGGGGCCGCAGTGTCGAAGTCGATCCACGCGGTCGGCAGACCATCGACGAAGACGGCGTTGTTCGGGCCGACGTCGTGGTGACACACCACCGGCGAGCGACCGGCCAGCTCGCTGCCCCGCGTCGCGTCGTGCATGGCCCGCAGCAGCGCACCAGCCGCCGCCACCTGGTCGTCCTCCCAAACCTGGAAGCGCGCCGGAACCTCACCCGGGAGAAAGCTGAGAATATCCATTCCGTCGGCCTGCCCGAGATACTTCGGGGCGCCGTCGAATTCCTGCTGCTCGAAAACCTTCAGGAGAGCGGCGACGAATTCCGAGGAATCCGACGCCGGCCTGCGCACGGAATCATCGACCCGGACGACACCGTCGGTCATCCGCCCGCCGGAAAGCGTGATCGCACCACCAGGCGCATCAGCCATTGCAGCCGCTCCCATACCTAGATCCCGAATCGGCCCATGGGTCTATCAGCAGCACATTTCCATGCTGGGACACCAGGGCTCGCCATGCGACCCAAGCGATGTTATACGAGTCGCCCCGCACAACGTCCGCGGGGTGACCAACTCGCCGCGCCGCGTGTACAGTTCGGCATTTCCAAGATCGCATTCGGTGATCGCCGGCCGCGTAATTGATCAAAGCACACCGGGCGTGGCCTGGGGCGATGTCGGCAGCGGATGTCGGCGGCATGGCACTCCCACAGCGGGCCGCGTAGCGAACGTCACCCCAACGGATGACGAGGCATCGACGCGCTGCCCCGCGGCGGCCGGACGTGCGCTGCGCCCGCGATCCCGAGGACCGCGGGCGCAGCTGGGCGAGTCTGATCAGGCGAGCAGATTGGAACGAAGGGCGTCCAGGTCGGCTGCCGTGACCCCGTGGGGTGCCAGGTACGCGGGGATGGAGCCGTGCGCGGTCAGGATCGTGTCCATCGCGGAGGCCAGCAGAGCCTCGCTGACCGGGTGGGAGTAGCGGGTGCCCCCTGCCTCGTCCAGGAAGGACGTCGGGCCGGCCGTCAGCTCGAGTTCGACATTGGACCGCACGAAGTCCCCGACGACCTGGTCCCACGGGGCGCCCAGCAACAACTGGATCACCGCCACCGCAAGGCCCGTCCGGTCTTTGCCCACCGCGCACTGCACGACCGCAGGCAGCGAGGCCGGCTCGGCCAGCCGCTCTACCAGCGCCGCGACTGCGGGAGCCGCGTAGGCGGCCATGAACGGGTACAGGGCAGCCGGATCCACGGGCCACGGCTTGCCGTCGAAGCCCGAGAAGTCGGTGAAGCCCATTTCCTTCAGGGCATCCAGGTCAGGCAGCGCCGGAATCGAAACCCATTCGATGGCGAGCCCGTGGATCTGCCCGGGCCAGACATTGCTCTCGACGCCGCTGCGCAGGTCGATCACCGTGCGAACGCCCAGCTCTCGCAGGCGCTCAGCCCCCACTTCGGTCAGCCGGTTCAAGGAACCGGACCGGTACAGGACCCCGGGCCGCAGAGGAGAAATTCCCGCGTCCCGGAAGTTGCGCACGTTCGGTACGTCCGGCAGGTTTCTCTGTGCCGGCACGAGGCGACTTGCTGACCTTGTTTCGCCGTCAGGCTTCGTCATGAGAAAAGAATAGGGCCTTTGCCGCCCTTCCGTTCCTCCATTGCAGAAAAAGCTCCACACCCTTAGAACGACTGGAAATCATCGCTTGGATGGCCTCAATATGCCCCCGGCATGCCACATTGCACCAAAGCGATCAACATCGTCCGGGCGGCCAACGCGCAGCACCAGCAGGGCCACGTCGAAGACGCCTGCGCCGCTGCGCACCAAGCGCTCGACATCACCGCCGAGGTCAGTTCCCAGTGCGCCACCGGCCCGCTGCGGGACCTGAGTTCCGCCCTGCTCTCCCACTCCCACGTACCCGAAGCCAGAGAGGTGCGGAACGGATCTCCGCCACCGTCTGATGGCCCGTCAGAACGGGGCGGTCGAGGGCCCCCGGTCAGATGATGGGCGGCCTCCCGGCGCGGGTGATCCTCCACGCGGTCCGCCAGCTCATCGGGCGCCGCTCGCCGTGCCCGCCGCGCAGCCCTTCCGCAAGGCCCTTGAACCACACGCCGAGCTTCCCCGTCACCCGGAAGCGGTAGGCGCTGATCAACGTCCACGCCGCGAGATACACCGGGACAAGCGGAAGCGGCAGGCGCCGGTAGGCCACCCAGGCGCGGTTGCGCGCGACCATGCGGTAGAACGGGCCGTGCCGGGCTGGATTGGTTGCCGGGTGGTGCACCTCGATGCCGGCTGCATACCAGCCGATCTTCCCTAGTGCTCTGACCGCATACGTTCGCCGGGTTGGTGGTGGCGACGCATGAACCGGTTGGATGTGGACCGACACCATGGCGACATCGATAGCCACGGCGGACTCCGCCGTGGTTCACCGGGCCGCGGTGAACGGACCGGAGGACGACCCCACCGACTGGCTGTCGATCGACTGGCAGGCAACGGAGCGGGAAGTACAGCGGCTGAGGCAGAGGATCTTCACGGCGTCGCAGGCAGGGGACCTCAAGAGGGTCCGCAATCTGCAGAAGTTGATGCTCCGGTCCCGCTCCAACACGCTCATGAGCGTGCGGCGGGTCACGGAGGTCAATGCTGGCCGCAAGACGGCGGGCATCGACGGGATGGTCGTACTGCTGCCCCGGGGGAAGGCCGAGTTGGCCGATTGGTTGCAGCGCAAGGCCGCTCCGTGGAAGCCCCGGCCCGTCAAGCGGGTGTTCATTCCGAAGGCGAACGGACGGCAAAGGCCGCTCGGGATTCCCGTGATCGTGGACCGGTGTCTTCAGGCCCTGGTTCTCGGTGCACTCGAACCCGAGTGGGAGGCACGGTTCGAGCCGCGATCCTACGGGTTCCGGCCCGGCCGTGGCTGTCACGACGCGATCCAGGCCATCTTCCAAGCCTCGAAGGGCAAAGACCCCAAGCGGCAGTGGGTGTTGGACGCCGACCTGACAGCGGCATTCGACCGAATCAATCATGATCGGCTTCTCGCCCTGCTCGGACAGTTCCCCGCCCGGGGTCTGATCGAGCAGTGGCTCAAGGCCGGGGTGGTCGACCAAGGGAGATTCGCCCCGACGGTGGAGGGAACCCCGCAAGGCGGGATCATCTCTCCCCTCTTGATGAACGTGGCCCTTCACGGGATGGAGGGGGCGGCGGGGGTCCGCTATCGGCAGACCGGTGCTCATGCCGGGGAGACCGAGGCGGGCTCACCGATTTTGATCAGGTACGCCGACGACCTTGTGGCTCTCTGCCACAGCCGTGACGAGGCCGAACAGGTCAAGGCTCGGCTCGCCGCATGGCTGGCGCCCGGGGGCCTGGTCTTCAACGAGGACAAGACGCGCATAGCGCACCTCGATGACGGCTACGACTTCCTGGGGTTCAACGTCCGCCGCTACCGCGGCACGCTGCTGATCAAGCCGAGCAGGGCTGCCCTGCAACGGATTCGGGACCGGCTCTCCGCCGAGGTGGTGAACCTGCGAGGGGTCAACGCCGCAGCGGTAATCGCCAAACTCAACCCGATCATCCGAGGCTGGGCCGCCTACTACCGGGGCGTGGTGTCCAGCGAGGCGTTCGCCTCCTTGGACTTCCACATGTGGAAGCTCACCTACAAGTGGGCCAAGCACAGCCACCCGAAGAAGTCGAAGCACTGGGTGGCGTCCCGATATTTCGGTCGGTTCAACCGGTCCAGGCAAGACCGGTGGGTGTTCGGTGACCGGGAGACCGGTTCCTATCTCACCAAGTTCGCCTGGACCAAGATTGTCCGGCACCAGATGGTTCCGGGCCGGGCGTCGGTGGACGACCCGGCCCTGAGCGAGTACTGGGCTGCACGACGGAGCAAGCGGAAACCCCCGCTGAGTGCGACCGGGCTGCGACTGCTGCAGAAGCAGCACGGCCGCTGTCCGCTCTGCGACGGGCTCCTCCTGCACGCCGACCGCGAACCGCAGAGCCCATCGGAATGGGAACAATGGCTCAAGGTGACCCGGCAGGCGGTCCGCAAGAACGCGATCACCGCCGACCCGGGCCGCAGCACACCGGACAACCCCGCCCACCTCCGCCTGATCCACACCCACTGCCACCGCTGGCGCGGCGCCAGCACCGGCAGCCGGACAGCACTGCAACCTGCCAGCAGCCCTCCGGGGCCTGCTTGAGCCGTGTGCTCGGACGACGGGCACGCACGGTTCTGAGGGGGGTGCGGCGCAGTAATGCGCCGCACCTACCCGACCTGGTCGGCCGGTACAAGAACGCCGGCCGAGAGTGGCAGCGCGCGGGCGAGCCGGTCGCCGTGCAGACCCACGACTTCCCCGACCGGGACCTGGGCAAGGCGATCCCGTACGGGATCTACGACCTGGCGGCGAATTCCGGCTGGGTCAGCGTGGGTACCGACCACGACACCGCCGCCTTCGCGGTCGCCTCGATCCGCCGCTGGTGGAACGCGGTGGGCCGGGCCGCCTACCCGCGTTCCCACCGCCTGCTGATCACCGCCGACGCGGGTGGCTCCAACGGCTACCGCCTCCGGGCCTGGAAAGCCGAACTTGCCGCACTGGCCCTGGAGACAGGCCTGGAGATCACCGTGTGTCACTTTCCTCCAGGCACGTCGAAATGGAACAAGGTCGAACACCGACTGTTCTCCCACATCACCATGAACTGGCGCGGCAGGCCCCTGACCAGCCACGAAGTCGTCGTGAACAGCATCGCCGCGACAACCACCCGCACCGGCCTGACCGTCCACGCCGAACTCGACCCGGGCGGCTACGACACCGGGGTCCGCATCGCCGACCGGCAGATGGACGCCCTGCCACTGACCCGCCACGACTGGCACGGCGACTGGAACTACACCCTCCGGCCCGAGGCCTACGCCCAGGTCGACGATGCCCCGGACCCGTTCGACCAGCCCAGCCCCGACCTCGCCTGGCTGCAGCATCCGGTCTTCACAGGGCTCACCGCAGCCGAATGGGATGCCCTGATCGCCCAGCTCCTGACCCTCCACGACGCCCAGCGCGAGGGCCAGCTCGACAAGCGGCGCGGCCACCGGCCCCGCATCAAGGGCGACGGCACCACCGGCCGCCGACCCGTCCTCACCCTCGCCGACCGCCTCCTGGCTGTCTTGCTCCACCAGCGGCTCAGCCTCCCACAGGTCGCAGTCGCCCGACTCTTCGGCGTCACACCCGAGACCATCAACCGCCGCATCCGCGACGTGCGCAAACTCCTCCAGCAGGCCGGCCACACCATCGAACCCGCCGAACCCCAACTCCCGGACCTGGACGCCCTACACGGCCTTGCCGAAGCCCAGTGCCTCATCCTCCCAACGGAGATCAAGACAGCGAGTTAATCCTCTGCAAGCCCTAACTTCACGGCCTTGGGCTTTTGGGCCCAGGGCAGCCGGTGACGGTTCCTCGCGGCCACTCCGTGAGAAAGACGGCCGACCACCCCTGCCACGGAGGGGACTGCGGGGCCTGGACGGTGGCCCCGTGCTGGGACGGCAGGGGTGGTACGCCTGCCACGGCAGGGGACGGCAGGACCCGGACGACGGTCCTGCGCCGGACCCGGCGGGGGTGGCGGGGGTGGCACGTCTGCCCCTCGTTGGTTGAACGTTCCTGTCGGTGTGCCGCGTTGTGTCTTCCTGGTTGTGTTCCCACCGGTCGTGGGTGGGGTTGGGTTTGGAAGGATTTGTGGTGTCGAGGTTCTCTGTGGGTGACGTGTTGTCCGGCATGGTCAACCTGGGCAGCTCGGGGAAACAGACGCCGTCGTGGTGGGCGTGGCTGATGGGAGCGATCTCCGGGTCGTCGTATCCGAAAGCGGACCCGGCGGGCCTGCTGGCCGGCGCCGGGGCCCTGCGCCGGGCGGCGGGGTTCGTCAACGACCGGGCACTGGCGGTGGAGCGGGCCATGGTGGGCGCCGGGGTGGTGATGCCCGGGGCGGGAGCGATGATGGCCTCCACCCTCGCCGGTGTCGGAGCAAATGCCCGCGATGGTGCGCGAACCCTGGACGAGGGCGCCACCGCACTGGAGGAACAGGCCCGGGAGGTCGACCGGGCGCAGTTGATGCTGGGCTTCACCGCGGCGATCACCCTGTGGACCGTCGCGCAGCTGGCGTGGGCGATCGCCGCGACCGGCGGGACCTCGGCGGCCCTGGTGCCGGCGGTGATGGCCGGTGGCCGCCGATCCGTGAATGAGATCGTGGCGGAGTTGTTGGGGGCGATGCGTTCGGGTGCGCTGTTCGGCCTCGGCCAGGACGCGTTCGTCCAGGGCATCGAGGCGGCGAAGTACCGGCAGGGACTGGACGCCACCTCCCTGCTCATCTCCGCCGTCGGCGGCCTCGCCGGCGGGATCGGGGACGTCGTGGGGCGTGGACTCGGCGACCGCCTCATCGGCCCGGACCTGCTGCGGAAGACCGCCGGCGGGGCGCTGGGCGGCGCGATCGGCGGCGAAGCCGGCATGGTGATCTCCACCGCCTGGCAAGGCGGGGGGTGGGACCCCACCGCGTTCGGACTCGCCGCCGCCGCCGGCGCCGGCACCGGTGCGATCGGCGGCGCCGCACACCACTTCCACCAGGCCCGACACCAGAGCGCGTCGCCGCTGCAGGCCACACCGGAAACCCCCGCGCCCCACACCGAGAAAACCCCGGGCCAGGAGCCACACCCCGACCGGCCCGAGAAGACCCCCACCCCGACCCAGGACCAAGGCCAAGGTCCCGGGCAGGGTCCGGAGCCGGAGCGGGCCCGTGGCCACCAGGCGGGTGAGCCGGCCCCGGAGCCCGCACCCGTCCCGGACCCCACACCGCAGCGGGTGGCAGGGCCGGTGGTCGCACACAAGCCGGGCGGGGTGTCGCACGAGGCCCTGGCGGCACAGCCCGCCGACACCGGCGGGGCCCACGACCGGGCCGACCGGCAGGAGCTGCGGATACCCACCGCCGGGTCGGGCCACCCCACCGATACCGGTGCCGGTGCCGTGGCGGGGCACGCCCATCCCGGCCGGGACCAGCTGCCGCCGCACGGCGCGCCAGCCCCCACGGCACCGGCACCGGCCCCGACCGAACACCACACCACCACCAGGCTGGAGCCCACCGCGCACCACCCCACCACACCCACACCGGCCCACCAGCCCGAACCCACCGCACACACCCCCACCCGTCCCGGCACCGACACCACCACACCCCAGCACCCCACAGACCGACCCACCCCACAGCCGGACACCCCACAGCACACCACACCGGACCAGCAGGCCACGACCACGAACAGGAACCCCGCCGCCGGCACTGCCGGTGGCGAGGCGTCGCCTTCCTCCACGCCCTCCACACACAGCCCTTCGTACGGGCGCGACGACTGGCGCAGCCGCGAGCCGAACTGGCCCGCGGCCGTCGCCAAGGCCCAGGCACACCCCCTGGTACGGGAGGTCCAGGACATCGCCCCGGCCCGGCTGGACGCCTGGTGGCAGGCGCTGCCCGAAACCCATCGGCAGCACCTGCGCGTGGAAGTGAACACCGTCCTGGCCCCCGCCGACCGCCCCGCACCCGCCGCCAACACCCCCGAGGACGCCGAACTCGTCAAACTGCGTGCCGCGTTCGCCGGCGAGCTCGCCCTCCACCGCCTCACCAACCACCACACCACCACCGACGGCCTCCTCACCCACGGGCGTTCACGCCTCGCGGAGCACCCGGCCACCACCGACACCGCCACGGGAACCGATGGCACCGGCGCCACCACCGCCAAAGACGTGTTCCTCCACGCCGCCGGCCGCCAGGCCACCGCCGCCGACCGACGCGCCGGCCACCTCCCCGCCGGCACCCCCACCAGAGGCGAACGAGACACCACACACACCCCCGGCCACACCCCCGGCGAGGGCAGTGCCACGGGCCCGTCCTCCCACCCCACCACCACCGCAGCCGGTTCCGACGCGGACTTGGCGCGTGCGGGGCAGCCGCGCACCGAGCCGACGGCGGCCCCGGGCGCCGGCCTCCCGATCGACCAGACCGCCACGCCCGCACAGCGCACGGACACCCCAGCCCAGCCCCAGCCACAGCCCCAGCCGGAGCACGAGCAGCCGGCCGCGACCGCCACGGTCACGGTCACGGTTGGCGGGGCCGACGCTCCCACGATGGCCGCGGGCACCACGCCCGCCGCGCCGGCCGGCCGCACCTACCGCCGCGGCCACCCCGGCAACGAGCCCACCTGGCCCGGGATCGTGCGCACCGCCCAGCGGAGACCACTGGCGAAGGGCGTGCGGGAGCTTGCCGACGAGGACGTCACGGCCTGGTGGGAGAGTCTGTCCCCCGACCACCGGGTGCGGCTGGAGGTGGCGGCGAACAGCACCGCGGACTTCACCCCGCTGCCAGGCGAGTCGACCGAGGCCCACGACCTCTTCAAGCGCCGCGTCGCCCTGGCCGGTGACCTGGCCGCCCGCGGCGTGTACGACTTCGAGCGGCACACACTCACCGCAACCGTCCACGACCACCTGCACACCCCCGCGCAGCCGTCGGCCGGCACACCCGAACCCACCGACGCCCAGCGCGAAACGTTCCACCGCGGCGCCAGCCAGCTCGCCACCGCCGAGAACCGCCTGCGCGCAGGCCTGCCGGGCGCCGGACCAGACGGCAAACGGACCCGCAACGCGGCCCCCGCCGACGAAACCCAGCCCGCACGCAAAGGCGCCGCGGCCAAGCCCGCACCATCCACACCCCGTCGCCTCACGCCCCCCGCGCAACCGGACCATCCACACCAGACGAACACCACCACCGACACCCCCCGCACCCCCCCGTCTGCCGCCGCGTCCCGCCCGACGCCCGCCACACGCACCACCCCCCTGCCCAAGCCACCCTCCGCAAACCCCGCACCCAGCCCCGCCGGGCGTGTCACGCGCGCACGGGCGGCCGGGAAGAACCCGAACACCACCACCGACACCCCCCGCACCCCCCCGTCTGCCGCCGCGGCCAAGCCCGCACCATCCACACCCCGTCGCCTCACGCCCCCCGCGCAACCGGACCATCCACACCAGACGAACACCACCACCGACACCCCCCGCACCCCCCCGTCTGCCGCCGCGTCCCGCCCGACGCCCGCCACACGCGCCCCCCCCCGGCCCAAGCCACCCTCCGCAAACCCCGCACCCAGCCCCGCCGGGCGTGTCACGCGCGCACGGGCGGCCGGGAAGAACCCGAACACCACCACCGACACCCCCCGCACCCCCCCGTCTGCCGCCGCGGCCAAGCCCGCACCATCCACACCCCGTCGCCTCACGCCCCCCGCGCAACCGGACCATCCACGCCAGACGAACACCACCACCGGCGGCCGGTTCCGGACCGGGCCGTCCGTATCCCCGCCCCCCACAACGGCGCGGAAGACCACGAGCGGCGTCAAACGCCAACCGGCCCAATCGGACGCCCTCTCCCCCTCCACCACAGGTGCCACGGCCAAGCGGGCACGCCCCGACACCAACCCGAAAACCGGACACCCCGCAGGTACCGACACGGGAACCGGACACCCCGACCGCGGTGGTGCCGTCATAGCGTCCGCGCTGGAGAAGGAGCGGGTGGAGAGGGCGCTGACCGAGGCGGCCCGTTCCCTCAAGGAGAGCGGGCTGCGGTCGGTACATGGCGGCACGCTCAGTGAGCTGGCACGCTACGCGCTGCCCAAGGGAGCGGGCGTGAAGGACCTGCGGCGGGCCGCGCGCACGGCACTGGACATGCACGCCGGGGCAGAGCTGAGCGCGCAGCGGCTCGGACTCGCCCACCAGGTGAACGTCCTGCTCGATACCGAGCCCGAGGCGCCCTGGCGCGACAACGCCGCACCCTATGCCGGCTTCCTCGAGGAGCACCTGCTACCGGTGGACGCGGAGCACCTCGAGGTCCTCCACCGCCTCCACACCCTGGCCGGCGGCGACGGCGCCGGCACGCCAGGCGACAGCGAGGACGTGCAAACACGGATCGACATGCTGCTGACCAGGACCAGCCCCGACCTCGACCAGCCCGGCAAAGCCCACCGCTGGGCACTGCTCACCGACGCCCTGACCGCACACCGCGACGGACGACCACTGACCCCGGACACCCTGGCGGGCCGGGACGAGGAGCCGCCCGCAGACGCCATGGACCCAACCCCCGACCACAGCCCACACCTACCCACCCACGAGGCACGAGCGCGGGCGGCCGCAGCCGCCGTGCACATCATGCGGGAACAGAACCTGCCCTTCCACGACGGCGTGCCCCACGACCTCGACCCCACCGTACGCGCCCTCACCGACCACTACCTCCACGCACTCACGACCGTGGAAGCCATCCCCCCACGCTTCCGCCCCACCGACCCCCACGCCATCGCACACCACGCACTCACCACCCACGCCCACACCCTCACCACCAGCACCACCCACACCCACGACCACGCCCCGCAAACGCGCACCCCCACGGACAGGACACCCGACAACACGACGGACACGACAGCCGCGGACACAACAGCCGCAGACACAACGGCCGCGGACACAACGGCCGCGGACGCGATGGCCGTGGACGCGATGGTCGTGGACGCGATGGTCGTGGACGGTGTGCCGCCCACGACCGCCACCGGCCCCCACCACGACGCCATCCCCTCCACGAGCGGCACCGGCACGGATCCCGCCCCGGTAGGCGAAACCCGCACACCGCCGGATCCCCGGCCCGTCCCGGGGCATCCTGCCGCGCGGAGCGACCCTCCTCCCTCGGCCGTCGCCACCGACAGCGACACCACCGGCAGCCCGGACGTTCCGTTCACCGCGCCCCGGGGCATCGATCACCTCACCGGCCCCGCTGCTTTCCCCGTCCCGCACGACGACAGCAGCAGCGACGACAGCAGCAGCCACCGCGCCGACGCCGACGCCGACGCGCCGGTCATCGAAGCCCCGCCCGGGGCCCGTGAGGCAGACAAGGAGATCGACCCCGGCTCCCCCGCACCCGCCCCCGCCCCCGCGGGCGGCCCCACCACACCCCCCGACGAGCCCCGCTACCACTGCCGCGTGCCGGAAGAGTTCACGGTCCACTCCGCAGCCACCCAGATCAGCTACAACGGCCTGCACATCGGCATCCCCGAGGAGTCCCGGGACGCGTTCGCGAACACGAAGCTGACGGGTCGGCTGCTGTACGACGACGACGGGAAGGCCTACCTGTCCTTCACCCCGCCCAGCAACGACTCCCTCGAGTCGCCCGCGAGCGAAGACCCCTTGGAGTGGGACCTGCCCACCCAGACCGAAGGCACCTGCAAGCCCGGCACGGGCGCCCGCGTCCTCGGCCTCCGGATCGGTGCTCCGCCGGCACCGGAGAACGCACCCCAGCACTTCGAGTGGGACGTGGAACTGCACGGGCCCCCCGGCCGGCGGATCGCCGTCTACACCCACACCAATCACGCCATCCGGGACAGCCGGCCCTACGACGAACCCACAGACGCCTACTGGGCCCGCCTCGCCCGCCAGGCAGCGGACACGGCCCCGGCCCCCCTGTCCGCGCACCCCGCCACCGCGGACGGCCCCACCACACCCCCCGACGAGCCCCGCTACCACTGCCGCGTGCCGGAAGAGTTCACGGTCCGCTCCGCAGCCACCCATATCAACTACAACGGCCTGCACATCGGCATCCCCGAGGAGTCCCGGGACGCGTTCGCGAACACGAAGCTGACGGGTCGGCTGCTGTACGACGACGACGGGAAGGCCTACCTGTCCTTCACCCCGCCCAGCAACGACTCCCTCGAGTCGCCCGCGAGCGAAGACCCCTTGGAGTGGGACCTGCCCACCCAGACCGAAGGCACCTGCAAACCCGGCACGGGCGCCCACGTCCTCGGCCTCAAGATCGGTGCCCCGCCGGCACCGGAGAACGCACCCCAGCACTTCGAGTGGAACGTGGAACTGCACGGCCCCCCCGGCCGGCGGATCGCCGTCTACACCCACCCCGAATACGGCATCCGGGACAGCAGACCCTACGACGAACCCCCGGACGCCTACCAGGCCCGCCTCGCCCGCCAGGCAGCGGACACGGCCCTGGCCAACAAGCCAAGGCCGGCCGGGACAAAAACCACCACGCACCCCGGCGATCCGGGCAACCACCACCCCGACGGCGGCGACGCCACCCGCCACGAGCCGACAGACACAGCCCCCGCCGACCAGCCCGGCACCGGTGCCGGGCCGGCGGGCCTGGACGCCGCAACCGTCGCCCGGCTGATGACCCAGGCAGGCCTGCACCTCACCCCAGACACCCCGCAACACCAGGCCGCCGCCCACGCCATCGCCGACCACTACCGCAAATCCCTCCAAACCCTGCACGACAACCCCGCCGGCTTCCCCCCCGGCACCGACCCCCACCACCTCGCCCTCACCGCCGCCCACGCCCACGCCAAAGACCTCGCCCACGCCCACACAACCGACCACGCCCCGCAAGCGCGCACCCCCGCGGACGCGACACCCGACAACACGACGGCTTCCTACACGACGGCCGTGGACGCAATGGTCGTGGACGGTGTGCCGCCCACGACCGCCACCGGCCCCCACCACGACGCCATACCCTCCGCGAGCGGCACCGGCACGGATCCCGCCCCGGTAGGCGAAACCCTCACACCGCCGGATCCCCGGCCCGTCCCGGGGCATCCTGCCGCGCGGAGCGCCCCTCTTCCCTCGGCCGTCGCCACCGGCCGCGGCACCACCGGCAGCCCGGACGTTCCGTTCACCGCGCCCCCGGACATCGATCACCTCACCAACCCCGCCGCTTTCCCCGTCCCGCACGACGACGACAGCAGCGACGACAGCAGCCACCACACCGACGCCGACGCCGACGCGCCGGTCATCGAAGCCCCGCCCGGGGCCCGTGAGGCAGACAAGGAGATCGACCCCGGCGCCCCCGCACCCGACAGGGACGAACACGTCTCCCCCACCGGGCACAGGACCCTGTCCCCCGGCGGCGGCGCGGAGCCGATGGAGCCGGACCTCCCCGCCCCGCACCGCGCGGACGAAGACGACGACAGCCCCTTGACGGAGGACGGCGGGCACGCCGCCCCTCGCGGTGCAGCGGCCGATACGGACAGCCGCGACCACCTCCCGGCGGAGATCCCGCTCCCGCGGCGCAGCGCACGGGCCCTCGGTCTCGGCAGCGGCCCGAGCGCCTCCGCGCCGGGCGCCCACCGCGCCGAAGACCCCACCACGACCGTTCCCGGCACGCCGAAGGGCTCGGTCTTCACGCGCGCGTACCGTGGCACTCGAGCCGGCGCTGCTGGCCACACACCCGGCCCCGGCGATGCCCTGACAACTCCCAGCGCCCGCAAAAGCCGCAAGCGGCCCGCCCCGGCCCCGGATCCGGTACCGGCTTCAGCGGCCGGCTCGCGGCCCAGCACCCTGCAACCGCCCGATGCCAAACGCCGGCGCACCACCGGCCCGACCACCACCACCACGGGCGCGGGCGCGGGCGCGGGCACCAGCCACACCGCTTGGCCCGGCCGCCATCCAGGCCTTCCCACGGAGGTGTCCCAGGGACAGCTGTATCAGGTGAGCCTCCACTTCCACGATCTCCCCCCCGAACACCCCGCCCGTGCCATGGGCAAGGACGACGGCCTCGAAGAAGACGCCCTCACCGGTATCACGCTCGGCCTGCGCACCGGCGACTGGACCTTCGACCACTACACCAACACCGTCGACGGCCCCAGCAGCCACACCATCCTGAAAGCCTGGACCACCCCCGCCCCCGACGGCCACACCTTCTGGAACACCCTGCGCGAAGACCCCCAACTCCACTGGCTCCCCGACCTCAGCCGGACCACCGATACGACCAGCACCACCACACCAGGCACCGAAACCGCCGCCCGCAGACCACCCAGCCAACGTCACCACAGCACACCACCGTCCGACACCGCCACACCAGCGGCCGACACCCCCCACCCCCTGCCCACGAGCCGCCCCCGCCGCAGCAAACGCCCCACCCCAGCCCCAGCCACGGCCAGCACCTCAACCCCCAAACCCCCGGCGACAACACCCCAACCCCGCCCGACCACCGAACGATCCCGCCTCACCACCTCCCACACGCGCACCCCGCACCCGAACCCCGCAGTTCATGAGGCACCCCGAACGAACGTGGGGGGCAGCGCGACACCACTCCCACTCCCGCCCCCGACCCCGCACCCCGCCACCACGGGCGGCCCCACCACACCCCCCCACGAGCCCCGCTACCACTGCCGCGTGCCGAAGGAGTTCACGGTCCACTCCGCAGCCACCCATATCAACTACGACGGCCTGCACATCGGCATCCCCGAGAAGTCCCGGGACGCGTTCGCGAACACGAAGCTGACGGGTCGGCTGCTGTACGACGACGACGGGAAGGCCTACCTGTCCTTCACCCCGCCCAGCGACGACTCCACCGAGTCGCCCGCGAGCGACAACTCCTTCAAGTGGGACCTGCCCACCCAGACCGAAGGCACCTGCAAACCCGGCCGCAACGCCGTCGTCCTCGGCCTCAAGATCGGTGCCCCGCCGGCACCGGAGAACGCACCCCAGCACTTCAAGTGGGACGTGGAACTGCACGGGCCCCCCGGCCGGCGGATCGCCGTCTACACCCACACCAACCCCAAATACGACATCCGAGACAGCAGACCCTACGACGAACCCACAGACGCCTACCAGGCCCGCCTCGCCCGCCAGGCAGCGCACACGGCCGAGGCCGCCGAGCCCGGGCCGGCCGGGACGGAACCCACCACGCACCCCGGCAATCCGGGCGGCCACCACACCGACGGCGGCGACGCCACCCGCCACGAGCCGACAGACACAGCCCCCGCCGACCAGCCCGGCACCGATGCCGGGCCGGTGGGCCTGGACGCCGCAACCGTCGCCCGGCTGATGACCCAGGCAGGCCTGCACCTCACCCCAGACACCCCGCAACACCAGGCCGCCGCCCACGCCATCGCCGACCACTACCGCAAATCCCTCCAAACCCTGCACGACAACCCCGCCGGCTTCCCCCCCGACACCGACCCCCACCACCTCGCCCTCACCGCCGCCCACGCCCACGCCAAAGACCTCGCCCGCACCCTCACCTCCCACCCCGAACCCACCCACACCCACGGCGAGGATCCCGCCGCGGCCACAGCCACCCCACCCTCAGCCCCGCACCCCGCCACCGCGGGCGGCCCCACCACACCCCCCGATGAACCCCGCTACCACTGCCGTGCGCCGGAGGAGTTCACGGTCCACTCCTCAGCCACCCATATCAACTACAACGGCCTGCACATCGGCATCCCCGAGAAGTCCCGGGACGCGTTCGCGAACACGAAGCTGACGGGTCTGCTGCTGTTCGACGACGACGGGAAGGCCTACCTGTCCTT
Organism: Kitasatospora sp. NPDC093102; assembly: GCF_040683915.1. Taxonomy (NCBI): domain Bacteria; kingdom Bacillati; phylum Actinomycetota; class Actinomycetes; order Kitasatosporales; family Streptomycetaceae; genus Kitasatospora; species Kitasatospora sp. NPDC093102. The sequence goes on along the minus strand of NZ_JBFBFA010000052.1, from coordinate 2,599 downwards.
CACCCCGCCCAGCGACGACTCCACCGAGTCGCCCGCGAGCGAAGACCCCTTGGAGTGGGACCTGCCCACCCAGACCGAAGGCACCTGCAAACCCGGCCGCAACGCCGTCGTCCTCGGCCTCCGGATCGGTGCCCCGCCGGCACCGGAGAACGCACCCCAGCACTTCGAGTGGGACGTGGAACTGCACGGCCCCCCCGGCCGGCGGATCGCCGTCTACACCCACACCGAATACGGCATCCGGGACAGCAGACCCTACGACGAACCCCCGGACGCCTACTGGGCCCGCCTCGCCCGCCAGGCAGCGGACACGGCCCTGGCCCCCCTGTCCGCGCGCCCCGCCACCGCGGGCGGCCTCACCACACCCCCCGATGAGCCCCGCTACTACTGCCGTGTGCCGAAGGGAGAGTTCACGGTCCGCTCCGCAGCCGCCCATATCAACTACGACGGCCTGCACATCGGCATCCCCGAGGAGTCCCGGGACGCGTTCGCGAACACGAAGCTGACGGGTCGGCTGCTGTACGACGACGACGGGAAGGCCTACCTGTCCTTCACCCCGCCCAGCAACGACTCCCTCGAGTCGCCCGCGAGCGAAGACCCCTTGGAGTGGGACCTGCCCACCCGGACCGAAGGCACCTGCAAGCCCGGCAAGGGCGCCTACGTCCTCGGCCTCCGGATCGGTGCTCCGCCGGCACCGGAGAACGCACCCCAGCACTTCGAGTGGGACGTGGAACTGCACGGCCCCCCCGGCCGGCGGATCGCCGTCTACACCCACCCCGATCACGACATCCGGGACAGCCGGCCCTACGACGAACCCACAGACGCCTACCGGGACCGCCTCGCCCGCCAGGCAGCGGACACGGCCCTGGCCAACAAGCCAAGGCCGGCCGGGACAAAAACCACCACGCACCCCGGCGATCCGGGCGGCCACCACCCCGGCGACGGCGACGCCACCCGCCACGAGACGACAGACACAGCCCCCGCCGACCAGCCCGGCACCGGTGCCGGGCCGGCGGGCCTGGACGCCGCAACCGTCGCCCGGCTGATGACCCAGGCAGGCCTGCACCTCACCCCAGACACCCCGCAACACCAGGCCGCCGCCCACGCCATCGCCGACCACTACCGCAAATCCCTCCAAACCCTGCACGACAACCCCACCGGCCTCCCCCCCGGCACCGACCCCCACCACCTCGCCCTCACCGCCGCCCACGACCACGCCAAAGACCTCGCCCACGCCCACACCTCCCACCCCGAACCCACCCACACCCACGGCGAGGATCCCGCCGCGGCCACAGCCACCCCACCACCAGCCCCCCCACCCCCAGCCCCGCACCCCGCCACCGCGGACGGCGGCCCCACCACACCCCCCGATGAGCCCCGCTACTACTGCCGTGTGCCGGAGGAGTTCACGGTCCACTCCGGAGCCACCAAGATCAGCTACAACGGCCTGGTCATCGGCATCCCCGAGGAGTCCCGGGACGTTTTCGGGGGCAGGGAGCTGACGGGTCTGCTGCTGTTCGACGACGGGAAGGCCTACCTGTCCTTCACCCCGCTCAGCGACGACTCCCTCGAGTCGCCCGCGAGCGAAGACCCCTTGGAGTGGGACCTGCCCACCCAGACCGAAGGCACCTGCAAACCCGGCCGCACCGCCCACGTTCTCGGCATAGGGATCGGTGCCCCGCCGGCACCGAAGAACGCACCCCAGCACTTCAAGTGGGACGTGAAACTGCACGGCCCCCCCGGCCAGCGGATCGCCGTCTACACCCACACCGAATACGGCATCCGGGACAGCAGACCCTACGACGAACCCCCGGACGCCTACTGGGCCCGCCTCGCCCGCCAGGCAGCGGACACGGCCTCGGCCCCCCTGTCCGCGCACCCCGCCACCGCGGGCGGCCCCACCACACCCCCCGGCGAGCCCCGCTACCACTGCCGTGCGCCGGAAGAGTTCACGGTCCACTCCTCAGCCACCAAGATCAACTACGACGGCCTGCACATCGGCATCCCCGATGAGTCCCGGGACGTGTTCGCGAACACGAAGCTGACGGGTCGGCTGCTGTTCGACGACGACGGGAAGGCCTACCTGTCCTTCACCCCGCTCAGCGACGACTCCCTCGAGTCGCCCGCGAGCGAAGACCCCTTGGAGTGGGACCTGCCCACCCAGACCGAAGGCACCTGCAAACCCGGCCGCACCGCCCACGTTCTCGGCATAGGGATCGGTGCCCCGCCGGCACCGGAGAACGCACCCCAGCACTTCAAGTGGGACGTGAAACTGCACGGCCCCCCCGGCCGGCGGATCGCCGTCTACACCCACACTGAATACGGCATCCGGGACAGCAGACCCTACGACGAACCCACAGACGCCTACCGGGACCGCCTCGCCCGCCAGGCAGCGCACACGGCCCTGGCCGCCGAGCCCGACACCGGCTCCGGGACGGAAACCACCACGCACCCCGGCGATCCGGGCAACCACCACCCCGACGGCGGCGGCGCCACCCGCCACGAGCCGACAGACACAGCCCCCGCCGACCAGCCCGGCACCGGTGCCGGGCCGGCGGGCCTGGACGCCGCAACCGTCGCCCGGCTGATGACCCAGGCAGGC
>NZ_JBFBFA010000051.1:0-43899 GCF_040683915.1 Kitasatospora sp. NPDC093102 | reverse complement strand
CCTTCGGACCGCCTTCCAGCGGACCCTCCGGGCTTCGTTCTTTCGTGTTTCCAGCTTATCAGATGTTTTCCGCTCCGTTTTCCGGAGTTTCATTCGTCCGATTCCCGCTGGTGGGATTTCCTGCGAACTTCGTCCCGAAGCCTATCAAAGGCTTCAGAGTGTTCAGTCCGCGGGATTTGCTTCGTCGGAGGGTGCACATTTCGTGAAATGCGCTCGCCTCGATTCGGCGGTGTCGTAGACACTAACGCCCGGGTCCGACCGTTGTCCAGTCAGTCCTAACCGTTCAAACCTACTAGCCCACCCTCACCACGTCAATGGTTTGGCCGGGACGAGTAGAAGAGTAGCAGGTCAGAAGCCTGTTGATCACGCCGGCTCAGGCTGCGACGGGCTGGAGGTCCGCCCGGTCGGCCGCGTCCAGATCGCCGAACTCTCCGGCCTCGGCGGCCCTTCGGCCCAGCACCAGGGCGTAGAGGAGGAAGGCCACCTCGGCCAGCACTCCGATGGAGATGCGGGCCCAGGTCGGCAGGCCGGACGGGGTCACGAAGGCTTCGAGCACACCGGAGACCGCCAGTACCGTCGCCAGGCCGATCGACATCCCGATGATCGCGCGGCCCTGTTCCGCCAGTGCCACCGAGCGGGTGCGCGGGCCGGGGTCGATGACGGTCCAGCCGAGGCGCAGGCCGAGACCGCCTGCCACGAAGACCGCGGTCAGCTCCAGCAGGCCATGCGGAATGAGCAGGCCGAGGAAGACGTCGAGGCGCCCGGCGGAGGCCATCAGTCCGACGCCGATGCCGAGGTTGACCACGTTGGTCCACATCACGTAGAGCACCGGAATACCCAGCGCGATCCCGAACAGCAGGCACTGCACGGCGATCCAGGCGTTGTTCGTCCAGACCTGGGCCGCGAAGGAGCTGGCCGGCCTGTCCGAGTAGTAGGTCTCGTACTGGCCGCCGGGGCGGGTCAGCTCCTGGAGGTGCTCGGGCGCGACCAGGCTGTTGCGGACCTCGGGGTGGGTGGCCATCCACCACGCGAGCAGTGCGGTGGCGGCCATCGAGACGATCGCCACCGGCACCCACCAGCGGCGGGCGCGGTAGAGCGCGGCCGGGAAGCTCACCGTGTAGTAGCGGGCGACGTCCTGCCAGCCGTTGGTCCGGGCGCCGGTCACCGCGCTGCGGGCACGGGAGACCAGGCCGGTCAGCCGGCTCACCAGAGCCGGGTCCGGCGCGGCGGCCTGGACCTTGGAGAGGTGGCCGGTGGCGCGCTGGTAGAGCGTCACCAGCTCGTCGGCCTCCTCTCCGCTGAGCCGGCGCCGGCGGGCGAGGGCGTCCAGCCGGGCCCACTCCCCCTGGTGGGTGGCGACGAAGACGTCCAGGTCCATTTCGGCGGCTCCATGATCGGCGGCGGGCGCGGACGTGCATGCGCGGGCGGGCGGGTCCGGGCGGACACGTGCGGCCCAGCATGCCAGCAGCGGCCGCCACCGCGGCCGTCGGGATCTCACTTCCCGTGCGCCCGCCGGGCCCCGTATGTTTGCGGCTGCGGATCAGACTGCGGAGAGCGGGTCACGGGGAGCCGATCCGGGGTGATTCCCTCCCCCGGCACTGTCGCGCTCCCAGGAGCGAATCTTCATGGGCGAGCCGTACGGGCTCCAAGAGCGTGAACGGACAGGTGTCTTGAGCGACCTGGTGACGGGTGAGGCGGTCGTACTCGGCCTCCAGACGGCGAAGCTTCCGAGCAGGGCACTGGCGATCGTGATCGACCTGCTGGTGGAGTTCGCCGCCTTTCTGGTGTTCACGCTGCTGCTGGGCCTCGCCCTGATCGGCCTCGACGGCGCGGCGCTGGCCGCCACGATGATCGGCCTGATGGTGTTCTTCCTGGTGGCCGTGCCCGTGATGGTCGAGACCCTCACCCGCGGCCGCTCGCTCGGCAAGGCCGCACTCGGCCTGCGGGTGGTGCGCACCGACGGCGGGCCGGTGCGGTTCCGGCACTCGCTGGTACGCGGGCTGGTCGGCTTCTTCGAGATGATCGCGCTGACCGGTGCCCCGGCCGTGATCACCTCGGCGGTGCACTCGGAGGGCAAGCGGCTCGGCGACATCTTCGCCGGGACGGTGGTCGTCCGCGAGCGCACCCCGGGGGCGGGCGGCTCCGCCTCCCCGCTGCCGCCGGTGCACCCGCACCTGTTGCAGGCGATGGGCCACGAGCTGGTCGCGATGGACCTGTCCGCCGTGCCGGAGCCGCTCTGGCTGGCCATCCGCCAGCTTCTGGGCCGGATCGGCCAGTTGGACCCGGCAGTGATGCAGCAGATGTCCTCCCGGCTGGCCGAGGACCTGTCCGCCCTGATCGGCCACCCGATCGCACCGGGACTGCACCCGGCGGCGTACCTGGGCGCGGTGCTCACCGAGCGCCAGCGGCGGGAGTGGATGCGGGCCCAGGAACAGCTGCGGACGGCCGGGCCGGTACCTGCCCAGCCGGCCCCCGCCCAGGTGCCCGCTCCCCGTCGGGCCTCCGGTCCGCTCCCTGCGGCTCCGGCGGGCCCGGCCGACGGACGGCCCGTCCGGGTCCTCGGTCTGCCGGCACAGCCCGCGCCCGCGGCGCCGGCCGGCGCACCCGCCGCACCGCCGGTGCCCGTGCCGCCCGCCGCACCGGCCGCACCGGCCGCACCCACTGCACCCGCCGCCCCTGCGGCTCTTTCCCTCGACAAGTCCCCCCTCGACAAGCCCGCGGCCGACACCGGCTTCGCCCCGCCCGCCTGAGGCGGGCCGCCACGGCCGTACGGGCCCGCTACTCCTCCTCGGTCCCCACCCGCCAGGCGTTCGGCGGCGACTCCAGCTCCTCCAGCTCGATCCCCTCCGCCGCCAGCACCACGTCCCCGGCCAGGTGCACGACCTGCTGCTCCCCCGTCTCCAGGTCCGCCACCTGGTAGCGCTCGACCAGCAGCGGCCCGGAATCCGTCGGGTGCGTGTCGACGCCCTCCAGCAGCCACCCCTGGTCGAGGGTGCGCGGCGCCAGCACCGGCTCGGTGAAGGCCACCAGCCGCACCCGCGCGCTCGCCCCCTCCCGCAGCCGCAGCAGCCGGGCGGTGGCGACCAGGAAGCCGGGCGAGCGGCCGGTGAAGGCGTGCGCCCGGTCGTGGCCCTCGGTCGCGTGCTCGCCGCCCGGGTCGGCCGCGTCGGTACGGACCCAGGCCACCCCGTCCACCGCCCCGCCGCGCACCTGCCAGCCGCCGGCCCGCAGCTCCATCCGCAGCGGCCGGGCGCGCGAGTCCAGTGTGAGGTCGGTGCTGCCGAGCACCCGGCCGTCCGGTGCGTAGGTCTTGGAGACGTACCGCCACCCGGCCGCCCCGGGGGCGCAGCTGAAGCGCTCCTCACCGAGCAGGACGTGGTCGTGGCCAAAGGGAGTCGTGGCTGTGTGGAGCGAGTACCGGCCGTTGGGCATGCCGGAAAGCCTACGTGCGCACTCCGCATGCAACCTTCCGACCGGGTGCCCGCATTAGAGCGGCGGACGGCGCGGCAAGGCGCCGCCGCCACGACGAGAGGGGGTGCGGATGGCGAAGCAGACGCGCGACGTGGAGTTCACGGAGTACGTGGCCTCCCGGAGCGGCTGGCTGCGCAAGGTCGCCTATCTGCTGTGCGGGGACTGGCACCGGGCCGACGACCTGGTGCAGGAGTGCGCGACCAAGCTGTACGTGAACTGGTCACGGGCCGGCCGGGTCGAGAACCTGGACGGCTACGCCCGCAGGGTGCTGGTCAACACCTTCCTCGCCGAGCAGCGCTCGTCCTGGTGGCGGCGGACCTCGCGGACGACGGCGCCGCTGGACGTCGCGGCGGTGGCAGCCGACCTCGACGCCCAGCTCGACCTGCGCGAGGCACTGGCCGCGCTGCCGCCCAAGCAGCGGGCCACCGTGGTGCTCCGGTACTACTGCGACCTCACGGTCGATCAGACCGCTGACGCGATGAGCTGCTCTTCGGGCAATGTGAAGAGCCAGACCTCACGGGCTCTCGCCACCCTCCGGACGACGCTCACCACCCGCCCCGCCACCGCCGAGAGGACGTCATGAGGTCGCACGAGCAGCGTGATCTGACCGCCCGGCTGAGCGCCCTCGCCGAGGCCCCGGCGCCGCCCGCCGCACTCGACGCCTCGGCCGTGATCGCCCGCGGGCGGGGCCGGCTGCGCCGCCGCCGGCAGGCCCTGATCGGCGTGGTGGCCGGGTCGACCGCTGCCGTCCTGGCGGGCGTACTGCTGCTGCGCCCGTCCGGCGGACCGCCCGTACCGGCCGGCCCCGCGCCCACCGCCCCGTCCTCGCTCGCGCCGTCCCCGACCGCCGCGCCGACGCCGACGGCCGCCACCGGTCCGCTGAGCACGGAGGTCCGCTTCGGCTGGCTGCCGCCGTGGCTGGCCCGTCCGGCCGTCGGCTACGCGAACAGCGACGACCGGTCCGTCGTCACCGCGGCCACCACCACGGCCGTCCTCAACGCGGTCCCCGACCTGAAGCTCGAACTGCTGCACGGCCCCGGCGGGTCCCCCGCCCCCGGTACGCACACCGTCACCGCGCCCGCGGTCGCCGGCCGGGAGGCCCACTGGCTGGTCACCGATGAGTCGGGGACCACCACCGGCCTGCGCTGGATGACCGCCTCCGGCCGCTGGGCCGAACTGCGCGCCACCGTCTGGTACGGGGCGAAGATCCAGGACGACCTGCTCCGGGTCGCGGCCGGCGTCGAGTTCGGCAGCCGGGACGTCCCGTTCCCGGTGCGGCCGGCCGGCGTGCCCGCCGATCTCAAGCTGCGGAACGCCGAGATCCACCGGCCCACCAAGGACTCCGAGCCACCGTGGAGCGCCATCCTGTCGTACACCGTCGACGGCAAGTGGCTGAGCGTCACGGTCCAGCCGGAAGGCTTCGGGGTGTTCGCGGACGGCCGGCCGAACGGCGGCACCCCGGTGTGCCGGGTCGAGAAGGGCGTCCGGCTCTGCGCCAACGGCACCGCGGCAGGGATCCCGTCGGTCCAGGCGGTGGGCGGGCTCGCCGGTCTGCTCAAGCAGTTCGGCGTGCTCGGCGCGGACGAGGGGGCCTGGACCCGCTGACGCGCCCCGCGAACGCCGACGGCCGGCGCCCCCGGAGGGGAGGGCGCCGGCCGTCGGATCGTCAACCGATCAGTAGCGGTACTGCTCGGCCTTGTACGGGCCCTCGACCGGAACGCCGATGTAGTCGGCCTGCTCCTGGGTCAGGGTGGTCAGCTTCACGCCCAGCGCGTCGAGGTGCAGGCGGGCGACCTTCTCGTCCAGGTGCTTCGGCAGCACGTAGACGCCGATCGGGTACTGCTCGGTCTTCGTGAACAGCTCGATCTGGGCGATCGTCTGGTTGGCGAAGGAGTTGGACATCACGAAGGACGGGTGGCCGGTCGCGTTGCCCAGGTTCAGCAGGCGGCCCTCGGACAGCATGATGATGGTGTGGCCGTCGGCGAAGCGCCACTCGTGGACCTGCGGCTTGACCTCGGTCTTCACGATGCCGGGCAGCTTCGCCAGGCCCGCGATGTCGATCTCGTTGTCGAAGTGGCCGATGTTGCCGACGATCGCCTGGTGCTTCATCTTCTCCATGTGCGAGGCAAGGATGATGTCCTTGTTGCCCGTGGTGGTGATGAAGATGTCGGCGATCGAGACGACCTCCTCCAGGGTGGTGACCTGGTAGCCGTCCATCGCGGCCTGGAGCGCGCAGATCGGGTCGATCTCGGTGATGATCACGCGGGCGCCCTGGCCGCGCAGCGACTCGGCGCAGCCCTTGCCCACGTCGCCGTAGCCGGCGACGACCGCGACCTTGCCGCCGATCAGGACGTCGGTGGCGCGGTTGATGCCGTCGATCAGCGAGTGGCGGCAGCCGTACTTGTTGTCGAACTTCGACTTGGTGACGGCGTCGTTGACGTTGATGGCCGGGAACAGCAGCTTGCCGTCACGGTGCATCTCGTACAGGCGGTGGACACCGGTGGTGGTCTCCTCGGTCACGCCCTTGATGGTGGAGGCGACCTCGGTCCACTTGTTCGGGGTGTCCTTGAGGGTGCGGTTGAGCAGCTCCAGGATGATCCGGAACTCGTCGTTGTCCGCGGTGGCCGGGTCCGGCGCGGCACCGGCCTTCTCGAACTCGACGCCCTTGTGGATCAGCAGGGTGGCGTCGCCGCCGTCGTCCAGGATCATGTTCGGGGTCTTGCCGTCAGGCCAGGTCAGGGCCTGCTCGGTGCACCACCAGTACTCCTCCAGGGTCTCGCCCTTCCAGGCGAAGACCGGCACGCCCTGCGGGTTCTCCGGGGTGCCCTCCGGGCCGACGGCGATGGCGGCGGCCGCGTGGTCCTGGGTGGAGAAGATGTTGCAGGAGCACCAGCGGACCTCGGCACCGAGCGCCGTCAGGGTCTCGATCAGGACGGCGGTCTGCACGGTCATGTGCAGCGAGCCGGTGATGCGGGCGCCGGCCAGCGGCTGCGACTCGGCGTACTCGGCGCGGATCGCCATCAGACCGGGCATCTCGTGCTCGGCCAGCTGGATCTCCTTGCGGCCGAACGGCGCCAGGGAAAGGTCGGCGACCTTGAAGTCACCGGTGATGTCGGTCGACATGCGTCTGCTCCTCGCTGATGGGGTGGGGCCGAAGGTCCGGGCGTGCGTCGCGTGCGTCTGGCCGTACGGGTGCACGGCCACGCCGGGACGGCCGGGTCCGTGGTGGTGGACCGGCTTCCCGTTGCGCAGCACAAACCGTCGGAGGACCTCTCTCCCTCGACCGGCGCACACCCTACGGGCGCGGACCGCCGATCGACCGCCATCAGCAGCGACGTTCTGGCTCTGGTGACGAATCTACACTGACGGCCCCGTCGGCCGTCCGCCGATGACCGATTTCGGCCCCCGGTCCGAGCCGCTCTCAAGCCGGGCCCCAGGCTGGGGTCAGTGCTCTGCGCCGGGGCCGGGACCGCCGGGCGTGGCAGCCGGGTCGTCGCCCGCCGCGGCCTTCTCGGCGCTGTAGACGTCGGGCTCCAGGTAGATCGCCCGGGCGATCGGGACGGCCGCGCGGACCCGCTCCTCGGCGGCGTCGATCGCCTCCGCCACCCGGGCTGCGCTGTCCTCCGCATTGACGGCGATCTTGGCCGCGACCAGCAGCTCCTCCGGCCCGAGGTGCAGGGTCCGCATGTGGATCACGCGAATGACGGCCTCGCCGTCCACCAGCGCCTCCCGGATCCGGCGCACCGACTCCTTGGAGGCCGACTCGCCGAGCAGCAGCGACTTGGTCTCCAGGGCGAGCACCACGGCGATCACCACCAGCAGGACGCCGATGCACAGGGTGCCGACGCCGTCCCAGACGCCGTCGCCGGTGATCACGGTGAGCCCGACGCCGAACAGCGCGAGCACCAGGCCGATCAGCGCGCCGGTGTCCTCCAGCAGCACCACCGGCAGCTCCGGCGCCTTGGCGGTGCGGATGAACTGCACCCAGCTCTGCTTGCCCTTGGCCTTGTCCGACTCCCGCATCGCGGTCAGGAAGGACCAGCCCTCCATGACGATGGCGAAGAGCAGCACACCGACCGCCCAGCCCCAGGAGTCCAGCGCCTCCGGGTGGCTGATCTTGTGCCAGCCCTCGTAGATCGCGAACAGGCCACCGACGCTGAACAGCACGATGGCCACCAGGAAGCCGTACACGTAGCGCTCGCGGCCGTACCCGAAGGGGTGCTCCTCGTCGGCCGCCCGGCGCGCCCGCTTGCCGCCGATCAGCAGCAGCACCTGGTTGCCGGAGTCGGCCACCGAGTGCACGCCCTCGGCGAGCATCGAGGAGGAACCGGTGAAGCCGAAGGCGGTGAACTTGCCCGCCGCGATCGCCAGGTTCGCGGACAGTGCCGCGATCAGTGCCTTGGTGCCGCCTTCGGTACTCATGCGGCTACCGTACCCGGCCGGGAGGTTCCGCCCGGGCGGCCGTCTCAGGAATGCGCGGCGGCGAGGCCCAGGTAGACGGCGGCGAAGTCGGTCAGCGCGACCAGGTCGGCCAGTGCGTGCAGCGCGTCCGGCCGGGCGCTCGCGTACTCGGTCAGCCGGACGTCGTGCGCGGCGGCCAGCCGGTGCGCCCGGGTCACGCCGAAGCTGCGCGGCCCGGCGTCCTCCTCCGGGACCTCGGCCGGGCCGTCCTGCCCGTCCTCCGCCGCCGCGCCGGCCGCTCCCGGGGCGTGCCGCAGCAGCAGGACCTGCAAGTGCAGCGGATCCGGCTCCTCGACCCGGTCGCGGAAGAAGTCGTCCGGGTCGACGCCCGCGCCCAACTGCCCGGTGAACATGCCGCGGTGGGCGGTGAGCACCTGCGGCAGCGGCCCGGCCAGCGCCGGGCGCCCGGCCCGGTCGGCCAGCTGGGCGGCGAACCGGGTGGCGGCCGCCCCGGCGATCGGGCCCTCGGCCCACAGCAGCGGGACCGTCCCGGCCAGCCGGGCGGCCAGGCCCTTCGCCGGGTTGGTGTACGCGGCGGCGTCCGGGCGGCAGCGCACAGCGGTGGCGTCCAGCAGGTCGGCGACGGCCGGCAGCGCGTCGTACGGGAGCTGGGTGAGGCCGATCTTCTGGGCGAGCGCCAGCAGCGGGGTGAGGTGGGACCAGAGCGCCGCCGGGTCCTCGGCCGGCAGGTCCGGCTCGGCGGCCGGAACGGGTGTGAGGTCCTCGGCCGGCACCGAGGCCACGAACGGCAGCGGCAGCGCGCGCACCTGTAGCGCGGCCTCGGCCAGCGCGCTGCCGGCCGGGGCGGTGACGACGATCGCGCAGCCGCGCGCGTACGCCTGCTCGGCGAGGCCGACCAGGCCCTGCTCGCCGCCGTCGGCGGAGCTGATCACCAGCAGGTCCAGCGGGCCCGCCCAGCCGGGCAGCTGCCAGCCGAGGCCGGCGGTGAAGGCGGGCCGGGCGCCGGCCCGGTCGGTGCGCGGCGCGGCCGCCTCGGCCGGCGGCAGCGACGTGATCAGGGAGGCCGTGCCGGCCAGCGCGGACAGCATCTCTGCGGCGGTCAGCGCGCTGCCGTGTCCGGCGACCAGGACGGCGCGCGGGCGGCCGTCCGGACGCAGCCGGTCGAGGCCGGCCGCCTCGGCCTGCCGCAGCGCGGTGCGGACCCGCGCGCCGGCGCCGGCCAGGGCCAGCAGGGCGCGGTCCCGGTCGGCGCGCTGGAGGGCGGCCGGGTCGTCGAGCAGGGCGTCGTCGAGCATGCGGCGAACCTCCGGCTGCGGTCCTGGGCGCGCGCTCCGTTGCGCGCCGGGCGGTCGGGGTGGGGCTTCCTCCCCAGGATTAGGCCGGGCGGCGGGCCTCGTCCACCAGGAGGACCGGAATGCCCTCCCGGACCGGGTACGCGAGACCACAGTCCGCACCGGTGCAGACCAGCTCGGGCTGCTCCTCGGTGCCGCCCTCGGCGAGCGCGGCCCGGCACTGCGGGCAGACCAGGATCTCCAGCAGGAAGGATTCGAGCTTCATGGGGCTCTCCAAAGTTCGGTGGTGGCACGGAGGTGCCCCGGCCGATAGGAAACCCTACCGGCCGGGGCACCGGCGCCCGTGGTCAGGCGCTCTGCTCGGGCCCCCGGCGGCGTTCGCCGGGCCGGGCGCCGCTCAGCCGCGGACGACGGCGAGCACGCCGTCGCGCAGCTCGGCCATCTTCGCCGGGTCCTTGGCCTCGACGTTCAGGCGCAGCAGCGGCTCGGTGTTGGAGGCGCGCAGGTTGAACCACCAGTCCGGGCCGGCCACGGTCAGGCCGTCCAGCTCGTCCACCGTGGTGCCCTCCCCGCCGGCGTAGGCGGCGCGGACGGCGGCGGTGCTGGCGGCCTGGTCGGCCACGGTGCTGTTGATCTCGCCGGAGGCGGCGTAGCGGTCGTACTCGGCGGTGAGCTCGGACAGCGTGCCCGGCTGCCCGCCGAGCGCGGCCAGCACGTGCAGCGCGGCCAGCATGCCGGTGTCGGCCCGCCAGAAGTCGCGGAAGTAGTAGTGCGCGGAGTGCTCGCCGCCGAAGACGGCGTCGGTCTCGGCCATCTCCTGCTTGATGAAGGAGTGGCCGACCCGGGTGCGCACCGGCTTGGCGCCGAGCTCGCGGACCACCTCGGGGACGGTCCAGGAGGTGATCAGGTTGTGGATGATCGTCGGCTCGGTCTCGCCGGCCGCCCGGGCGCGGGCGATCTCGCGGGCGGCGACCAGGGCGGTGATCGCCGACGGGGAGACCGGCTCGCCGCGCTCGTCCACGACGAAGCAGCGGTCGGCGTCGCCGTCGAAGGCCAGGCCCAGGTCGGCGCCGACCTCGCGGACCTTGGCCTGGAGGTCGACCAGGTTCTTCGGGTCAAGCGGGTTGGCCTCGTGGTTCGGGAAGGTGCCGTCCAGCTCGAAGTACATCGGGACGAGCTCGATCGGCAGGCCGTCGAAGACGGTCGGCACGGTGTGGCCGCCCATGCCGTTGCCGGCGTCCACCGCGACCTTGAGCGGGCGGATCGCGGTGAGGTCGACCAGGCCCAGCAGGTGGTCGGCGTAGCCGCGCAGGGTGTCCTGGGCGGACAGCTCGCCCTGCTTCACGTCCTTGGCCGGGACGGTGACGGTGTCGTCCTCCGCGGTCCAGGACTCGACCAGCTCACGGATCTCGGCCAGGCCGGTGTCCTGGCCGACCGGGGCGGCGCCGGCCCGGCACAGCTTGATGCCGTTGTACTGGGCCGGGTTGTGGCTGGCGGTGAACATCGCGCCGGGCAGGTCGAGCTTGCCGCTGGCGTAGTACAGCTGGTCGGTGGAGCACAGCCCGATCTGCACCACGTCGGCGCCGTAGGCCGCGGCGCCCTCGGCGAAGGCGAGGCTCAGCGACGGGGAGGAGGGCCGCATGTCGTGCCCGACCACGATCGCGGACGCGCCGGTGACCTGCACGAACGCGGCGCCGAAGGCCCGGGAGAGGCTCTCGTCCCACTGGTCCGGGACGACGCCCCGGACGTCGTACGCCTTCACGAGCTGCTTGAGGTCGCGCACTGCGGCTCCACCCTGGTCTTAGGACTGATCACTGCATGTCGGGGCCACCGCGTGTCCGGTCGACGGGCGCGGTGACGGTAGACGGGCAGCGTACCCGGGCCGGGCGAACGTCCCGTGCCGGGTGAGGACTCAGTTGTCGGGCGAGCGCAGGACCCGGAGGTGGCCGCGGCGGCCGCTCTCGGTGGACTCGCCCTCGGGACCGCGGCCCTGACGGGTGGTCGGCGGGCGCGCGGCCTCGCGCACGGCGTTGGCCAGCGCCTCCAGGTCGTCGCTGCTGCGGCGCAGCGGACCGGCCTCGGCGGCGAGCCGGACGACCTCCCAGCCGCGCGGGGCGGTGAGGCGCTCGGCGTGCTCGGCGCACAGGTCGTAGCAGTGCGGCTCGGCGTAGGTGGCGAGCGGGCCGAGGACGGCGGTGGAGTCCGCGTAGACGTACGTCAGCGTTGCGACGGCCGGCCGGCCGCACGCGGTCCGCGAACAACGACGTACAGAGCTCACGAAGGTGGACGGTACCGCACTCCCCGCCGGGGAGCGAAGACCGCCTGCCCGGAGGGGGTGCCGTGTCGCCGTCCGGGCGCCGGGGCCGCGTATCCAACGCCCCGTGCGATTCCCGGTCGGAGTGGTCCACTTCCGACCCTCCAAGGACTACCCTCGGCAGTGATATGGACAGCTCCGCACCGCAGTCATCGACAGGCCCAGCGCGCCGCCCCCGGCACCGCGACCGGCACGGCAGGGGCCTGCGCGGCCCGCTGGCTCCACCCCAGGTGCCGATCTCGCTCACCCGCTCCGAACTGTTCGACGACTACGTGCGCGAGTCGGTGGAACGCCTCGAACGGCGTTGGCCACAGTTGATCGAGGTGGAGTTCGCCGTCCAGGAGGTCCCGCTGCACGAGCCGGACGGCGCCGACGCCGAGGACGGCGTGCCGCTGGGGCGGGTGTCGCCGGGCAAGCAGGGACGCAAGAGCCAGATCGTGGTGTACCGGCGGCCGGTGGAGATCCGGGCGAAGACCCGGGAGGACCGCGCGGCGCTGGTGCACGAGATCCTGATCGAGCAGGTCGCCGAGCTGCTGGGGCTGTCGCCGGACGCCATCGACCCGCGCTACGACGAGGACTGAGCACCCGGGAGCCGAGGGGCGCGCCCGGAGGCGGTGAGGGGTCACGGCCCGCGCCGGGGGCGGCCCCGGCGCGGGCTCCGGCTCAGCGCAGGACGACGCCCGGATCCTGGCCGGCCTGCGGGACCTTGACGGTGCTGCGGTCGTCGCGCAGCGCCTGGACGGTGAACATCGGCACGTCCTTGGCCGGCAGGGACAGCATCCGGGCGGCCACCACCGGGCCGCCGGAGACGGTCTCCACGGTGAGCGCGAAGACGCCGTTCAGCCCGGCGGGCTCGGGCGCCGGGAGGGCGACCGTGCCGCCGGCCGGGATCTGGACCTCCTTGGTGGCCGGGGTGCCGCCGCCGCTGCCGGCCGAGGCGGTGACCCGGACGGTGGCGGCCTCGCCGCTGGAGGTCAGGTAGAGGGTGGAGGCGCCGGCCCGGTTGTCGGCGACGGTGGCGCGGGCGCCGACCGGGTTGCTGCCGGCCAGCCAGGCCGCGTCGGTCTTGCCGTTGGCCGCCGCCCGGTCGATCCGCAGCCCGGCCACGACCGGGGTGCGGTGCTTGTCGTCGCTGGGCGACAGCCGCAGCCCGGCGACCTCGTCCCGGGTGACCTTGCCGAGGTCGACGGCGGCCACCATGCCCGCCTTGACGTGGATCGACTCGTTGCCGGCCGGGCTGAACCAGCCGTTCTTGCCGGACAGCTGGATCTTCAGGTCGGCGTCGTCCTCCGGCGGTGCCCAGACCACCAGGCGGGCGGAGGCGGTGTCGGCGGGCAGGCCGGGCAGCACCTGGGTGGGGGCCGGGTCGGCCGAGGCCGGGACCCAGTCGGCGCCCTTGGCGCCGTCGGCGGCGTGCAGCGCGGCGCCGACCCGCCCGGAGCGCACCACCACGTGCACCGCGAGGTCGGTGACCGCGCCCTTGCTGATGGTCGGCAGCAGGATGGCCTGGGAGCTGCCGGGCGAGACGGTGATCCCGTTGGCGGCGTCGTTGTCGATCAGGCCCTTGTCGCCGTACAGCTTGATGTCCACCACCGCGGCGGTGGACTCGGTGTTGACCAGGCTGAGGTAGTCGACCCGGTCGCCGGCGGTGCTGGCCCCGGCGAACCAGAAGCTGGTCCCGGCCGGGGTGCAGGTGAGGCCGGACAGGCCGAGGCCGCGCTGCTCGGTGACCACCGTGGTCTGGGTGACGGTGAAGCCGGGGGCGAGGGCGCCGGTGGCGACGGCCCCGGCGCCCGGTGCGGCGTCGCCGTTGGCGGCCGGGCCGGTGGCCGGGGTGCCGGGCTTGGACAGGGTCAGCCGGGCGTCGGCGGGCGCCGCGTTCTTGTCCTGGGCCGGGGCGCTCGGGGCACCCGAACCGGTCGGGGCCGGGGTGGCGGGTGCCGTCGGGGTGGCCGGGGCAGCGGTCGGCTGGGCGGCGGGCACGGCGGGTGCGGCCGCGTCGGAGAGCCAGCCGGCCCCGCCGGTGGCGGAGCCCGTCCCGGGCGGGGTGTAGGCGGTGAGCGTGGTCGAGCCGGTCAGACCCTGGATCGGCTGCGGGCAGACCGCCGCCGTCCGCTCGACCTGCGCGGTGGTCGGGGCGGCTCCGGCGGCCGCCTTGGCCGGGACGGCCGGCGGGCGCAGCTCGGCGATCCCGAACACCGCCGCGAGCACCACGGCCGCGGCGAGCAGGGACTGGGTGGTCCTGGCCGCACCGCCGGCGGCTCCGGCCCCCCCGGCGAACCGGCTGCGGCCGGGGCGGGCGGCCGGGGCCGGCCCGGACGGCTCCGCCGCGAAGGCGGGCCCGGCCGGCTCGGCAGCCTCGCCGGCGCCGGACTTCTTCCTGAATGCGGGCTTCTTCATCGCGGGTCAGCTCCCCGATCCGTGCTGGTGCGGGTACCGGCCGGGGCCGTTGGGGTCGTTCGGGTCGTAGTAGGGCTCGCCCTGCTGCTGGCCGGGCAGCCAGGGCTGCTGGTCCGGCTGCTGCTGACGGCCGTCGTACCCGTGGGCGTCGTAGCCGTACGGCTGCTGCTCGGGCTGGTACGGCTGCTCGTAGCCCTGCTGCTGGCCGTCGTACCCGTGGGCGTCGTAGCCGTGGGCGTCGTACCCCTGGCCGCCGTACGGCGCGGCGACCGGCTGCTGGGCCGCGTACTGGTCGTAGCTGTACGGGTCGGCCTGCTGGTACGCCTGGTACGGGTCGGCGTACTGCTCGGTGTCCTGGACGGCGGCGGCCGCCTGGACGGCTCCGGTCACCGGCTCGCCGGTCGGCTGCGCCGGGATCGCGCCCGGCTTGTCGTACACCCCGGACTCCTCGGCACCGCCCTCGGCGCCCTCGCCGCCCTCGCCGCGCTCGGCCATCCGGCGGGCCCGGCGGCTGCCGGGGGCCGGGGCCTGCGCCTGGGCGGCGGCGGCCAGCGCGGCGGCGGCCACCACCTCCTCGGGCAGGTCGTCGTCCTTGTGGCTGCGGCGGCCGGGCAGGGCCAGCACCAGGATGGTGAGGCCGAGCAGCACCTGGGCCCAGATCCAGCCGGTGTGGGCGGCGCCGCCCTCCCGGGTGACGGTCAGCTTGCCGCCGGCGGCCGGGAGCTTGAAGCCCTGGGCCCAGCCGTCGACCTTGGTGGACTCCAGCGCGGTGCCGTCCACGGTGGCCTTCCACTCCGGGGCGGCGGACTCGGCGAGCCGCAGCACCCGGCCGTCCGGGCCGGCCGGGACGGTGGCGGACAGGTCCCGGGTCCCGGACGGGACGACCACCGGGTTCGCGCCCGGGGTGGTGATCACCGCGCGGACCGCGGGGGTGCCGTTGACCTGCCAGAGCGCGGCGGCGCCGTCCTGGTTGGCCTTGACCAGACCGGGGGTGGTGTCCAGGACGTCCTTGAAGACGTCGATCACCGGCTGCTGGACCAGCACGTAGGCGATGCCGTAGCCGGCCAGGGCACTCGCCTGGTCGGCGCCGGAGCCGGCCAGCAGGCTGCCGACCACCTTGTTCAGGCCGTCCTGGGTGCCGGTCGCCGGGTCGACGGTGGACTCGGCCTGGCCGAGCGTCAGACCCGCGCCGCGCAGCATGGTGTAGCGGACCGCGCCGCCGTTCTTCTCCCCGGTGACAACCAGGGTGCGGGCCCGGTCGGTGGTGCCGGCCTCCTCCGCGATGAACGCGGGGACCTGGTCGGCCTGGCCGCGGTGCAGCGGACCGCCGGCGCCGGTCAGCGCCCACCACAGTCCGGTGCCCAGCGGAGCCAGCACGGCCGCGGCCACCACCAGGGCGGCCACCGGCTGGCGCCAGCCGAAGGCGATCCCGGCCACGCGGGCGTTGGCGCCGTCGGCGCCGATCGCGGCGGCGGCCAGCAGGGCGATTCCGGCGATCAGGGTGGCCGGGCCGGCCCAGGCGGGCACCGCCGGGCCTCCGGAGGCCGGGGTGACGGAGGTGCCCGCCACCGCGACCGCGAAGACCAGGCCGGCGCCGGCCGCGCCCCAGGCGGCGAGCACCGCGCGCCGGCGGTCGGCCCGCAGCAGCGCGGCCAGCGCGGCCAGCACGACACCCGCCGAGAGCCAGATCGGCGGCACCCCGGCGCCGCCCGGATTGACCAGCAGCAGGCCGGCCGCGCTCGCACCGGTGCCGTGCAGGCCGGGCAGCCCGGCCTCCAGCAGCAGCCACTGCGGGTGCGACAGCACCTCGAGCGACCACGGGGCCAGCACCGCGACCGGCACGGCCAGGATCACCAGGACGCGCAGGCCGAGCAGCCGCAGCGCCGCGCCGCCGGAGCCGAAGGCGCCGCCGCGCAGCACCGCGACGACCAGCATCGCCAGGCAGAGCGGCACCGCGAGCGCCCACGTTATCGGGACGAAGGCGGTGGCCAGGGTGAGCAGCAGGACGGTCATCCAGACCGGGCGCCAGCCCGGGCGGGCGCCCTTGGCGGCGCTCTCCTCGCGGATGCCGAGGCCGGCCGCGACGGCGGCCGCGCGGGCCAGCGGCGGCAGCAGCACGGCGAGCACGGCGGTGCCGATCCGGCCCTGGGCGAGCGCGCCGGTCGCGGCGGGCAGCAGCGCGTAGGTGGCGCTGGCCCAGGCGCGGACCAGCTTGGAGTCCAGCAGCGGCCGGGACACCAGGTAGGCGCTGACCGCGGACAGCGGGACGGCGAGCACCACGATCAGGGTGAGCGCGAGGTCGGCGTGGTCGAACAGCAGCCAGGAAAGCACCGCGAGCACACCGAGGTACGGCGGTGCGGCGGCGGTGGAGCCGGTGCCGACCGGGTGCCAGGCGTCCGCGTACATCGACCAGAGTCCGCCGGCGCCGTCGGCCGCGGGCAGCAGGGCGCCGCCGAACAGCTCCCCGCTGCCGAGCAGGCTGCGACAGGCGACCAGGGCGAACACCAGCAGGGCCGCGAACAGCACCGGTGCCGGGCGCCGGGCGAGCTTCTTGACGAGCGCGAACTGCTCGACGACCAGGTCCTCGGCGTCCTCGTCGCCGCCGGCCTCGGCCGAGCCGTGCCGGCCGCCGGTGTCGTCGCCGCCCCCTATCCCGAGCGAGCCGATGACGCCCTCGACCGCCAGCCGGGTGGTGGCGCCGGGGGCCGGGAAGAGCGTGCGGTCGTCCAGGGCGTCCGCCGCCCTGGACCGGGCGCGGCGTTTGCGCGAGGCCAGCAGCCTCGGGAAGCGGACGAGTTCGTGGCCGAGGCCGGCGAGTTCGTCGAACGCCTGGCGCGGGTCCTTGCCGAGCAGGTTGGTCACGGCCCGCACCAGGGTGCCGAGCACCAGCCGCAGCAGGACGTAGGGGAAGAGCGCGCCCTTGCAGTTGGCGAGCAGGGTGTAGACCGCACCGGCCTTGTCCACCCGGTGCGGGTGGGAGGGACCGCAGTCGATCGCGCGGCGCTCGCGGCTGGCCGCCTCGGCGTGCCGCAGCACGGCGTCGGGGGCGACCACCACCCGGTGGCCGGCGGCGTTGACCCGCCAGCAGAAGTCCGTGTCGTCCCGCATCAGCGGGAGGGCCTTGTCGAAGCCGCCGAGCTCCTCGAAGACGTCCCGGCGCACCAGCATGCCGGCGCTGGAGACGGCGAGCACCGGGCGGACCTGGTCGTGCTGGCCCTGGTCCTGCTCACGGCGGTCGAGGCCGGTCCAGCGGCGGCCGGAGCGGGCGATGGTGACGCCGACCTCCAGCAGCTGGCGGCGGTCGTACCAGCTGCGCAGCTTGGGGCCGACCACGGCGGCGCTGGGGGTGGAGTCGGCGACCTGGAGCAGTCGGCGCAGCGCGTCGGTCTGCGGCTCGCAGTCGTCGTGCAGCAGCCAGAGCCACTCGACCGGCCGGGTCTCGCGCGGGCCGCCGCGGCCGAGGTCGTCCTCCTGGGCGAGCGGGTCGCCGAAGTCGTCCCAGCCGCCGGTGACCGGGTCGTAGCCGGAGGGGTCGAGCCGGTACGGCAGGTCCTCGGGGCGCAGCGGCGGGCTGTTGAACACTGCCTCGGCGACGGCGGTGCCGAAGCCGGCCCGGCGGCCGAGGACCAGCGGGCCGCTGTCGGGCAGCCAGTCGGCGAGAGTGTCCGTGAGCAGTTGCGGAGAGTTGTCGGTGGATCCGGTGTCGACCGCGAGGATCCGCTGGACCTGGCGGTCCTGACCCAGCAGGCCGGCCAGGGCCTGCGGGAGCCAGCGGGCGCCGTCGTGCGAGACGATCACGGCGGTGACCAGGTGGCGCGGGTAGGCGGGCGGCCGGGAAGCGGTGAAGCCGCTCTGGTGGCTGTAGACGGTCATCGAGTGCGCGGGCCCCAGTTCTCGGTGGACACAGCCGGTGAACGGCAACCGGATGGCGCACCACACTAACGGCTCCGGGTGACCGCCTCGTCCGGGGTGTGCGTGCGGAGACGGTGAAGGGGGCTCCGGGAACACGAAAGCGCCCCACCATCGCGGTGAGGCGCCCGTACGGCTGTGCGGCTGTCCGTCGCTGTCGAAGGGTCAGCGGGGCCGGGGGCCGTCCCGGTCAGACCGCGCTCTTCTTGAGCCGGCGGCGCTCGCGCTCGGAGAGGCCGCCCCAGATGCCGAAGCGCTCGTCATTGGCGAGGGCGTACTCCAGGCACTCCGAGCGGACCTCGCAGGCGAGGCAGACCTTCTTGGCCTCGCGGGTCGAGCCGCCCTTCTCGGGGAAGAAGGACTCGGGGTCGGTCTGGGCGCACAACGCGCGCTCCTGCCAACCGAGTTCCTCCTCGTCCTCCGCGATGCCGTCCCCGATCAACAGCTCAAAGAGCTCGCTCATGTGGCGCGCCTCCTCTGCCCCTACTTGGCGTCCCCGTGGTTGCCGTTGCCTCCTGCGGCTGACGACACGAGTGAAATTACAGTTGCGTCACTCTGGCCCAGTCAAGCCGAGCTCTGGTATTGGGGCCGGGATTCACTCCCTGGCACCAAGCCGTTACAAATAGTGTACATATCCGGACACACCGGACCTTCTGCCCCAAGGTCCCGAACAGTGCCGAATCATCCGCAGCCATTCACCAAGTGACGCCCGGTCACCGCCACAGGCCGGTCATCGGCCTGCCTTCCCGACGATCTTCCCATCGAAACATAGAGAGTGATGAATCACCCCATCAGGGAAAGATCCGGACCTAACCCACTCGAATGCCGCACCCTTCGGTTTGACACCCGCCCTGCGAATGCGGTGTCCTTACGTCCATGTCAGAGTTCGCCAGCCCCCGGAGCGGTTCCACCCTCCGCCGTGCCGTGAACTCTTGTTGTCGCCTCTGTTCCTGCTGTATCTAGGCGCCCGCGTCCCACCGCGCGCCGCCCCCAGGAAGCACAGAGGCCGCCCGCGATTCCCGCCCCAGGACATCCCGGATCCGGCTGATCCCGACGAACCAGCCGACACTTCCGAGGACGACTCCCGTGCGCATGATCCGCATCCGCAAGCGGAACCGCGATCGCAACAAGCTCGCCCGCCGCAGCCCCGCCACCGCCCGTACCGGCGGCCCCACCGACGCCCGGACCCTCCGGTGGGCCGACGGCCTCAGCGACGTCTCCATCGCGGGCGACCCGCTCGCCTTCCCGCACCTGGCCCGCACCGACCTGCCGGCCCACCCCACCACCGTCGCCGAGTACGCCCGGCTGGTGCGCGAGATCGCCGCCGACCGCGCCCGCTGGGAGCCGCTGGTCCGCTACGACGCACTGACCCGCTGGTACGCCCGGCTGGAGACCGGCCCCGGCTACGAGGTCTGGCTGCTCAGCTGGCTGCCCGGCCAGTCCAGCGGCTTCCACGACCACGGCGAGTCCTCCGGCGTGATGAGCGTCGTCAAGGGCGAGCTGATCGAGCGCTCCCTCACCCACACGGGCGAGTCCTCTCGTATCCTGCGGCCCGGCGGAATGGGGGTCCCCCCGGCCGGAGGCTGGGGGAGGGTGTTCTCCTCCGGCTATCTGCACGAGGTCGTCAACGGCGCGCTCGAACCCGCCGTCTCCATCCACCTCTACACCCCGGGCCTGACCGAGATGAACCAGTACGGCGCCACCGCCGTCCCCGAGCGGCACCCGGAGCAGCAGACGCAGGCCGAGTCGCACTGATCACGGGCTGACGGAAAGTCGGACCGTGGCAGGATGAACCCATGCGCATCGTGGCACTGGCAGGCGGAATCGGCGGAGCGCGCTTCCTGCGCGGACTCCGCGCAGCGGTCGGACCGCAGGACGAGATCACCGTCATCGGCAACACCGGCGACGACATCCACCTCTACGGCCTCAAGGTCTGCCCCGACCTCGACACCGTGATGTACACCCTCGGCGGCGGCATCAACGAGGAGCAGGGCTGGGGCCGGACCGACGAGACCTGGTCCATCAAGGCCGAGATGAAGGAGTACGGCGTCGGCCCCGAGTGGTTCGGGCTCGGCGACCGGGACTTCGCCACCCACCTCGTGCGCAGCCAGATGCTCACCGCCGGGTACAGCCTCAGCCAGGTCACCGAAGCGCTGTGCGTGCGCTGGAAGCCGGGCGTGCGGCTGCTGCCGATGAGCGACGACCGGGTCGAGACCCACGTGCGGATCACCGACGAGCAGGGCACCCGGGCGATCCACTTCCAGGAGTACTGGGTCAAGCTGCACGCCGCGGTGGACGCCGAGGCGATCGTCCCGGTCGGCGCGGACACCGCCAAGCCCGCGCCCGGCGTGCTGGAGGCGATCGCCGAAGCGGACGTCATCCTCTTCCCGCCGTCCAACCCGGTGGTCTCGATCGGCACCATCCTCGCCGTCCCCGGCATCCGGGAGGCGGTCGCCGCCGCACCCGCGCCGGTGGTCGGGCTCTCCCCGATCATCGGCGGGGCGCCGGTGCGCGGCATGGCCGACAAGGTGCTCGCCGCCGTCGGCGTCGAGGCCACGGCCGAGGCGGTCGCGCTGAACTACGGCAGCCGGGCAGCGCTGCGGAGCAGCTCGGGCGAGGGTGGCGACGGGCGACCGGCAGGCCTGCTCGACGGGTGGCTGGTGGACACCGCCGACGAGGCCTCGGTGGCCGCCGTCGAGGCCGCCGGGATCGCCTGCCGGGCCGTCCCGCTGCTGATGACCGACGTCGAGGCCACCGCCGAGATGGCGCGCACGGCGCTGGCTCTGGCGGAGCAGGTGCGGAAGTGACCCTGGAAATCCTCGGCGTCGAGGGACTGCCCGAGATCGAGGCCGGGGCGGACCTGGGCGAACTCATCGCCAAGGCGGGAACGTACCAGGACGGCGACATCCTGCTGGTCACCTCGAAGATCGTCAGCAAGGCCGAGGGCCGGCTGCTGCACGCCGCCGACCGCGAGGCCGCGATCGACGCAGAGTCCGTCCGGGTGGTCGCCCGGCGCGGGCCGGCCCGGATCGTGGAGAACCGCAACGGCTTCGTCATGGCCGCCGCCGGCGTCGACGCCTCCAACACCGCCCCCGGCACCGTGCTGCTGCTGCCCGAGGACCCGGACGCCTCCGCCCGGGCGCTGCGGGCCCGGCTCCAGCAGCTCACCGGCCGCCGGCTCGCCGTCGTCGTCACCGACACCTTCGGACGGCCCTGGCGCAACGGGCTGACCGACGTCGCGATCGGCGCCGCCGGGATCGCCGTCCTGGAGGACCACCGGGGGCGAACCGACAATCACGGCAACCAGCTGGAGCTGACCGTCACCGCGACCGCCGACGAGCTCGCCGCCGCCGCCGACCTGGTGAAGGGCAAGGCCACCGGCGTTCCGGTGGCGGTCGTGCGCGGACTCGGGCACCTGGTCACCGCCGAGGACGGCGCCGGCACCCGGCCGCTGGTACGGCCCGCCGTGGACGACATGTTCCGGCTCGGCACCTCCGAGGCACTGCGGCAGGCCGTCACCCTGCGGCGCACCGTCCGCTCCTTCACCGCCGAGCCGGTCGACCCGGCCGCCGTCCGCCGAGCCGTCGCCGCCGCCGTCACCGCACCCGCCCCGCACCACACCACGCCGTGGCGGTTCGTGCTGCTGGAGTCGCCCGACACCCGGGTACGGCTGCTCGACGCGATGCTCGCCGCCTGGCAGCGCGACCTGCGCGAACTCGACGGCTGGGACGAGGCGAAGATCGCCCGGCGCACCGCCCGCGGCAACGTCCTGCGCGACGCGCCGTACCTGGTGGTGCCCTGCCTGGTGATGGACGGCTCCCACGACTACCCCGACCCGCGCCGGGCCACCGCCGAACGGGAGATGTTCACCGTCGCCGCCGGCGCCGCCGTGCAGAACCTGCTGGTCGCCCTCACCGGCGAGGGCTACGGCTCCGCATGGGTCTCGTCCACCATGTTCTGCCGCGACACCGTACGGGCCGCGCTGGACCTCCCGGACAGCTGGGACCCGATGGGCGCCGTCGCCGTCGGCCGCCCGGCGGAGCCGCCGAAGGCCCGCCCCGAACGCGGGGCCGACGCCTTCATCGAGGTGCGGTAGGAATCAGAGGCTTCGGCAGATCTCGCGGCGGTTGCCCACCTTCACGACGAGGATCACCAACACGTCGTCGTGGATCTCGTACGCCACGCGGTAGATGCCGACGCGGAGACGGTAGAGGCCCGCATGGCCCGTCAGCTTCTTGACATCCGGTCCGTCAGCATACGGATCGTCGCCGAGCAGGGTGAGCGCGGCGAGAATCTGCATGGCATCAGCCTGGCCGATGCCGCGTAGATTCCGCCGGGCGTGCGAGGTGAATCGGAACGCGTACTTCACGCAGCGCTCCCGGCGGCGCCCGGAGGCTCTTCGAAGAGGTCCGCCAGGAGTTCGGCCATGCTCACCGTGGGTTCGTTCCGGTGCTTCTCCGCCTCACGGGCAAGGAGCTCGTCTTCCGCGTCCTCTATGGCGTCGAGAATCTCGATCGGCACGACCGCGCCGACGCGCTCTCCCTTGCGCGTGATCACGGTGATCTCTCCGGCCTCGGCCTGGGTGACCACCTCGGCGAGGCGTGCGCGCAGTTCCCGGATGTTCAGTGCGTCGGTCATGACTCAAGCGTACACATCCGGGTGTACACCAGGCGGTGCTTTCCGCTCAGCGGTGGCGGTGGTCGTTGGGGGTCAGGCGGGGGCCGTAGCGGGGGGCGCGGGCGCCGGTGGACAGCAGGAGGCGGCAGACCCGGTGGCGCTGGGGGCGGTAGGGCTCCAGCAGGGCGAGCATCTGGGCGTCGTCGCTGCGGGGGCGGCCGGCCAGCGCCCAGCCGACCAGGTTGGGCAGGTGGAAGTCCCCGACCGAGACCGCGTCCGCATCACCGTTGCTCCGCTGCAGGGTCTCGGCGGCCGTCCAGACTCCGATGCCCGGAACCGTGGTGAGGCGGGCGAAGGCCTCCTCGTGGCCCATCGCCGAGGCCGCCTCCAGTCGCGGCGCCAGCCGGACCGCGCGCATGATCGTCGCGGAGCGCTTGGGGTCCACGCCCGCCCGGTGCCACTCCCAGCTCGGCACCATGGCCCACTCGCGGGCCGACGGCGCCACCCGCATGCCCTCGGCCGGGCCCGGCGCCGGGGTGCCGAAGTCCCGCAGCAGGGTGCGCCACGCGCGGTAGGCCTCGTCGGTGGTGACCTTCTGCTCCAGGATCGCCGGGACCAGCGACTCCAGCACCAGGCCGGTCCTGGTCAGCCGGACTCCGGCGGTACGGCGCTGGGCGTCCCGCAGCGGGCCGGGCGGCAGGACCAGGGCCTCCGGGACGTCCTCGGCGCCGAGCAGGGCGGGGAGCCGGTCGAGGAGCCAGTCCGCGCCCGGACCCCAGGCGCTCGCCTCCACCTCGCCGGCGGCCGGACGCGGCAGCACGCGCAGGGTGCCGATGCCGGCCGGGGTGCGGGAGGCGCGCCAGACGGCGCCGTCGCCGGTGCTGCGGTACGCCGGGTCCGCGGGGCCGCGGCGCAGCGGGAGCAGGGTGCGGGCGACGTCCAGCGGGAAGGCCGGGCGCCAGCGCCGTACTGCTTCCACTGTGCTGTCGCCTCCCGTGTTGCCTCCGGATATGAACGATACGCGGGGGGTCGGACGGACCAGGAGGGGCGGCGGCCGGGCACCGGGATCGGGCGGCCCGAGTCGCCTTCCGCCACGCGCAGTTCCCCGCGGCCCTGTCGGGACGCGGGGAAGGAGGGAGGTGGGGAGGAAGGAGCGGACGCGTCGGGGTCAGGAGGCCTGGAGGCCGGCCGCCGTGGCGCGCAGGTCGGGGAGTCGGGCGTAGAGGGCACTGCCCGGGCATTCGGTGGCGACGGCGTCGCGGTGGCCGGAGATGGCGTCGAAGTCGACGACGGTGCCCTTGGGGTAGCGGCTGGAGGAGGAGCCGGAGGTGAGCTTGGTGCGGCCGTCGGCGGGTTGGGCGGTGAGGCCGAGCTTCCAGGCGGCGATGGCGGCGAGGCCGTCGAGGAGGGGCTG
This sequence comes from Kitasatospora sp. NPDC093102, assembly GCF_040683915.1. Classification (NCBI taxonomy): domain Bacteria; kingdom Bacillati; phylum Actinomycetota; class Actinomycetes; order Kitasatosporales; family Streptomycetaceae; genus Kitasatospora; species Kitasatospora sp. NPDC093102. Next base: position 20,060 of record NZ_JBFBFA010000051.1, on the reverse strand, counting down.
GGCCGGCTGGTCGTCGACGTAGGTGCCGATCGCGGCGATGCCGGCGGAGTCGGTGTTGAAGCCGAGGGTGTGGGCCCCGTGGACGGACCGCTCGACGCCGCCGGCCCGGCCCTCGTAGACGGAGCCACAGCGGTCGATCAGGAAGTTGTAGCCGATGTCCCGCCAGCCGTTGGTCTCCACGTGGTACTGGTAGATCGCCCGGATCATCCGGGGTGCGTCGGTGCAGGCGTACTCGGTGGCGGTGTCGGTGTGGTGGACGAAGACCTCGCGGACCGGGCCGGTGTACACGAAGTCCGGGTCGCGCAGCGACTCGTCGGCGCCCCAGCCGGCCCGGGTGACGATCGCCGGGCGCGGAGCCTGGCCGTTGGCCTCGGCGTGCGACCCCGTCGGCGGCTCGGACAACGCCCTCGGCGGCTCCGCGGGCAGGATCTTCGCGGCGGTCGAGGCGGCGCCGTTCCCCGGGTCGACCAGGTCGAGCCGCAGCCCGGGCGGCACTCCGGCGGGCCCGGGCCGGACCTCGACCGCGACGCCGTTGCTGCGGCCGGTCCACAGCGGGGCGGTGGCGCCGCGCGCCGCGAGGTCGGGGCCGTCCGTGGAATCGGCCTCCAGCCGGTGCCAGTCCGTCCAGCGGCCGGTGGCCGCGTCCCGGGTGCGGACCCGGACCACCGCGCCGGCGAGTGCGTCCGCCGGGCCGTCCCAGCCGAGGCCGAGGAGTTCGAACGGTTCGGTGCCGCGCGGGGCGAGGCCGAACCCGGCGGGCAGCGGGAGGGAGGTGGTCGAGCCGCCGCCGGCGAAGTCACGGCGCTGCGGTATCGGTGAGGGGGTCGCAGCGGCGGCGGGCTGGAGGAGGAGGGCAGTGGTGCAGCCGGCAAGCAGGGCGGCTGGTAGTGAGAAGCGCATAAAACGGATCGTCGCCGCAAACCGGACCGCCCGCACGCCGCTCCGCACCCGTTCGGCCGCCCCTCCCGGCCTCCCACCCGAAGGCCGTAGGCTGGGGCGCACCATGACTGCGCCTTTCGCTGCCGATGCCCGCACCCCCGTCGAGCTGCTGCACGCATTCCTGCGCGGCGGCACCCCTTCGGTCGATCCCGCGGCCCCGCTGGTCACCTTCTACGACGACGCCACCGGCGAACGGGTGGAGCTGTCCGCCCGCACCTTCGACAACTGGGTGGCCAAGACCGCCAACCTCCTCCAGGACGAGCTGAACGCCGGCCCCGGCGACCGGGCGGCGCTGCTGCTGCCCGCCCACTGGCAGAGCGCCGTCTGGCTGCTGGCCTGCTGGTCGGTCGGGGTGACGGCGGTGCCGAGCGGCGACCCGGCCGCCGCCGACCTGGTGGTCAGTGGCCCGGACGGACTGGAGGCCGCCCAGGCCTGCGAGGGCGAGCGGGTCGCGCTCGCGCTGCGCCCGCTCGGCGGCCGCTTCCCGCAGCGCCCGGACGGCTTCCTCGACTACGCCGCCGAGGTGCCCGGCCAGGGCGACCGCTTCGCGCCGTACTCCCCCGTCGCCCCGGACGGGCAGGCGCTGGAGACCGCGGTGGACGGGCTGCCGCTGAAGCTGACGGGGGAGCAGACCGTGGCACTGGCCCGGGAGGGCGCGGTGCGGCTCGGCCTGAAGCCCGGCGACCGGGTTCTGTCCACCCTCGCGTACGACGACTGGACGGGTCTGGAGGCCGGTCTGCTGGCGCCGCTGGCGGCCGGCGCCTCGGTGGTGCTGTGCCGCAACTCGCAGGCGCTGGACGCCGGGCAGTGGGAGAAGCGAACGGAATCCGAACGGGTGACGCTGCGCCTCGGCTAACCCCCGACCCGGCCCTGGCGGGTAGGAATCGCTGCCATGGCCGAGGACGACACCGAGCACCCCCCGACCGCCCCTCCCCCGAAGAACGGTCCCGCGCAGGACGGCCCGTCGACGGACACCCCTCCGGGCGGGACCGGACGCCGGCGCCGGCGCCGGCGGTGGCTGATCGCCACCGCCGGCGTCGGCGCGTTCCTGCTGGTCGCCGCCGGGGTGCTGTTCTGGATCGCCTACCGCAAGCTGGACGGCAACATCCGCACCGACTCGGCCACCGACCGGCTGCTCGCCGAGCTGGAGGCCGAGCGGCCGAACCGCACCGCCGGAGCACAGGGCGCCGAGAACCTCCTGCTGATCGGCAGCGACGACCGCTCCGGCCCGAACGGCGCGTACGGCGGTGAGGCGGGCGGCCAGCGCTCGGACACCACGATCCTGCTGCACCTGGCCGCCGACCGGAAGCGCGCGACCGCGGTCTCCGTCCCGCGCGACGTCATGGTCGCCGTCCCCGCCTGCGAGCAGCCGGGCGGCGCCCGCAGCACGCCCGCGCTGATGCAGTTCAACCAGGCCTTCCAGACGGGCGGCCCGGCCTGCTCGATCCGGACCGTCGAGCAGCTGAGCGGCATCAGGATCGACCACTACGTGATCCTCGACTTCAGCGGTTTCAAGACGATGGTGGACGCGATCGGCGGGGTCGAGGTGTGCGTGCCGCAGCCGATCCACGACAAGGACGCCAAGCTCGATCTGCCGGCCGGCCGGCGGAGCCTGCACGGCGAGCAGGCGCTCGGCTACGTCCGGGCCCGGGAGAGCCTGGGCGACGGCAGCGACACCCAGCGCATGGGCCGCCAGCAGCAGTTCCTGGCCTCGCTGGTCCGCAAGGTGCAGTCGCAGGGCGTGCTGCTGAACCCGGCGAAGCTGTGGCCGGTGCTGGACGCCGCGACCTCCTCGGTCCGGGCGGACGGCGGGCTGTCCTCGCTCGGCGCGCTGTACGACCTCACCCGGGACCTGCGCGGCATCCCCTCGGTGGACGTGGCCCTCCTGACCGCGCCGCGCCGTCCGTACCGCTACGACTCGGACCGGGACGAGTTCGTGCAGCCGCAGACCGGTCAGCTGTTCGCGGCGCTGCGGGAGGACCAGCCGGTCGCCGTCCGGCCGCCCGCGCCCACGGTCTCGCCGGGCCCGGTCCAGGGGGCGGAACCCTCGCCGGGGACGGCGGCGGGCCCGGAGTCGGGCACCGGGACGGGCGCGACGGCCGAGGCGGCGGCGAACGCATCGCCCACGGCGGACGCCTCGCCCACCTTCGAGGGGCGCACCGCCGACGTGGACGCCTGCGCCCCGCACTGAGCCGACTGCCCTCCGGACGCCCCCGGGGCGCTCCGGCCGGTGCCGCCGACCACTCCGGATGCTTCCGCAATTGCTCGGCCACGAGCGGTATTTACCTCCGCGCTGCCAGAACATGGCGGAGATCACATCGGGAACGACTCCCCCGTTCGGCTCGTCTACTGTGTCCGGATCGGCCCGTCCGTACGGGCGGTCCGCCATGACCGGTCGAAGGTAGGGAGCCCCCGTGCACGAGGAGCAACCGGAAGCCGGCCGGTTCCGGGTGGACCCGGCCCCCGGCCTCCCCCGGCAGCGCCGCCGGGTCGCCGAAGCGCCCGAGGCGCCGGCCGCGGAGGGCCGCCGGGACAGCCGGCGACGGGCGGCCGCGCTCGCCAAGCGCAACCGGCGCCGCCGGGCGGTCAAGTGGACGGCCGGGGCGGGCGCCCTGGTGATGGTGGCGGGCTGCGGCGGGGCGTACTACCTGTACCGGCACTTCAACGACAACCTGACCTCGGTCAAGGTCCAGCTGGGCGACGAGTCCGAGCGCCCCCCGGCCGCCGGGGACGCACTGAACATCCTGGTGATCGGGACGGACAGCCGGGAGGGCCTCGGGCGGGAGTACGGCGACGAGGGCAGCACCGGGCACGCCGACACCACCCTGCTGTTCCACATCGCCAAGGACCGCTCCAACGCGACGGTGGTCAGTCTCCCGCGCGACCTGATGGTGCCGATCCCGGAGTGCCTGGACGCCCAGGGGAAGAAGATCCAGGGCTCGCCCCGGGACATGTTCAACAAGAGCCTCGGCCAGGAGGGACGCGACGCGGGCTGCACCTGGAAGACCATCGAGAAGACCACCGGCATCCGGGTCGACCACTTCGTGCAGGTCAACTTCGAGGCGGTGAAGACCCTGTCCACCGCGGTCGGCGGGGTCGAGGTCTGCGCGGCCAAGGACATCGACGACTCGGGCTCCCACCTCAAGATGACCAAGGGGCGGCACGTGATCGAGGGCGAGGAGGCGCTGGCCTTCGTCCGTACCCGGCACGCGGTCGGCCAGGGCGGCGACCTCACCCGGATCCCGCTCCAGCAGCAGTTCATCAGCTCGATGATCCGCAAGATCAAGAGCGACGACACCCTGACCAGCCCGGCCAAGCTCTACAAGCTCGCGGACGCCGCCACCAAGGCGCTCACCGTGGACTCCGGCATCGGCAGCGTGGACAAGCTCAAGGACCTCGCGCTGGACATCAGCAAGGTGGACACCAAGAACATCACCTTCGCCACCGTCCCCGTCCTGGACGACCCCAAGGACGAGAACCGGCTGGTGCTCAAGCAGCCGGACGCCCAGCAGCTGTTCGCGATGATCGCGGGCGACCGCTCGCTGACCGAGACCGCCGCACCGCCCGCCCCCGAGGCCCCGGCCACCGGCGCCGCGCCCGCGTCGCAGGCCCCGACCGCCACCGCCCCGGCCCCCGCCACCAAGGGCATCCAGCTGACGGTGCGCAACGGCAGCGGCAAGCGCGGACAGTCCGGGCCGACCGTGGAGAAGCTCCGGGCGAAGGGCTTCGACAAGGCCGCCGTGGGCAGCGACGCACCGCTCGCCGAGACCACCACGGTGTCCTACCCGACCGGCCAGGAGGCCCAGGCCTACGCCCTGGCCGCCGCCCTCGGCCTGCCCGGTGACGCCGTCCGGCCGGCCGCGAAGCCGGACCCGAAGGGCGGGCTGCTGCTGGTGCTCGGCAAGGACGTGCTGGCCGCCCCCGCCAACCCGACGGAGGCGCCCACCGAGGCCCCCGCGGACCTCCAGCGGGTGCAGGCGGACGACACCGACGTCTGCGCCAAGTAGCGACGACAGGCCCCTCCGGGCGCAGGGGGTTCCGTCTTCCTCGCGGTACCGCTCGGCGGTCCGGAGGCACCCCCGGCGGCCGTCCGCCGACCGAGCAGCTCCGACGGAGCGCCACCCCCTCGGCCGGGCCGCCGTCCCGGCGCCGGTCGCGGCCCGTTCGCCGGCGTCCGTGCCCGGCTCGGTCCGGGCCGCCCCCGACCCGTCCTCAACTGTCGCCGTGCGCACCGGCGACAGCGGTGCCGAAACGAATCAGCTGGTTTTCGAGAGCACGTCCTTGGAGGACGGGCCGACGCTGGCGATCACTCTTCGGGCCAGCGAGCGCGGTGAGGTCAGGAAGCCGAATCCCCAGCTGAGGTGCATGGTCGCGAAGGCCACCGGCAGCAGCGTCCTGGCCTTGAACGACAGTCCGCGGCCCTCGACCGCCGCGCCGCCGAGGATGCCCAGCAGGTACGCGCCGGGCACCGTGAGGAAGCCCGGATGGACGGCGACGCCGAGCACCAGGCCGAGGACGACCGCCGCCAGCGCGGTCGGCGGGGCGAGGTAGCGCAGGTTGACCGAGCCGCGGTGGTAGCGGGTGACCACCCGGCGCCAGCGGCCGTAGTCCTTGTACTGCTTGGCCAGCGCCCGCACCGAGGGGCGGGGCCGGTACGTCACCTTGAGCTGCGGGGTGAACCAGACCAGGCCGCCGTCCTGGCGGATCCGGTAGTTCAGCTCCCAGTCCTGGGCGCGGATGAACTCCTCGTTGTAGCCGCCGAGCTTCTCCAGCACCTCGCGCCGGAACACCCCGAGGTAGACGGTGTCCGCCGGGCCGGCCAGGCCGCCGGTGTGGAAGGCCGCGTTCCCGACGCCGATCTTGGAGGTCATCGCGGTGGCGACCGCGTTCTCCCACTCGGTCTCGCCCTCGGCGTGCATGATGCCGCCGACGTTGGCCGCGTCCATCTCGCCGAGCAGCCGGACCGCCGTGGTGATGTAGCCGGGGGTGAGCAGGCCGTGGCCGTCCACGCGCACGACTATCGGGTGCCGGGAGCCCCGGATCGCAGCGTTCAGCCCGGCCGGTGTCCGGCCGGTGGGGTTCTCCACCGTCCGCACCCGCCCGTCCTCGGCCACCAGCTCGGCCGCGATCTCCGCGGTGCGGTCGGTGGATGGACCGAGGGCGATCACCACCTCGATCGGCCCGGGGTACTCCTGGTCCAGGATGCGCCGGACCGCCGTGCGCAGGTGACGTTCCTCGTTGAGCACCGGCATGATCACGGAAACAGCCGGCAGCTCCTCAGCAGCCTTGGTGTTCATCGGGGCCAACCGTACCGGTGCGGACGCGTCCTCGTCTTGTCCCGGTCCGGGCGGCCGCGGGCGCCTCGCGGCGCGCCACCGGTACTGTGATCAAGAACACCGTACTCCTCCTTTACGCGCAGCCTGGAAGCGGTGTGGATCCGGTGCCCGTCCGGGGCGGGTTCAGAGGGCGTAGTGGGCGACGGTGAACACCGCGTAACCGGTCAGCGCGAGCCGGTTCACCAGGTGCTGGGGGCCGCCCAGCCGGTCCGGCAGGGCCTGCGCCGGGCGCAGGTCGGGGCGGTGGGCGGCGGTGGCGACGGTCCGGGCCAGCGCCACCGGGTCGTACCGGCCGCCGAAGAGGGCGGCCAGCCAGACCGTCGGGCGGCTGAAGAAGGAGAACTCCCGGCCGCTGCGCAGCCGGATGGTGAGCAGGTTCCGGTGCACCGCCGCCGCGGAGATCTCCGTCCACCGGTAGCTGCGGGTGCGCAGCGCGGTAGCCACCCGCAGGCCGTTGCGGTCGGCCACCAGCTGCCAGGACAGCGTCTGGGCGCAGGCGAGGATCGCCAGCGACCCGATCCACAGCGGGCGCAGCAGCCCCTCCCACCAGCCGTCGTCGTCGAGCAGCACGACGGCGGTGGCGACCAGCAGCGCCGCCAGCGGTCCGGCCGCCGCCCGCAGCGGCAGCGGCATCTCCCAGCGGCGGGCGGCCAGTGGCTCGGCGTCCGGGCCGGCCTCGGGGGCGGCGGCGACCGTGTCGGCGGTCAGCGCGGCGACGGCCAGCTCGCGTTCGCGGTAGCGCCCGGAGCGCCGGCCGAGGCGCGGGGCCCGGGCGGCGGGGGCGATCACGGCCGCCACCCAGTGCGGGTCGCCGTCCAGCAGGCCGGGGCGGACGAGCAGCTGGGGGTCGGGCCCGTCCGGACCGCCGTGGAGCACGGCCGGCACGGTGCGGCCGGCCCGGGCCAGCCAGGCGGCGGCCTGTTCCGGGGTGGCGCGGTCGAAGAGCTCGCCGTACTCCTCCTCGTCCGGGTCGTGCCGCAGTTCCGGCTCGGGGTAGTCCTCCTCGTGGCCCTCCAGGTCGGGGTGCTCGGGCAGCCAGCCCGGGCCCGGGCGGTCCGGCATGTCCGGGTGGCCCTCCCGGGCCCAGTAGTAGCGCTCCCGCTCCTTCAGCCGCCACAGCGCGGGCCCGTCCGCCGGGCCGTCCACCGGGAGCACCAGCAGGTCGCCCTGGGCGTCGGCCCTGACCCGGACGGCCAGGGCGGGAGCGGCGCCCTCGAAGGCGGGCCGGGTGCGGCGCACGTCGTGGGCCAGGGCGGAGCCGAGCAGCAGCAGCCCGGGCAGGGCGAGCAGGCCGCCGAGGAGCGCCTCGCCGGACAGGTCGTAGTCGTCGCCCAGCGCGCGGACCCGGTCGCCGTCCAGCAGCAGCGGAATCGCCTGCCCCGGCTGCGGGCGCTCGGCCCACCACACGTCCAGCTTCGCGGTGGGCCCGGCGGCGCTGCCGGGCGGTGCGGCAACCAGCACGTCACCGCGCTGGGGGGCCTGGTAGTGGACGGTCAGCAGGCCGTCCTGGTCGAACTCCCCGGCGGTGCCGGTGACCCGCACGGCCGCGCCGTCCCGCTCCTCCTGCTGGTACTGCGCCCACAGGCCGTACAACGGCAGCGCGGCGGCGGCTACCAGGAACAGGCCGCCGAGCACCCGCCGCCCGACCGGCGGGTGCGGGGGGTGGACGGGCGAGGGCGCCCCGGCGGCCGTCCAGGGAAAGGAGACGGGCGGGGCCATCAGTTCGTCGAGCTGCTGGCGGGCCCGTCGGCGGCCGAGGTCGGCGACGATCAGGACGGCGGCCAGCAGCAGGTGCAGCAGCACGGCGGACCAGCGGGCGAGCGGGGTGACCAGGCCGTTCGGGAGGTACCAGAACAGGGCCAGGGCGGCGACCGGGACGAGCGGCCGGACGCGGGGTCTGCCGACCAGCACGATGGCCTCGGCCGGCAGCGTCCAGACGGCCAGGGTCTCGCCCCAGGTCTCCCGGCAGATGCCCTGGGCGTTGCAGACCCCTCCGCTGTCCGGCTCCACGGCGGCGGCCAGGGCCAGGAAGGCGATCGGCAGCAGCGCGAGCCACCGGCTGTCCAGCCGCCAGGCGGTCCGGGCGGCGCGCCAGCGGGCGGCGGCCGCGGTGGTGAGGGGCGCGGCGCTGGGCAGGGGCGGGGCGTCCGAGGGGAACATCGGACGATCATCCCAGCACGGGGGAAACGGAACGCACCCCAGCCGGAGCCGTCGGGCACGGGCGGGGAACGGCACCGGGGCCGGGTGCTGTGCGCGCCCGGCCCCGTTCCCCCGTTCCCCCGTGCCCTGGGGCCCGGCGCCCCCCGGCGCCGGGTCAGTCCGTCGCGATGGCCGCGAGGACGTTCATCCGTCCGGCCCGGAAGGCCGGGACGAGCGCGGCGAACAGGCCGATCAGCACCGAGGAGACCAGCGTGATCGCCACCATGGTGGTCGGGACGGAGAGCGTCCCGAGGCCCTGGTCCCGCAGCACCCCCTGGACGGTGACGCCCCAGGCGAGGCCCAGCCCGGTGCCGAGGACGGCGCCGAACACCGCGATCACCACGGACTCCAGCCGGATCATCCGGCGCAGCTGGCGGCGGGAGAGCCCGATCGCCCGCAGCAGGCCGATCTCGCGGGTCCGCTCGACCACCGACAGCGCCAGGGTGTTGACCACGCCGAGCACCGCGACCGTGATCGAGAGGGCGACCAGCCCGTAGATCAGGTAGAGCAGGGTGTTGACCTGGGACTGCACCAGCTCCTTGTAGCCGGCCTGGTCCTTGACGGTCAGCTGCGGGTACTCCTTGAGCCCGTCCTGCAGGGCGGCCAGCGTCCTGGCGACGTCGGTGCCCGGGGAGGCCTTGGCGAAGACGGTCTCCACCTGCGGCTGCTCGGCGGCGGGGACCGCCTTGGCCATGGTGTCCAGGTCCACGAAGGAGCCGTTGCCGAACAGCTCGCCCTTGGCGAAGACCACCCCGACCGGCAGCTCCTGGACGTGGCCCTTGCCGTAGTCGACGGTCACCCGGTCCCCGACCTTCAGGCCGAAGTCCTTCGCGAAGGCCTCGCCGATCCCCAGCGAGCCGCGCCCGATCGAGTCCACCGCACCGGACTTGACGGTCGGACGGAAGTCGGTGGCGAAGAAGGCGGGCGGCACGGCGTCCAGGCCGGTCTTCGCCTGCCGTCCGTCCGGCAGCTGGACCTTGGCGTGGAAGCCCTTCTGGACGGTGACGTGGTCGATGCCCGGGGTCCGGCGCACGATGTCCGTCATCTCGGTGGTGACCTCTGCGCGGCCGCCGCCGATGATGTAGTCCACACCCACCGACTTGTCGATCTGCGCGCCGGCCGAGGTGACCGCCGAGGAGCTGAAGACCGAGGAGGCGATCACCAGCGCCAGGCCGATCATCAGCGCGGCGGCGGTGGCGCCGGTCCGACGCGGGTTGCGCATCGCGTTGCGCTGGGCGAGCTTGCCGGACGGCCCGAACAGCGTCGGCAGCAGCGCACCGAGCACCCGGACGACGGCCGAGGCCAGCAGCGGGCCGAGCACCACGAACCCGATCAGGGTGAGCACCACGCCCAGGCCCAGGTACTGGCCTCCGGTGGCCGCCTTCTCCGCCCGCGCGCCGAGCACCAGCAGGGCGCCGCCGCCGGCCGTCAGCAGCAGGCCGAGGACCGTACGGACCAGGTTGGCGCGGCCCTCGGCCGGAGTGCCGTGGTCGCGCAGGGCGGCCATGGGCGAGATCCGGCTCGCCCGGCGGGCCGGGAACCAGGCCGCGACCAGGGTGACCACGATGCCGAGCGCGTAGCCGGCGGCGAAGACGTCCGGCCCGACCTGGAGGTCGGCCGTCTTGAGGTCCATGCCGAGCGCGTTCATCAGCTTGATCAGGCCGACCGCGACGCCCAGGCCGGCCGCCACCCCGAGGGTCGAGCCGAGCACGCCCAGGATCAGCGCCTCGACCAGCACCGAGCGGTTGACCTGCCGTCGGCTGCCGCCGATGGCGCGCAGCAGGCCGATCTCCCGGGTGCGCTGGGCGACCAGCATCGAGAAGGTGTTGACGATCAGGAACGCGCCGACGATCGCCGAGACGAGGGCGAAGCCGAGCATCGCGTACTTCATGAAGTCGAGGCTGCTGCCGACCTGCTTGGTGTTCTCGTCCTTCTGCTCGGCCGCGGTCTTGACCTGGTAGCCGCCGCCGATCCTGGCCGCCGTGTCGGCCTTGAGCCGGTCGTTGCCGAGGCTGCCGTCCCCGAAGGCCTCGATCGAGGTGTAGGCGGGCTCGCCGAGCAGCATCTGCTGAGCGGTCGGGGTGTCCAGGAAGCCGAGCGCCGCGCCCGGGTTGGTGGCGGTGAAGGTGGCGATGCCGACGATGGTGAGGTCGTGGCGGCCGCCGGAGTTCTCGACCCTGATCCGGTCGCCGAGGCCGAGCCTGGCCTTCTTCGCGGTGTCCGCGTCCAGCACCAGCTCGCCGGAGCCGCTCGGCGCGTGGCCGGAGGTGATGGTGACCGGGTTGCGCGGGGTGTCGGTCCAGTTGCCGAGCAGGGTGGGTGCGCCGGTGGTCGGGCCGACCAGCTTGTTGGTGGCCGGGTCGACCAGGACCGCGTTCCCGACCATGACCTGGCCGACGGCCTTCTTCACGCCCGGCACCGCGGCGACCTGGTCGGCGAGCGCGACCGGGACGGTCTGCGGCTTGACGGCGGCCTGCTGCTCCTCGTCCTCGGCCGGCTTGGGCGGCTGGACCGAGACGTCGGAGGCGGTCGCGGCGAAGAGCTTGTCGAAGGTGCCGGTGGCGGTGCCGGAGAACACCAGGGTGCCGGAGACGAAGGCCACCGACAGCACGACGGCGATGAGCGAGAGCGCCATCCGGCCCTTGTGGGCGAAGAAGCTCCGCAGTGAGGTCTTGAGCAGCATGATGGTGTCGTCCCGCCGCTCAGCTGGTGCGCTTGCCGTCGAAGCGGCGCATGCGTTCGAGGACGGAGTCGGCGGTGGGCGCGTGCATCTCGTCCACGATCACGCCGTCGGCGAGGAAGAGCACGCGGTCCGCGTAGCCGGCCGCGACCGGGTCGTGGGTGACCATCACGATGGTCTGGCCCAGCTCGTCGACCGAGCGGCGCAGGAAGGTCAGCACCTCGGCGCCGGAGCGGGAGTCGAGGTTCCCGGTGGGCTCGTCCCCGAAGATGATCTCGGGGCGGGCGGCCAGTGCCCGGGCCACCGCGACGCGCTGCTGCTGGCCGCCGGAGAGCTGGGTGGGGCGGTGCTTGAGCCGGCCGGACAGGCCGACCGTCTCCACCACCTGGTCCAGCCAGGCCTGGTCGGGCTTGCGCCCGGCGATGTCCATCGGGAGCGTGATGTTCTCCAGCGCGTTCAGGGTCGGGAGCAGGTTGAACGCCTGGAAGATGAAGCCGATCTTGTCGCGCCGGAGCCTGGTGAGCTGCTTGTCCTTGAGGCCGGTGACCTCGGTGTCGCCGATCCAGATCCGCCCGGAGGTGACCGTGTCGAGGCCCGCCAGGCAGTGCATCAGGGTGGACTTGCCGGAACCCGAGGGGCCCATGATCGCGGTGAACCGGCCGCGCTGAATGTCGACGTCGACCGCGTCGAGCGCGGTCACCCTGGTCTCGCCCGCGCCGTACGCCTTGGTGACCTGACGGGCCGACGCGGCGACGGCGGACGCTCCGCCGGGAAGCTGGGGGTCGTACACGGCTGCTGCTGCCGTCGTCACTGGACTCTCCTATGGAAGATGCGCTCACCCGTTGGCCCCCAGCCTCACGGGCCCGCCCGCCTCGCGACATGGCGCAGGCGGTAGTCCTCGACCGGGAGTTGTCTCCACCCTCCCGGTGGACCTGGCCACCGGACCCGACGTGATCGGGCCGCTTCCTGGCGGGTGGGGATGTGTGAACCACGTTAGGAGTCGTCGGCAAAGGGCTCGTCATCCGCCGGAATGAAGCCGCTCAACCAAGGTTCTACGGGGCGCGGCGCGGGTCCCCCTAGGGGTCGCCGCGGCCCGTCTCGGGGACGCCCCGTACGGGCCGCGGCGACGGTCCGTCAGCTCGTCAGCGCGGGTGCGGCCAGGCGTTCCAGGGCCGTGGCGAAGCCCTCCACGACCGGGGCCAGCAGCGTTTCGGTCCCGCGCTCCACCAGGGTCGTCCCGTCCTCCCGGGCGGTGATGTGGCGGTCGAGCACGAACCAGCCCTGGGTGATGTGGCCGGCGCCCATCGAGCTGAGCACCGGGCGCAGCGCGTAGTCCACCGCGAGGACGTGCGCGTGCGAGCCGCCGGTGGCGAGCGGCAGGACGGCCTTGCCGGTCAGCGCGTACTGCGGGAGCACGTCCAGCAGGGCCTTCAGCAGGCCCGAGTAGGCGGCCTTGTAGACGGGGGTGCCGATGACCACGCCGTCGGCGCGGGCGAACAGCTCGGTGACGGCGACGATCTCGGGGTGGTCGAAGTCGCCCGACAGCAGCGCCTGCGCGGGCAGGCTGCGGGCCTCGAAGGGGACGACGTGGTGGCCGCGCTCCGCCAGCCGCGCGTCGACGTGGCGCAGCAGTCGGGTGGTGCGGGAGGTGGCGGACGGGGAGCCGGAAACGGACAGGACGACGGCCATGGGTTCACCTCTGGCTGGAAGCGGGGCGGCACGGCACAGCGGGGGAAGGCGCTGCGGTGGGGGCCGGTACCGGGAACGGTGCGCGGGGCACCGGGGGGCGCTGCGTCGGGCGGACGTGCGCGGGGAGGACGGGATTCGACGGGCGAGTGTCAGCCGCGACAGAGCGAACAGGCCACACCACGCCGCAGGTCGACGTGCCGCCGACGCGTGAGTGCCCAACGCTGGTCCATGCCCGGAATGCAAACACGCTGTGTTCGCGCTGGTCAAGAAACGTTTCAGCAGCCGGAACGCCGGGTGTCCGGACGTTGCGGCGGAACGATCCGGCACATGCATCAAAACTGCTACAAGAGGCCTGGCGGACCCCCCGGGGGGAGTCAGCCCCACCGGGGTCGGGCATCCTCGTCGGCATGAACACGTGGCAGCAGGGCCGCCCGGGGGGCGGCGGGAACCCGTACGGCGGGAACGGCGGAGGCGGCTCGGCCGAGCCGCCGCTGCCGTCCTCGCTGAACCCGCGCGGGCCGGGGGCGCCCGCGCCACGGCAGCCGGGGCAGCCGGGGCCGTCCCGGCTCGGCGGTGTCCCGCCACAGGGGGCCGGCGCACCCGGTGCCCGTCCCGCCGGCCCGGGGCGGCCCGGTGGCCCGGGCGGGCCCGGTGGCCCGGGCGGGCCCGGCGGTCCCGGCGGTCCCGGTGGTCCCGGCGGTCATGGTCGCCCGGGTGGCCCGGGTGGGCCTGGCGGCACCCGCCCGGCCGGTGCCCAGGCCCGGCGCTGGCCGCGGCGGCGGATCGTGAAGTGGTCGGTCTTCGGCGTGCTGATCGCCGTCATGGTGACCGCCGTCTCCACCTGGTTCTGGGCGGACTCCAAGCTCAACCACGAGAACGTGCTCGCCGACTACCCCGGCCGCCCGGCCGCGGGCAAGGGCACCAACTGGCTGATCGTCGGCTCCGACAGCCGCCAGGGCCTCACCGACACCGAGCAGGACGACCTGCACACCGGGCACGACACCGAGGGCAAGCGCAGCGACTCGATGATGATCCTGCACGTCGGGGACAACGGGAACACCCTGATGAGCATCCCGCGCGACTCCTGGGTGCCGATCCCCGAGCACCCGGGCAGCAACGGCAAGCCGGTCAAGGGCACCACCGCGAAGATCAACTCGGCCTTCGGCAACGGCGGCGGCCGGCTGCTGGTCCAGACCGTCGAACAGAACACCGGCATCCGGATCGACCACTACGCCGAGATCGGCTTCGGCGGCTTCGTCGGCGTCGTCGACTCGATCGGCGGCGTCGAGATGCACATCGACCAGGACGTCAAGGACAAGGACTCCGGGCTCGACCTCAAGGCCGGCGACCAGACCCTCAGCGGCAAGCAGGCCCTGGCCTTCGTCCGCCAGCGCCACCAGATGGCCGACCAGGACCTCGGCCGGATGCGCAACCAGCAGAAGTTCCTCGGCGCCCTGGCCCACCAGGCCGCCTCCCCGGGCAACCTGCTGAACCCGTTCACCTTCTACCCGCTGGTCGACTCGGCGCTCGGCACCCTGATCGTCGACGAGGACTGCGGGCTGACCGACCTCGGCTCGCTCTTCCTCGCCATGAAGGACGTCAACGGCGGCAGCGGCAAGTCGCTGACCGTGCCGATCGGCAACCCGGACTACCGGACCAAGACAGGCGAGTCCGCCGTGCTGTGGGACACCAACAAGTCCAAGCAGGTCTTCGACGCCTTCAAGAACGACACCGCGGTACCGGAGTTCAAGTAGCCTTGTGACTTCTCGTGACGACGCCGCCACAATGGGTGGATGTCGCTCGTCACCGCGCTGATCCGCCACCGCCGCCACCGCCTCCTGGGCCGCCTGGTCCAGGAGGCGCTCGCGCTCTACGGGATGGAGGTGCCCGCCGCCTGCGAGATCGGGCCCGGACTGGTCGTCTTCCACCGCGGCTTCGGCACCGTGCTGCACCCGTACACCACCCTCGGCGCCGGCGTGACGCTCTACAACGGCGTGACCATCGGCCGGGCGGATCCGTGGGTGCCGCAGGAGGAGAGCGCGATGCGGCGGGTGGTGGTCGAGGACGGCGCGGTGCTGTGCGCGGGCGCCAAGGTGGTGTGCAAGGAGGGCGTGCTGACCGTCGGCGCGGGCACCGTCGTCGGGGCCAACGCGGTACTCACCCGCTCGACCGGGCCCGGAGAGATCTGGGCCGGCGCACCGGCGCGCAAGGTGGGGATGCGGACAGGTGGCCGGGGGCCCTCGCCGGTGCCGGCCCGGCCCGCTCCGAGCCCCTCCGGAACGTCCTAGACGTACGGCAGCAGGCCGGTGCCGCACTCCGGGAAGCGGACCAGCCACTCCCCCTCGCCGCCGGCCGACTCGGTGGCGCCCGAGAAGCCGTAGTGGATCGGCTGCCCGTCGCCGCTCAGCCACCTCGCGTGGGTCAGCTGCACCGACAGCGAGGCCGGGCGGTGCGGGGCGGCGGCCGGGGCGGGCTGCTCCAGCACCAGTTCGTGCTCGGTCTCGCCGGGCCGGAAGGTCACCACGGTCTCGGTGCCGGGGCGGCGCGGGAAGGCGCCCGCCGGGTCCGTCCAGTAGGCGGCGACCATCACCGCGAGGGTGCCGTCCAGGCTGCCGGTGTCCGGCCGCACGTACTCCTCGTCCGCGACCCAGCGGGCGTGGTGGCGGATCTCCTCCGCACCCCACCGCTCGTCCCAGTGCACCCAGTAGCCCGCCACCCGCTTCACGGTCATGCCCTCGCGGGCGACCCTGACGGCGAACCGCGCCGGGCCGACCGGCTCACAGCCGGCCAGGGAGACCACCGTCACCTGTTCGTAGGTCACCTCGCCGTCGTCGGCGCCCTGCTCCACCATCGGTCAACCACCTTGCCGCAGAGTCGAGTTCGGCCGCGGCTGGGGCCGCGTCCGAATCGAGCGTAGGGCCCCGGCGACGGAAGGCGGCAGGATTGCCCGGTTCCGGCCCGGACGGCCGCGCTCCGGGCTACCCTGCCCGCCGCACCGCGGCCGGCCGCGGAACAGGCATGGAGACGAGCGTGGAGACGGGCGTGGAGACGGGTACGGAACCGCCCCGGAGCGGGAGGCCGGAAGATCCGACGTCCCGCTCCGGGGCGGTGCGTGCCAGGGGGCGGCGGTGATTACTCGACCACGCCGGACTTGGCGATGGCGATCTTGGCCGAGGTGCGGCCGCTCTGCGAGCCGAGGCCCTCGATCTTCTTGACCAGGTCCATGCCCTCGACGACCTCGCCGAAGACGACGTGCTTGCCGTCCAGCCAGTCGGTGACGATGGTGGTGATGAAGAACTGCGAGCCGTTGGTGTTGCGGCCGGCGTTGGCCATCGACAGCAGGCCCGGGCGGTCGTGCTTGAGCTGGAAGTTCTCGTCCGCGAACTTCTCGCCGTAGATGCTCTTGCCACCGGTGCCGTTGTGGTTGGTGAAGTCACCACCCTGGAGCATGAAGGCCGGGATCACGCGGTGGAAGCCGGAGCCCTCGTAGCCGAAGCCGTTCTGGCCGGTGGCCAGCTCGCGGAAGTTCCGGGCGGTCTTGGGGACGACCTCGTCGAACAGCTTGAAGACGATCCGGCCGGCCGGCTCGTCGTTGATCGTGATGTCGAAGAAAACGTTGGAAGCCATGCAGGGATCATGGCACGATCGCCTGTTCGCCGCGCGCCACCCCCGGACGGGTGAGCTCGCACGCGACTGTGTTATCCCTGCCGCCCGGTCGCGCGCTCCGGTTCGCGCCTCCCCGGCCGGAGCCGGCGTGGCTACCATCGAGGTCGGCTTCAGACCTTGGTGCGGGACGGCGACCGGGACGACGGGGTGGACGGCATGCGGATCGGCGAACTGGCCCGGCGGACGGGCGTGAGCGAGCGCTCGCTGCGCTACTACGAGCAGCAGGGCCTGCTGGCCGCCCGCCGCACCGAGGGCGGCCACCGGGAGTACCCGGAGGCCGCCGTCGACCGGGTCGTGCACATCCAGGAGCTGTTCGCGGCCGGACTGCACAGCCGCACCATCTACAAGATCCTCCCCTGCATGCGGGACTCCGACGGCAGCCCGAGCGAGATCGCCACCCCGCTGCTGGTCGACGAGCTCACCGCGGAGCGCGAGCGGATCGACCGGACGATCAACGACCTGCTGCGCTCCCGCGAGGTGCTGGACGAGGTGATCGCGGCCGCCTCCGGGCAGCCGCCGTCCTCGTCCGAGGCCGCGTAGGAGCCCTCAGGCCTTCGGCTTGCGGGCCAGCAGGTAGGCCTGCGGGGTCTTCTCGTCCGCCTCCGGCTCGCGGACCGTACGGGAGGTGACCGGCAGGCCGGCCTCCCGGGCCAGTTCCTCGACGTGCTCCGGCCGCAGTCGGCGGAAGTCCAGCGACACCGGGTACCCGAGGGGCCGCTCCTGGCGCGAGGGCTGGTCGCCGACCTGGAAGGCGAGCATCAGGTGGCCGCCGGGGGCGAGCACCCGGGCGAACTCGGCGAACACCTCGGGCAGCCGCTCCGCCGGGGTGTGGATGATCGAGTACCAGGCCACCACGCCCGTCAACTCCCCATCCTGGAACGGGAGGTCGAACATCGAGCCGACGCTGAACGGCACCTCCGGGTGGGCCTGCCGGGCCAGCTCGACCATCCGCGGCGAGAGGTCGATCCCGTGCACGTCCAGGCCGAGCCGGTGCAGCGGTCCGGTCATCCGGCCCGGGCCGCAGCCGAGTTCGGCCGTCCTGGCGTCCGGCCGCTCTTCGCGGACCAGGTCCGCGAAGAGCGCCAGCATCGCCCGGTCCATCGGCGTGCGGCTCAGATGGTCCCGGAAGAGGTCGGTGTATTCGGTGGCGATGGCGTCGTAAAACGCCCTGGTCTCGGTGAGGAAGTCCGGCTCGGTCATGGTCCGCGACCCTACCCGGCAGCTGCCGGCCGTAGCATCGATCCCGCCAACCAGCCCGAGGGGGACGGAAGATGAGCACGATCGGGGTCTACCTGGCGCATCCGCGGCCGGGCAGCTTCAACCACGCGCTGTACGGGGCCGTGGTGGACGAACTGCGCGGGCGCGGCTGCGAGGTACGCGCCCACGACCTCTGCGCGGAGGGCTTCGCGCCCCTGCTCACCGCCGAGGAGACCGGCACGGTGGCCGCGGCGGAACGGTCCGAGGATCCGCACCTGACCCTGCACCGGGCCGAGGTGGCCACCCTGGACGCGCTGGTGCTGATCCACCCCAACTGGTGGGGCATGCCGCCCGCGGTGCTCACCGGCTGGGTGCAGCGGGTGCTGGCCCCCGGCGTCGCGTACAAGCTCGGGACGGCCGACGGCGAGCCGGCCGGGCTGCTGCGGGCCGGGCGGGCGCTGGTGCTGAACACCTCGGACACCCCGGAGGCCCGGGAGCGCGAGGAGTTCGGCGACCCGCTGGAGCGGATCTGGGTGGCCTGCGTGCTGCCGTACGTCGGGGTCACCGACGTACGGCGGACGGTGTTCCGCACGGTCACCGACTCCCCCGCCGCCGAACGCGCCGGATGGCTGCGGCAGGCACGGGAGCAGGCGGCGGCACTGCTCAGCTGAGCGGCGGGAGGTCCAGTTCGGCGACGGTCTGGTCGCCGCTGGTCTCGCCGGTCGGGCGGAAGCCGAGGCGGGCGTAGAACTCCGCCGGGCCGTCCGGGCCCGGGACGTAGGTGACCGTCGCGCGGGTGCCGCCACGGCGGCGGATCTCGGCGCAGACCTGCTCGACGGCGAAGCGGCCGTAGCCGCCGCGCTGCTGCCCGGCGTCGATCAGCAGCCGCCACAGACCCGAGCGGGGGCGGTCGTCGGGGCGGTCGGGGTGGAAGGCGATGTCGAAGAAGGCCATCACGAAGCCGACCGGCCGCTCGCCGTCCAGGACCAGCCGGGGCCAGGCGGTCTCCCCGTGCACATAGGCCTCGGCCAGCGACTTCACCACCGGCGCCACCAGGCCCTCCTGGCCGGGGCGGACCCGCAGGGCGAGCGCGGCGTCGAGGTTCTCGGGGGTGAGGGGGGCCAGGCGGAGCGTGGCAGGCGTGGTCGGCACGGCGGGCAGCCTACGGAGCGCGGCTGCCCGCCGTCGCACGGTTTTCCGTCGCGGCCTTCCGACCGCCCGGCGGGCTACGCGCCGGCCGGGAAGTCGGTGCCGCGCCCGACCGCCGCCCAGGCCTCGGTCTCCTGGCGCGCCTCGTCGAGGGTGCCGAGGACGGCGTCCACCGCGTCACTGCCGAGCGCGAGCCGCAGCGGGGTCCGCTCGGCGGCCAGCGCGGCCAGGATCGCCTCGGCGGCCTTCACCGGGTCGCCGGCCTGCTTGCCGTCGGTGTCCGGCAGCCCGGTGCGGACCGGGGCGACGATCGGCTCGTACGCCTCGATCGGGGTGGAGTAGGCGAGCGCGCCGCCACCCGCGAAGCCGGTCCGGAACGCGCCGGGCTCCACGATCAACACCTTGATCCCGAAGCCGGCCACCTCCTTGGCCAGCGCCTCGGACAGCCCCTCCAGGGCGAACTTGGTGGCCGAGTAGGCGCCCACCCCGGGGAAGCTGAAGCGGCCGCCCATGCTGCTCATCTGCACCACCGCGCCCGAGCCCTGGGCCCGCAGGTGCGGCAGCACGGCCCGGGTGAGCGCGGCCGGGCCGAAGAAGTGCAGCTCCATCAGGTCCCGCAGCTCGCGGTCGGTGGACTCCTCGACGGCCCCGACCAGCCCGCGCCCGGCGTTGTTCACCAGGACATCGATCCTGCCGTGCCGCTGGACGGTCTCCGCGACGACCGCCGCGATCCGCTCCTGGTCGGTGACGTCCAGGGCGACCGGGAAGAGCCGGTCCGGGTGCGCGGCGGCCGGTTCCGCCAGCGTCTCGGGGCGCCGGGCGGCGGCCACGACGGTGTCACCGGCCGCCAGTGCGGCCTCGGCGATCGCCCGGCCGAAGCCGGAGTTGGCGCCGGTGACCAGCCAGACCTTGCCGGCGGGGTGCTGCTCAGGGGTGCTGCTCATGATCGTCGATCTCCCGCAATCGTCGTGCCCCTGCAAAGAATTGACGATCATTTATGACATCGACGAGGGCGCCACGTCCAGGAAGGTTCGACGCCGGACGAAACACGGCCCCCGACCGCGGACCTGCGGTCGGGGGCCGTACGTGCCGAGCCCGGGGCTGCGGCTTCGGGTTACGGGAGGTTGCGGGCCATCACGATCCGCTGGACCTGGTTGGTCCCCTCGTAGATCTGCGTGATCTTCGCGTCCCGCATCATCCGCTCC
>NZ_JBFBFA010000050.1:0-46304 GCF_040683915.1 Kitasatospora sp. NPDC093102 | reverse complement strand
GCATGGACTCCCTCCTCCGCCTTGCGATGCACGCACCCCAACGCCGCCCCGCCCGCCCTCCGGGCGGACGACGGGGGTTTGAAGACGGACCCTAGGCCGTGGCACCGGGCCCGCTCAGCCGAAGCCGACCTCGGTGAAGCGGCAGCCGCCGCGCTCGGCGTCGGACAGGACCGGGGCCGACGTCAGCCGCGGGGCGTCGCGGACGTACTGGCGGAAGCCCGAGGCGCGGAACTTCAGGTCGAAGGAGTGGCCCTGGATGTGCCAGTGCGGCGAATCCCGATGGTCGTCGTCCGGTGCCAGCCGGAGCACGTCGTCGATCTCCAGCTCCGGGGCCATGCCCTTGAAGCCGAGGTCGCCCTCGACGTCCCAGACCTCTTCGAAGACGAGCGTCGCCGGGGCGACCCAGAAGGAGAAGCTCTTCGCGGGCCGGACCGGGGCGACCCAGGCGACGATGTAGTCGAGGTCGAGGAGCAGCCTCGGCAGGATGTCGCCGGTCTGCTGCACGTACAGGCCGTGGACGGTGGCGTCGTGCCAGCCCATCTCCTCGAAGTCGGCGTCGCTCCAGACGCTTTTCGAGAGACCCGACTCCTGGTGGCTTCCACTGTTCATCTCCGTATCCAACCAGGCCGCGCCACGCCGGCCCGCCTCCTCTGCGGGGGGTGTGCGAGGACCTGGCGCAAGTCGGTGGTGGTCGGCACGGGGATCGGGGAGACTCGCGCGCATGGTCTCGGTGTTGCAGAACGTGGCGATCGACTGTGCGGATGCCTATGAGCTGGCCCGGTTCTGGAGCGGGGTGACCGGCCGTCCGCTGGATCCCGACTGCCGGCCGGGCGACCGGGAGACCCAGGTGCTGCCGGCGGAGGGCCCGGTGCTGTACTTCAACCAGGTGCCCGAGGCCAAGGCGGTCAAGAACCGGGTTCACCTGTGTCTGCGGCCCGAGACCTCGCGCGACCAGGAGGTCGAGCGGCTGCTCGGCCTCGGTGCCACCTTCGTCGGCGACCACCGGAACCCCGACGGTTCGGGCTGGGCCGTCCTCGCCGATCCCGAGGGCAACGAGTTCTGCGTGCTGCGCAGTGACTCCGACCGGGCCGCCGCGAACTCCTGACGTCCGCGTAGCGGCGGCGCGCCGCCCCGGCCGGTTTCCCTTCGAGCCGTGGCCCGACCCCGTCGAGGATGCCGGGTACGGCGATGTGGAGTAGGCCGTCACCCGCGAGGACCGGGCCCGGCGGCGCGGGCACCGGGGGTCCGCCGGTGTTCCGGGTGCAGGTGTGGCCAGGCCCCGACGCCCAGGGCCGTCCCGATCCCGAGGAAGGCGCCGACTCCGGCCGGCGCGATCCACCCGGTGATCGGTGTTCCCGCGCTGCCGTCGTCCCCGGTGAGGGCGAGCAGCGCGGTCAGGAGGCCGTAGGGGATCAGCAGGGTTCCTGCGCAGGCCAGGACGAGCAGCGGCCGCCGGGGGAGCTTCCGCCCCCACGGCCGGACGAGTGCGCAGGCCAGGGCCAGTCCCGTCAGCGCGAGGACGGCGGTGAAGTCGACGCCGTGCCGTTCGAGCCACACCAGTGCGTCGGGCGCACCGTTGCGGGTGAACTCGCCCGCGATGTCGAACCCGTCGGCGAGGCCGGCCCTGCCGCCCGCTGCCCAGTAGGTCTTGACGGCGATGTACGGGACGGCGGCAGCGATGCCCAGTGCCACGGTCCTTCGTGCTGCCGCCGGTGTCGGTGCGTACACCTTGTCCCCTCCTGTGTCCTCGCCCGGCAGCGGGTGCTGCCGAGTGGTTCCACAGTGCTCGGCCCGGAGAGCCGGGTCGTCCTTCCCGGGGCGCGGTTCCAGGGCGACCCGTCCCTCGCACGGGGGAGCGGGAAGTCGGACCGGCCGACTTCCCACTCCCCGTGGTCCAGGGCCCGGACGGCCGGCGGCACCCGGACGCCCGCGGCCGGTGACCCGAGGACCGGAGGCCGCTCAGTTCGACGGCGTCGGACGCCTTCGCTGCAGCCACAGACCGGCCAGGGCCACCGCCGCGGTGAGCGCCAGCGCCAGCACGGCATCGGTTCGCGATTCCTGGAGGGCGATCATCACCGCGTACAGCGCGAGGAGCGCGATCAGCGTCGCCCAGGTGAGCACCGGGAACAGCCAGACGCCGGTGCCGGGGACGGGGAGGCGCCCTTCGGCGCGGTCGCGACGGCCGAGCACCAGGTGGGCCGCGGCGATGCCGATCCAGGTGACGTAGACGGTGTCACCGGTGACGTCGACGAGTCGGCTGAAAGCGGTCGTGGGGTGGAAGACCTGGAGGAGCAGGCAGAGCGCCGCGATCGAGGCGGTGAACAGGATGGCCGCGTGCGGCGCCCCGTGCCGGGAGACGCGGGCGAAGACGGACGGGGCGTCGCGGTCCCGGGCCAGCGCGAACAGCATCCGGGAGCTGGCGTAGACCTGGGAGTTCATCGTGGAGAGCATCGCCGCGAACAGCACGATGTTCAGCACGGTGGACGCCTCGTGCAGACCGAGGTGGCTGAGGGTGGCGGCGAACGGGCTCTCGCCCACGGCGGCGCTGTCCCAGGGCAGGAGCAGGACGACCACGGCCAGCGAGCCGAGGTAGAAGACGGTGACCCGCCACAGGATGGTCCGGGTGCTCTTGCGGATCGCGGTGGCGGCGTCCTGGGCCTCGCCGGCGGCGATGGTCACGATCTCGGTGCCGGAGAAGGAGAACATCGCACCCGAGGTGGCGATGACGACGCCGCTGAATCCCATGGGGAGGAAGCCTCCGTGGTCCAGCAGGTTCCCGGTGCCGGGCGCGGGCGTACCCGGCAGCAGGCCGGCGACCGCGACGATGCCGACGGCGATGAACAGCGCGATCACCGCGACCTTGACCCACACGACCCAGAATTCCATCTCGCCGTAGGCGCGCACGGAGCCGAGGTTGACCGCGGTCACCACGCCGACCAGCACCAGGGCGACCAGCCAGACCGGGAGCGCCGGCAGCCAGCCGTTCACGATCCGCGCGGCCGCGATGGCGTCGATGCACAGTCCCAGGGGCCAGCCGACCCAGTAGATCCAGCCGCTGGTGAACCCCGCCCAGCGGCCGAAGGCCAGCCGGCCGTACACGGCGAAGGCGCCGGTGTCGGGGCGGGTCACGGACATCTCGGCGAGCATCCGCATGATGAGCACGACGATGGCGGCCGTGAGGGCGTAGGCGATCAGGACGCCCGGGCCCGCCTGCTGGATGCTCACCCCGGAGCCGACGAAGAGCCCGGCGCCCACCGCGCCACCGATGCTGATCATGGTCATGTGGCGGCTGAGGAGGCCCTGGGTCAGCTGGGCCCCGCCACCCGTGGCGGTCGGGTCGTCCGCCGTTCGGCCCCCGGCCACCGCCGTTCGGCCGCCCCTGTCGCTGTCGTGCGGCACGCTGGTCCCCACTCTTCCGTCTGCGTCGTTCACGACTGCGGCTCCGCTCTCCGCTGGGCGTGCACCTGGGTCAGCAGCGCGCGGAACAGCGGCAGCCGCAGCTCGGGGTCGGGCACGAAGGCCTCGGGGTGCCACTGGACGCCGACGGTCCAGGCCGTCGGGGCGGGGGCCTGGGGGTCGGCGAACGCCTCGACGGCTTCCACGCATCCGTCCTCGGCGCGGGCCGAGACCCGCAGTCCGTCGCCCACCCGGTCAACCGCCTGGTGGTGACCGGACGCCACCGGCATCCGGTCGCGTCGGAACACCTCGGCCAGCGCGCTGTCGGCCGACAGTGCGACCTCGTGGACGGCCCACTCGTCCCCGGGCGCCGCGTCGTGCGCGACGGAGGTCTCCGGCAGGTCGAGGTGGAGGGTCCCCCCGCGGATGATGTTGAGCAGTTGCATGCCGCGGCAGATGCCGAGCAGCGGCCGCCGGTGCTCCAGGGCGTACCGGATGACGGCGGCGTCGAGCCGGTCCTGTGCGGGGTTGACGTCGTACAGCGCCGGGTGGGCCGGATCGGCTCCGTACAGCGCCGGATCGACGTCCCCTCCGCCGGGCACCACGAAGCCGCGGCAGTGGGCGAGTTGCGCGTCCAGCGCGTTCTCGTCGGAGTGCGGCCGGACCAGGACGGGCTCGGCGCCGGCTGCCCGGACCAGTGCGACGACGTCGTCGAAGATGCGGTTCGCCTCGCCGATGCGATGGTCGGCGCCCGGCGCGCCGGCATCGCTGAGGCGTACGGGTATCCCGATGAGGGGTGCCGGGTGCTCGGTGAGGCTCATGGTTCTCCTGCGATCACAGCTTGCGGATGAGATGCGAAATCTAGAAGATAGATTTCATGGATGACAAGGGGTGGACGCAACACATCTCGCCGGTACGGTCGGCCGGGGCCGCGGAGGCCATCGCGCGCCGGCTCGGCGAGCTGATCGGCGCGCGGATCCTCGTCGGCGGCGACCGCCTGCTCCCCGAGAAGGGCCTTGCCGAGCTGTTCGGGGTCGCCGTGATGACCATCCGCCACTCGATGGCGGTGCTGCGGGAGGACGGCCTGATCGAGACTCGGCGCGGCCACGGGGCCGGCACCTACGTCGTCCCCGACGTCCTCTCCCGGATCGGAGAGCTGACAGCCCTCCACCCGTACACCCTGGCCGGCATCGAGGAGTTGACGGCCTGGCGGATCGCGGTGTCGGGGGAGGCCTCCGCCCGGGCTGCCCGCAGGGCCTCGGAAGCGGGACTGGCCAGGCTGCGCGAACTCGAGTCCGCTGCCGACGCGGCGGTCGCCGACCCGGAGGCGTACCGCACGGCGGACGCCGGACTCCACCTTCACATTGCCGAACTCTCCGGCTCCAGAAGGCTGCTGGAAGCCGAACAGGGCATCCAGCACGAACTGACCCGACTGCTGGCCGGCCACCCCGGCGGCCCGGAGGCCCGGAGCATGCCCGACCAGCGGCACCGCGCCCTCGCCGCGGCGATCGAGGCCCGCGACCCGGCGCGGGCCCGCGAGCAGTTCACGGTCCACGCCGAGGCCACAGCCGACCTGTGCCTCCCCTTCGTCCAGCAGCCGTCCGGGCCCGCCCTGCCCGTCATGCCTCCGGAGCGGACCCGCTCGACGACCGCTCGCCGCTGACCATCCCGCATACGCCTCTCGGCTCGACGCTCGATCCCGCCCCCGTCATCCGACCTGCCGAGACGTCCTGATCCGGGGAGTCGTCCTGCGGTCGGCGAGCGGGAGGACCGGACGGACCTCCCCTCAACGGCCCACCGCCTCGACGGCGGCGGGCCGTCGGCGTGTCGTCAACCCGCCGAGGACAAGAGCAAGACCACTCCCGCGACCGCCGCCGCCCCCGTGACGACGAGGGCCGCGACCGCACAGCCGAGATTCCCCTGCCCGGACCGGCGTTCGGCCGCGAGGTCCGGCGTGAAGTCGGCCGGGTCGGTGGGCGAGTAGTGGACCGTGACGTCCTGGCCGTACAGGACGGCGTTGTCGGGCAGGCCCGAGGGGTAGTAGGCGGTGACGGCCGCGCCTTCGTGAGTGGTGAAGGCGACGACGGGCGTCCGGCTGCTCCGGAGGTCGCCGTCCTCGTCGGTCTCGACGGTCTTGAGGACGGCGATGACGCGCCCCGGGACGGGTGTCGCGGCGGCCAGCGTGTCCAGACGGCCTCTGGTGCGTTGCCTTTCCCCGGGCAGGTGGAAGGCGGTGAGGACGGCGAGCGGCCCGCAGACCGCGACCAGGGCCCACGGCCAGCCCCAGTCGATCGCGGCGACGACCACCAGCCCGACGTAGATCAGGAACACCGCGGAGTTCGGCCAGCCGAGCCCGCGGCGGCCCGCCTGGAGGTCGTTGGCGAACCGGAAGGCGTGCGGTCTCCCGGGCGGGTAGCGGACTCCGACCTCCCGGCCCACCCAGGCCGTGGTGATCCGGTCGCCGGTCTCGCCGTCGTTCGTGACGACGAACTCCTCGCCGGTGGAAGGGTCCCGGAAGCGGACGACCACCGCTATCCCATCCCTCTGGGAGCTCCCGTTCCGGGGCTCCCGCACCCGTTCGATCCGCCCCGTCACCCGGACCGTCCGCTGCGCCTTGGTCACGCCGGCCAGCGACCGCCCGTACCCGACCAGCGCCACGGCGCCGAACACCCCGCACCACAGCGCCAGAATTCCGTGCCAGCTCATGTGCGCCCGCTCCTGTCCGTGGTTCAGCGTGCCGAGGTGCGTCGCAGCACCCGGCCCTGTCCGTCCGCCTCCAGCACGACGGTGCTCTCGGGCCCGGTCACGCTGACCGTGATGGTGACGGAGCCGTTGGTGCGGAGGGCGGTGATGCTCCAGGTCTGCGGGGCGTGGACACCGAGGGTGGTTCCGGCCTCCTCGACCAGGGTGGGGAACCGCTCGTAGGGCAGCGACATCGGATCGAACTCCAGGGCCTTCGCGTCGGCTGAGGAGAACGTCACCACCAGCAGGCTGTCCGTCACGTGCAGGGTGGTCACCGGGCCGGATTCGCCGTTGCGCGTCAGTGAGCTGACGGACCGGCTCAACTCCCCGTCGCCGAGGAAGGACTGTCCGGGGCCGAGCACGATGGTGCCGGACCCGGCCGTCACCACCTTGGTCGACCACGACGAGGAGGCCGAGGCGGAGACCGAGTGCTTCGCGGACGGGGTCGGCGGGTCGGCAGCTTCCCGCTCGAACAGGTCCACGCGGAACAGGAGGACGACGGCCGCCGCGCCGAGCAGGAAGCCGAGGAGTCCGACGAAACCGACGCCACGGGCCTCGGGAGGTGCGCTCACCCTGACCGGCCCGGGCGCCGAGTCGAGCCGCGCCCCGGCCGCCCGCTCCTCCCACTGCGGAGTCGGTCGCTTCACGATCCTCACCAGCCACGGCCGGTCCGGCGGGTACCGGACCACCAGGACACCGCGCGGCCGGTAGTCGGGGAGGTCGGCGACGTTGATGTCCTGCGTGAACTCCACCCGGAACGCGGGCCCGTCGTCCGGCACGACGGTGAGGTCGAACCGCACCGACCGGTCGGTCACCTCACCCTCGGGGACGTTCAGGCTCTCGACCGTCGCGAGCGCCGTACGCGGAACGACGGCCGCCTCCCTCGCCCGCCGCGGCCAGCCGGCGAGGAGGAGCAGCAGGCCGTAGACGATGGGAATGCCCAGGCCGGCGATGAGCATCGGCACCTTCTCGATGACGACGCCGACGACCATCGTGGCGAGCGATCCTCCGATCACGCCACCCGTCAGGAAACTACGGGCGAGCGCGATCGGCGTGTTGCGCCGGGGCGGCGCACCGGTGGTGATCGTCATACCGGTGATTGTGCCGGGCGGGGCCGACGGCCGACAGACTGCGGAGCCAACACGTTTGCGCCGTCCCGGTGAACCGCCGGGCGCCGTCGCGCCGACCCGTGTGCTGCCCGTCCAACCACCTTGCCCTGCGCCCGACTTCGCGGCGGATCGAGATCCCTGGGTCCTCGCGTTCCCGGCCGGCCCGCCGCGCCGCGCGACGGGCCGGCGACGGGCTTTCCAACTCGTCCGCACCAGGCTGCCATCGGCTCGGAAGCGGCAGCCGCGCGCGGTTACGCTTCTCGGCACGAACCGCGCGGGAAGTGTCCGGTTCAGCCGAATCCAGGCAGGTGAACCATGCCCCCAGTCATGCCGTCCAGCAGCGCGCAAGCGGCCCGGAAGGAAGTCGCCGACCGACTCCGGGAACTGTGCCGCGATGCCGGGATCAACGGGCGCGAACTGGCCCACCAGGCCGGCTGGCACCCCTCCAAGTCCTCCCGGATCATCAACGCGTTGACCTCGCCCTCCGACGAGGACATCCGTACCTGGTGCCGGCTCTGCGGGGCGGAGGAGCAGTCGGCGGACCTCATCGCCGCGACGCGGTCCGCCGAGTCGATGTACGTGGAGTGGCGGCGGCTCCAGCGCACCGGGCTCACACGGTTGCAGAACTCCTACGTGCCGCTGTTCGAGCGCACCGAGGTGTTCCGGGTCTACAGCTCCTCCCTCGTTCCCGGCTTCCTGCAGAGCCGGGACTACGCAACGGCGTTGCTGTCCGCCGTCACCCGCTTCCACGGAACCCCCGACGACGTCGCCGACGCGGTCGAGGCCCGGCTCGCCCGCTCGCGCACCGTCCGGGAGGGCAAGCGGCGGTTCGCCCTGCTGGTGGAGGAGCCGGTCCTCCGCCACCGCATCGGCGACATCGGCACGATGCGCGGGCAGCTCGGCGACCTGCTGGCCGCGACCTCCCTGCCCGCCGTCTCCCTGGGGATCATCCCGGCCGGCGCGGCGCGGGAGGTGTGGCCGCTGGAGACCTTCAGCGTCTACGACAGCGAGCAGGTGGAGGTGGAGA
The DNA here is from genome assembly GCF_040683915.1 of Kitasatospora sp. NPDC093102. NCBI lineage: Bacteria > Bacillati > Actinomycetota > Actinomycetes > Kitasatosporales > Streptomycetaceae > Kitasatospora > Kitasatospora sp. NPDC093102. The sequence continues at coordinate 38,030 of NZ_JBFBFA010000050.1, read as the reverse complement.
CCCTCACGGCGAGCCTGACCGTCACCCGGCCGCGCGAGATCGCCCACTACCTCGACGCCTTCGAGAAGCTGTCCGCGACGGCCGTGTACGGCGACCGCGCCCGGGCGCTGATCGCCTCGGCGGTCGATGCGCTCGGGCGCCGCGGTGACTGCCACGGATCGGCGGTCGGCAGGGGATGATGCCCGTGAACCACCTATCCGAGCGAATCTGACGACCCATCAGTTAAGGTCCGGTCACTCCGGACCATGATGCGGTCAGTATCCGTCACGGAAAGGGTGGTTCGCATGACCAGCTTCAATGGAGAGCCGATCCCGGCGATCACCGAGACCACGCTGGCCGACATCGCCGACAACGGCCTCTGGGGCCCCGGCGCCACCGTCAACCAGGCCGTCATCGACCTCGGCAACGGCCTGCTGGCGGCCGCCCAGGGCATCAAGACCGTCCAGCTCCCGCCGGAGCTGGCCGAGTTGGTGGCCAAGGTGCGGCAGATCGCCGACATCGACGCCACCACGATCACGGTGGAGGACGGCACCCGACTGTCGGCGTTCGCCATCAAGCTGGCCGGCGACGAGCCGCGCCCGGTCGTGATCGTGCCCGCCGGCTGGAGCCCGGTCGGCTGGCTGCCCTTCGTCTACGCCTACTTCAAGCTGGCGCTGCGCGGCTACCACGTGCTGGCCTACACCCCCCGCGGCCTCGGCTACCCGAACTGGATCTCCACCTCCGAGGGGTACGTCGACGTCGCCGGGCCCAAGGACTGGTCCGACGGGTCGGACGTGATCACCTACGCGGAGGGGCGCTTCAGCCCGAGCCGGGTCGGCTTCCTCGGCGAGTCCTACGGCTCCGGGATCAGCCAGCTGGTCGCCGCGCACGACCGCAGGAACCGGGTCGCCGCCGTGGTCGCGCTGAGCACCTGGGGCAACCTGGCCACCAGCCTCTACGCCAACGGCACCCGGCACGTGAAGGCCGTCGAGCTGCTGGTCGGCTTCACCGGCGGCTCGAAGGAGGAGAAGTTCGACGAGGAAACCCGGGACGTCCTCGACAAGTTCGACGAGAACCGCGACCTCGACGACGTGATCGCCTGGGGCAACAAGCGCTCCCCGGAGAGCTGCCTGAAGGAGACCAACGCGCGCGGCATCCCGACCTTCGTCTCCAACACCTGGCACGAGACGCTCTTCCCGGCCGCCTCGGTGGTCGACGTGTTCAACCGGCTCGACGTGCCGAAGCACCTGAACCTGTGGATCGGCGACCACGGCGCGCCCGAGGGCGCGGGCCTGTCCGGCCTGCTGACCCACCTGCCGTTCCCCGGCCTGCGGGAGCCGGTCCAGGAGGCCTACGACTTCCTGGACCACCACCTGCTCGGCGTCGACAACGACGTGCCGAGCCGGAAGCAGGTGAAGAGCCAGGTCATGTTCACCTACCGGACCAAGCCGGCGCTGGGCGGCGGCAACCGGATCACCGAGGCCGCCCGCCGGGAGGAGTGCGACGCGTGGGCGGACGTCACCACCAGCCGCGAGAACTGGTACCTGACGGGGACCAACGGCGACGGTGACGGCGCGCTGGCCGACAAGGCGGCGGCCGACTGGACGCGGAGCTTCACCGTCGGCGAGCTGACCAAGGCCACTGCGGTGGACGAGGTCATGGGGACGGGCCAGAAGGAGTGGACGGGCAACCCCCGGAGGTACGTCCTGGCCGAGTTCGAGCGGGACAACCTGCTGGTCTGGTCGACGGACCCGCTGACCGGGCAGGGCGAGGTGGCCCGCCGCATCCGCGGTGCCGCGGAGGTCCGGCTGACGGTGCGCAGCAGCGGGGAGGCTGCCACCCTGGTGGCCTACCTGTTCGACGTCGCTGAGGACGGCACGGCGCGGATCATCGCGCACGAGCCGTACACCGCGCTCGACCTGACCCCGGGCGTGGACGCCACCGTCAGTTGGAAGCTCCAGCCGGCCGCCTACGACGTGCCGGTCGGTCACCGGCTGACGCTGGTCGTCAACAGCCGTGACGAGCTGTACTCCTTCGCCGCGGTGAACGGCATCGCCACCATCGGCTCGCCGAGCGGGAGCGAGTCCCGGCTGGTGCTGCCGCTCGGCTGATCCGGCAGGTCGACCGCGGCAACAGCCGCGCGGCCGCGCTGCGCCGCGGGGACTCCGACCGGCGCTTCCCGGGGCCGCTCGATCCGGGCCGCGCGAGCTCCCGAGCGCGTGGTGGCGGCAGGCGCAAGCCCCAAGCGGAGGTCAAGGAACCTTGACCTCCGCTTGGGGACCGCCCCTGCCGGCGGCATGTCAGACTGTGCGCCCCGCAGGCCGATGAGGAGAACCCGGTGGATCTGGCGCGCCCCCTGATCGAGGACTTCCCCGCCCACCCGGACGGCGATCCCGCCGAAGCCCTGGCCCGCGCCGTCCGCGCCCGACGTGCCGCCCTCGGCCTCACCCTCCCCGCTCTCGCCGCCCGCGCCGGGCTCCCGGAGACCGACGTCCGGGCCGTCGAGGCGGGGCACGCGGTGCCCACGCTGGCGCTGCTCGCGGTGCTGTCGCGCGCGCTGCGGAAGGAGTGACGAGCGGCCGATCAGGCGGGCTCGTAGGAGGTGCCGCCCACCAGGGCGCGGGCCGTGGGGGAGTCCATGGGGTGGGCGAAGAGGTAGCCCTGGCCGAGCGGGCAGCCCATGCCGGCGAGCAGGTCGCGCTGTTCGGGGTGCTCGATGCCCTCGGCGATGACCTGGACGCCGAGGGTGTCGGCGATCCGGGCGATGCCCTCGACGAGGGCGTACTGCTGGGGCGAGTGGCCGAGGCCGTCGATGAAGGACTTGTCGATCTTGAGCAGGGAGATCGGGAACTCGCGCAGGTAGGACAGCGAGGAGTATCCGGTCCCGAAGTCGTCGATGGCGATGCCGACGCCGAGGCCGGACAGGGTGGCCATGTCGGCGTGGATGCGGTCGTCGCGGCGCAGCAGCACCGACTCGGTGAGCTCCAGGACGAGGGTGTGCGGGTCGATGCCGGAGCCGGCCAGGGCCCGGCGGACCACGTCCACGAAGCCGGCGTCGCGGAACTGGCGGGCGGAGACGTTGACGTTGACCCGCAGCGGCGGCCGGCCGGCGGCCGTACGGACCGCCGAGCTCGCGGCGTGCCAGGCCGCGGCCTCCTGGGCGGCGCGCTCCAGGACCCAGGCGCCGAGCGGGACGATCTGGCCGCTCTCCTCGGCGAGGGCGATGAACTCGTCGGGCAGCACCATTCCGCGCCGGTCCTGCGGCCAGCGGACCAGTGCCTCGAAGGCGACCAGATCACCCGATCGCAGGTCGACGATCGGCTGGTAGTACAGCTGGAAGGCCGACTCCGCGATCGCCGAGTCGAGGTGCTCGTTCAGCTCGTGCCGCTCCACCATCCCGGTCTGGAGGGCCGGCCGGTAGTGGCACCACTGGCGGCGGCCGGCCGCCTTCGCGGAGTAGAGCGCGAGGTCGGCGTGGGTCAGCAGCTCGGCCGCGTCCACGCTGTCCTCGGTGGTCGCCACGCCGATGCTGGCGCTCACCCGGACCGCGCCGGCCTTCAGCTTGAACGGCTCGGCGAACACCGCCAGCACCCCGGCCGCGATGGTGTCCACGTCGGCGGGCCACCTCGCGTCCTCCACCAGGACGGCGAACTCGTCGCCGCCGAGCCGGGCGGCGGTGTCCGAGGCACGCAGCGCGGTGGAGATCCGCAGCGAGACGGCGACCAGCAGCTCGTCGCCGACCGCGTGGCCCTGGGTGTCGTTGACCACCTTGAAATCGTCCAGGTCGATGAAGAGCACCCCGGTGACGGTCCCGCTGCGCTCGCCCCGGGAGAGTGCGTGCCCGACCCGGTCCTGGAACAGCACCCGGTTGGCCAGGCCGGTCAGCGAGTCGTGGAAGGCCCGGTGGGTGAGCTCACGCTCCATCTGCCGCTGCTCGGTCACGTCGCGCAGGGTGAGCACCAGGGCGCCGACGGTCGGGTCCGCGCGCAGGTCGTTGAAGCGGACCTCGGCCTCGATCGGGGTGCGGTCCTGGCACAGCAGCCGCCAGTGCTCGCGCGGCTGCTCGCCCCGGGACTGCTCGGGCGCCTCGCGCATCCGTGCCAGCGCCTTGCCGACCTCCCGGCTGTCCTCGGGCGGGACCAGGTCGGTCAGCAGGGTGCCGGCCAGGTCCGGGCGGCCGAGCACCGTCTCGGCGGACGGCGAGGCGTAGCGCACGCCGTCGTCGGCGTCGATGATCAGGATGACGTCGCTGGCGTTCTGCACCAGGGTGCGGAAGTACAGCTCGCTGTTGCGGCGGGTGACCTCCCGGCTCAGCACCACCCGCTCGACGGCGAGGGCCGCCTGGGCGGCGAGGATCTCCAGCGAGCTCCAGAGGCTGGTCAGCTCCTGCTCGGCGCCGATGACGACGAGCGCGCCGATCAGCGGGTCGCCGGAGGGCCGCTCGGCGAGCGTGAGCGGGCAGACCAGGGCGTACGGCATGCCACCGGGACGGCGGCGGTCGCCCTCGGACCGTGCGGCACCGGGCGGGTCGGCGGCCGTCAGGCCCAGGGACGCCACGGGCAGCAGCAGGGTCTCCCGGGCGGCGGCGAGTTCGAGCACCTGGTCCGACGGTGCAGCGTCCCCCGGCCGTGGTCGGGCGGTGCCGCTCCCGGCGTGCCGGACGTGCGGCACGCCGTCCCCGGTCACCGCGAGCAGGGCGACGTGCCCGGGCTCGGCCGGCATCAGGGCGGAGGAGGCGGCCTGGACGGCGTCCTCGACCTCCTCCACCGTCACGGCCGCGGTCAGCCGGGCGCCCGCCTCGCGCAGCGCCCGTTCGCGGGCGACGGCCTGTCTGCGGGCGGAGACGACCACCGCCAGCCGGGCCAGCACCAGCAGGTAGAGCAGTGCGGAGAAGGCGCCGATCACGCCCGCGTTGCTGGTGTTGCCGGCCAGCGACTCGATGATCAGGATCGCCGGGGCGATCAGCGAGGCGAGGGTGAGCAGCACCAGCCGGGCGGTGCTCAGGTCCGGCTGCTGGGTGGGCACCGGCCGGGTCAGCCCGACCATCGACGGGTGCAGCGCCGCCGCGCCCCAGGCGGTGTAGAACGCGGCCCAGCCGAGTTCGACGGGCGTGCCGATGTGCCAGGTGCCGTGCAGTTGGACCAGCCCGTACAGCACGTCGGAGACCAGGATGCCGAGCGAGCCCACGGCGAGCAGCCGCAGCGGGCGGGACTTGCCGCCGCGTGGGGTCAGCAGGCGCAGCAGCAGGGCGAGCACGACCACGTCGCCGAGCGGGTAGGCGATCGAGACGGCCTTCTGGAACCAGCCGAGGTCCGGGTCCCGGGCGTACGGCAGGATCAGGTAGATCCAGGCGAGCAGGGCCAGACCGATGGTGAGGATGAGTGCGTCGAGCAGCCCGGCGCGGTCCTGACGGGCCGTGCGCCAGCGGATGAAGCCCAGCACGCCCACCGCGTACAGCACGTACTCGGCGAGGTAGAAGGCGTCCGCGACGGACGGGAAGGGGTTGGGCAGGTGCAGGATGTCCAGCTGGACGGCCTGCACCACCTCGCCCACGGTGAAGCTGAGGTTGGCGAGCGCCAGCACGTACCAGAACCGCGCGTGCGCGGGCCGGTTGAGACGGACGCCGACCACGATGGCGGCGACGCCGCCGAGGCCGATGCCCGTCCACCAGATGATCCGCTGGCTCGGATTCGCGTAGTAGATGCCGGTGAACAGCACCATCCAGAGCAGGTAACAGACCATCAGGCGTCGGCGCCGGCGAGTCAACGAGGCTACCTCCTCCGCGACATCACCCCGCCCGTCGGGCAGGGGAGTTCGGGCGGGGGCTGGGCGGGCGAGCCCGTACGGGGCCGACCCGGACGGGGCGGACGAGCGCTTGCGCGCAGCAGTGGGGCGTCCGGCGGGACCGGACGTCCCCGACGAGGCATGAGTGCGTATAGTCGGAAATATCGCACTCCCAAGCATTCTGCCGCCACAGCACGAGGTCAAGCCGGTGGACGACGCAGCAGACAGCGCACGGGGCGTACGAACGGATGCGAGCTCCGGACGTCACGCCGTGGTTCGCAACGACGACGGTCAGTACGCGATCTGGCCCGGGGACTTACCCGTCCCGGCCGGCTGGTGGCAGGTCCACGGGCCGGCCGGGCGGGCCGACTGCCGGGACTGGGTGGAACGCGAGTGGCACCCGGCCGGGCTCGGCTTCCCCGGCGCAACCCCCGTACGGCGGGCGGCGGCCGGAATCGCGGACACGGTGCACGGACTGTTCCGCGCGCGGGCGGCGCACGACCCGCAGGCGATCGCCGTCGTCGCCGACGGCGCCACGCTGAGCTACCGCGAACTCGACCTGCGCAGCAACCGGTTGGCCGCCGCACTGCGGGCGTGCGGGACCGGCCCGGAGCAGGTGGTGCCGGTCTGCCTGGAGCGCGGGACGGGGCTGGTGACTGCCTGGCTGGCCGTGCTCAAAGCGGGCGGGGCCTTCCTGCCACTGGACCCGGCACACCCGCCGCGGCGGCTGGCCCGGCTGGTCGAGGACTGCGGGGCACGGATGGTGGTCGCGGACGGTGACGGGTTCCCCGGGGCCTCCCGGGTGTCCGTGCTCGGGCCGGAGGGCGGCGGGAGCGGGGAGTTCCCGGGCGACGGCAGGGCCGGGGAGTTCCCGGGCGACGACGGCGCCGCCCCGGACGACCTCGCCTACCTGATCTACACCTCCGGCACGACCGGCCGCCCCAAGGGCGTACCGGTCACCCACCGTGCGCTGCGGTTCACCCTCGACCGGATCGTCCGTGCCTACCGGCTGCGCCCGGGCGAGCGCGTCCTGCAACTGGCCGCGCTGGGCACCGACACCGCGCTGGAACAGGTGCTCGGCGCGCTGCTCGCGGGCGCGACGGTGGTGCTGGGCGGCGGGGGCGCGGGCGGCACCTGGGCGCCCACCGAGCTGGCCGGCCGGCTGCCCGGGCTCGGCCTGGCCGTCGCCGACCTCACCCCCGACTACTGGCACCACCTGCTCGACCTGCTCCCGCCCGGCGGACCCGGCCCGCAGGGACTGCGGCTGGTGCTGGTCGGCGGGGACGCCGGGCACGCCGACGACTTCCGCCACTGCCTGGAACGGCTGCCCGGCGCGCGGCTGCTCAACGCGTACGGGGTCACCGAGGCGGCCGTCACCTCGACGCTCTGCGAGGTCACGGCGGAACTGCTCGGCGGGGGAGCGGGCACCTTCACCGCGCCCGTGCCGATCGGACGGCCGCTGCCCGGGGTCCGGGCGTACGTGCTCGACGCCCGGCTGCGTCCCGTCCGGCCCGGGGAGAAGGGGCAGATCCACCTCGGCGGGCCCGGCCTCGCCCGGGGCTACTGGCGGCAGGCCGGGCTCACTGCCGAGTCCTTCCTGCCCGACCCGTACGCGCCGCTGCCCGGCGAGCGGATGTACCGCACCGGCGACGCCGGGCGGTGGCGGGCGGACGGGCAGCTGGAGATCCTCGGGCGGGTCGACGACCAGGTGAAGGTGCGCGGGCACCGGGTGGACCCGGCCGAGACCGAAGCCGTCCTGGCGGCCCACCCGGACGTCCGGCAGGCCCGGGTCGCGGCCGACGGCGAGGCGGCGGACGGCAGCCGAACGCTCACCGCGTACTACACGCTCGCCTCCGGGGCGGCCGGCGGGGCACGGGGGATCCGGGCGTTCCTGGCCGAGCGGCTGCCGGAGTACCTGGTGCCGGCCGAGTTCGTGCCGCTGGAGGAGATGCCGCTCACGGCGGCGGGGAAGATCGACCGGCAGCGGCTGCCGCACGCTCCGGTGCGCCCCCCGGCACCGGCGTCGCCCGCGCCCGAGACCTCCGGTGCGGGAACGGTGGAGGAGGCCGTCGGGCAGCTGTGGGCGGAGCTGCTCGGCGTCGAACACATCGGCCCGGACGGCGACTTCTTCGCGCTCGGCGGCACCTCGCTGCTCGCGATGGAGATACTGGCGCGGGCGCGGATCGTGTTCGGCATCGACGTCGGGCAGGTGCGGACGCTCACCCGGGCGCTGCTGCGCGAGCCCGTCCTGCTCGCCTTCGCGGGGGCGTTGCGGGCGGCGCGGACGGAGGGCCCCGCGGGCGCCGTACGGGATGCCGCCGTCGACTGGTCCGCGGAGGCCCGGCTCACCGAGGACCTCCGGCAGTCCTGGAGCCCGGCGCCCTCCCGTGCCGACCCCGCCGAGATCCTGCTCACCGGCGCCACCGGCTTCTGCGGCGCCCACCTGCTGCACGCGCTGCTCGCCACCACCCGGGCGCGCATCCACTGCCTGGTCCGCGCGCCCGACGAGGAGCACGCGCTGGAACGGCTGCGGGCGGCGCGGCAGCGCTTCCTGCGGCGCGACCTCGGCGACCGGCGGGTGGTGCCGCTGGTCGGCGACCTCACCCGGCCGCGGCTCGGCCTGACGGACCGCCGGTTCGACTGGCTGGCCGGGCACCTGGACGCGATCCACCACCTGGCCGGGCAGGTCAACTTCCTCTACCCGTACCACCAGCTGCGGCAGGTCAACGTCGGCGGCACCCGGGAGGTCGTCCGGCTCGCCGGACACAGCCGGGGCATCCCCGTGCACTACCTCTCCACCCTCGCCGTGCTGGCCGGCTTCGGTGCGGCCGGTGTCGTGCAGGTCGCCGAGCGGACCCCGCTCGCCCACCCGGAACGGCTCGGCGTCGGCTACGTCGAGAGCAAGTGGGTCGCCGAGCAGCTGCTGCACAACGCGGCCGCCGCCGGACTGCCCGTCACCGTGCTGCGCACCAACGACGTCACCGGGGACCTGGCGGACGGGGTGATGAACACGCGCACCGAACTGTGCGCGCTGATCGCCTACCTGGTCGACAGCGGAACCTGTCCGGACGTGCAGTTGCTGCTCGACTTCGTCCCCGCCGACCGCTTCGCCCGCGCCATCGCCCACATCGCCGCCCGCGCGCCCGCCGCCGGCGAGGTCTACCACCTCACCTCCCCGTGGCCGGGCGTCCTCGCCGACCTGGCCGAGCGGCTGCGGGTTCGCGGCCACCGGATCGCCCGACTGCCCTACGGGGAATGGGTGCAGCGGCTGGTCCGGTTCGCGTCCGGGAACCCGGCGCACCCGATCGCGCCGTTCGTCCCGCTGTTCGTGGACCGCGCGCCGGGGACGGCGCTGTCGATCAGCGAGATGTACTTCCGGCCGACGTTCCCGCTGTTCGATCGGGCGAACGCGGAGGCGGCACTGGCCGGGAGCGGGATCGAACTGCCGCCGGTGGATGCGGGGTTGATCGACCACTACCTGGCGGGGCTGGAACGGGAGGGCTTCCTGCGGGCGGCACCGCCGTGAGCTCCTTCGCCGCCGCCCTGGGCGCGCTGGACGTACGACGCGGCCACGGTGACGGCCCGGTGGCCTTCGGCGGCACGCTCGGAGCCGAGGAGTTGCTGGCGGCGTACCGGCGCGGACTGTTCCCGCTGCCGGCCGCGGACGTGTACGCGAGCGCGTACAACGAGGCGCTGTACGGCGAGGCCGTCGAGGCGGGCGAGGTGGCGCTGCTGCCCGGCGGGGCGGACCCGTACGCGCTGGCCTGGTGGTCGCCGGACCCGCGGCCGGTGATCGCGCCCGACGGCGTGCGGCTCGGGAGCCGGCTGGCGCGGCGGCTGCGCAATCGGTCCTCCTGGTGGACGAGCGCCGACCGGGCCTTCGGGCGGGTGCTGGAGGCGTGCACCGAGGGGCGGCAACCCGTCTGGCTCACCGAGGAGTTGGCGGCGGCGCTGATGCGGCTGCACGAGCAGGGGGCGGCGCACAGCGGGGAGGTGTGGGAGGGGGAGGAGCTGATCGGCGGGGTGTTCGGGGTCGCGGTCGGTCCGGTGCTGAGCCTGGACTCGATGTTCCACCGCCGCCCGGACGCCGCCCGGGTCGCCGTCGCCGACCTCGGGGCGCGGTTCGGTGCGGCGGGCGGGCGGCTGCTCGATGCCCAGTGGGACGGGCCGCACGTGCGGAGCCTGGGGGCCGAGCCGATGGCGCGCTCGCGGTACCTCGCGGAGCTGTCCGGCGAGGGCGGGGGCGGGGGTGGGGTCGGAGTGCCGGATGGGGCGCCGCTGCCGGCGGCGCGGCTGGGCCGACCGGGCTGACCTGCGGTGAAACCTGCCCGGGCAGGCGGGTTTGCCCGCCTTCGACAAACTTATTCCTCGTCAGTAACATGACGTGGCGTGTTCAAAAACTCCATAGGCAGGGCCGCCGGCCCCGCCGTCCTCACCCTCGTCCTCGCCGGGGCCGCCGCGTGCGGGCCGACCGGCTCCGGCAGCTCCCAGGCCGGTGCCGCACCGGCCGCCGCCACCGTCGCCGACCCGGCCGCGACCGCCGCCGGAGGCAGCCCGGCCGCCGCCCCGCCCGCCGGGAGCGCCCCGCGCGCCAAGGCGGGCAGCCCCGCCGCCGGCCGTCCGACCCCGGGCAAGGCACCCGTCACCGCCGCGCCCGCCGGGGACCGGCAGGCCGCGATCGGCAGTCCGGGCAAGGACGGTGGCGCCGTCACGGCGGCGACCAAGAACCTCCAGCTGACGGCCTACGACCCGGCGGGCGGAACGGCGGTGCTGTCCGCGGTGGGGCCGGCCTCCACGGCTTCGGCCTCGCCCAGCGCCGTTCCCACGGCCACTGCCGCCGTCCAGCCCGGGCAGCTGATCGCCAGCCCGCCCACCGCCGCAGCACCGCAGGGCGCGCTGGTCGCCGTCACCGGCGTCCGCCCCGGCGCGGGCAACACGCTCGCCCTGACCACCCGTCCGGCCACCCTGGCCGAACTCCTCGGCGGTACCGAGGCCGACGGCAACGTCCCCGTCGACCCGCACGGCATCACGGTGACCCCGCTGGTCAAGGACCTCAAGGCGAGCGCCGGCCTGACCGGCGACGGCGTGCAGGCCGACGCCTCCGGCACCCTGGAGGTGAACCTCAAGGCCCCCGTCCCGCTGCCCGACGGCGCGAGCCTCGACGCTTCCGGCTCGCTCCGGCTCCACCCCGCCGTCCACTTCGCCTACCACGGTGCGGCGGCCGGCAGCCCGCGCACCGCCTCGATCGGCTTCGACCTCGGCGCCCACGCCCAGTGGAAGGTCACCGGCGACGCCGCCCGCAGCACCGGCGCGGCGCCCGTCCGGGTGCCCTTCGCCAAGCTGCAGGCCAGCCCGGTGCTGACCGTCGCCGGCCTGCCCGTGGTCGTCAACCTCGGTCTCACCTGCTACCTGGAGGTCAGCGCCGACGGCCAGGTCCACCTGGAGGCGGAGCAGGACGCCACCGGTACCTGGGCGGTGCGCGCCGACTACACCGGCGGCAAGGGCTGGACCCCGGTCACCAGCGCCGAGACCAAGGTCACCCCGGTGCACGTGCGGCTCAACGGCAAGGCGGGCGTGCGGGCCGCGCTCGGCGCCGAGATCAGCCTCGGCCTGTACGACACCGTCGGCGTGGAGACCACCGTCGCCCCCTACCTGCGCGCCCAGGCCGAGGGCTCGCTGACCGTCGACTCCTCCGGCAACCCTCCGCAGGTGCAGGGCAGTTGGTCGCTGGTCGGCGGCGTCGACCTGAGCGGCTCGCTGCTCGCCCACCTGAAGGTCTTCGGCACCCCGATCATCGAGGGCAAGCTGCCGTTGCCGCCGTTCCACCGGGAGTGGCCGCTGCTCGCGGGCTCGGCGGCGCTGCCGTCACCGCGGCACAGCTGATTCCTCGCCATCCTGTGGGCCCCTCGCCGGAGTTGTCCGGCCGAGGGGCCCTCGTCGTGGCGAGGCCCGGACCGGCGGAAGGGGGGAGCGGGGGCGGGAAACAGGCGTCGGGTGCTCGGCGGCGCACACCCTGGACCGGCCGGACGTCGCTGGTCCAGGCGTTGCCGTCCCACCAGTGCTCGTGGCCGGGGGCGCTGCCGGGGCCGGACTGAGCGCTGCGGTCGTGGCGGCACCGGTGACGGCGCCCTCGGGGACGGCGACGGGCGGTGGATCGTGTACGGGACCGGCTGGATACCATCGCCCGGTGATCACTTCCAGCGCCCGCACCACGGTCTTCGACATCGACGGCACGCTCTGCTTCGACGGGCGGACGATCGACCGCCGGATCCTCGCCGCCCTCGACGCCTGCGAGCGCGCCGGCCACCAGCTGGTCTTCGCCTCCGCCCGGCCGGTCCGCGACCTCCTGCCCGTCCTCGACGGGGCCTTCCCCACCGCCATGCTGATCGGCGGGAACGGCAGCCTGGTCTCCGTCGACGGCCAGGTGCAGGCGCGGGCCGCGTTCGAGGCCGGCGAACTCGGCCGGCTGCTGGCCGAGGCCGAGCGGTTCCGGGCGGGCTACCTCGCCGACGGGCCGTGGGACTACGCCTACACCGGACCGGCCGACCACCCGATCCGCGGCCGGGTCGACCAGGGCGGCCTCGCCCGCCGGGTGGAACTCGCCGAGCTCCCCGCTGTCGTCAAGTTCCTGGTGGTCGACGCGACCGACCTGACGGCCCTCGCCGAGGCCGGCCGCGGGCTCGGGATGACCGTCAACCACCACCTCGACGAGGCGATCATCGACTTCGCCCCGGGCACCACGAACAAGTGGGAGGCGCTGACCTCGCTGGGGATCGACGCGTACAACGCCTTCGGCAACGACATCAACGACCTCGACCTGCTGCGCAACGCGCGGCACTCGGTCCGGGTCGGCACCCACCCGGGCCTGGACGGCGTCGCCCGCGTCACCGTCGCCGCCGAACCGGAGGCCGTCGCCGCCGAGATCTCCAGGCTGGCCGAGGCGCCCGGCCGGTAGCCGCCGGGCGCCGAGAGCGTTCGCGTCAGGCCGAGGCGGCAGCCGAGGTGGTGGCCGGCTCGGCCGACGGGCGGCCGAGGTGGCGGGCGAGGAAGCGGACCGCGCTGTCGGCCTCGAAGCGGGGCAGATCCTTGTGCCGGCCCGCGTTGGCGTGCAGCGTCTTCTCCGTCGAGGCGAAGGCATCGAACGGGGCCAGGCCGGCCTCGCGCGGGATGTGCTCGTCGTCCCACTGGAGGTCGAACTCGACCGGGACGGTGATCCGCGTCGCGTGCTCGACCAGGACGTCCGGCCAGTGCCGGCCGAACACCGCGGCCGTGATCCGGGGCTCGGCCGCCACCAGCGGCACGCCGATCGCGGTGGCCATCTCCTCGGGCGGTGTCACGGGCGACCGAAAGCCAGCAGCCCGGTCACCGCCCCGCCAAGCGGTCTTCCGGCGCCTGGTCAGAGCATGGGACAGTCAGGGGGACGACTGCCGTCCGGCCTTGGGGGGAACATGTCCGCGCCCACCGATCCGGTGCCGAGCCACCGGGCGATCGAGAACCTGATCGCGCGCTACGCCGAACTCGTGGACGACGGCGACTTCGCGGGGCTCGGCGCGCTGTTCGCCGACGCCACCTTCGTCGGCAGCGGCGCACCGGTGCACGGGGGCGAGGCGGTCGAGGCGATGTTCCGGGAAACGTTGATCGTGTACGCCGACGGGACGCCGCGGACCCAGCACGTGACCAGCAACGTGGCCGTCGAGGTCGACGAGCGGGCGGGGACGGCGGTCGCACGCTCGTACGTCACCGTGCTGCAGGCGCTGCCCGAGCTGCCGCTGCAGGCCGTGGCCGCCGGCCGGTACCACGACCGCTTCGCGCGCGGGGAGGACGGGCGGTGGCGGTTCGTGGAACGGCGGGTGCGGATCACCCTGGTCGGCGACGTGAGCCGCCACCTGCGGCGGTAGGGTGCGCCGACCGGGACGGGGAGACGGCCGGGACGGGGAAGGGCGGGGCAGCGGTGCGGGAGCGGTTGGCGGGTGCGGCGCGGGCCGCGCTGGGCGGCGGGCGGCGGCTGGAAACGGCCCAGCGGCTGGCGGGCGGCAGCAAGAAGGGCGTGTACCGGCTGCTGATGGACGACGGGACGACGGCGATCGCCTACCGCTGGGACCGGTCCGAGAACTACTGGCCGGCGGCCGAGGGGGACGAGGACCTCGCCGACCCGTTCTCGCCCGGCCTCGGGCTCGACCTGTTCGAGGCCGCGCACGCACGGCTGGACGCGCTCGGCGTCCGGGTCCCGGCGATCCGGTTCGTCGAGCGCGCCGGGAACCGTGACGGCGGCAGTGCCCCGGGCGCGGCCGACCTCGTGATCGTCGAGGACGTGCCCGGCGAGAACCTGGAGAAGCTGCTCGCCCGCGACCCGCGCGCCGCCGCCCCGGTGCTGGCCCGGCTCGGCGAGGCACTGGGGGCCATGCGAGGCCACCGCGCGTCCGGTTACGGGAAGGTGGCGGTGGTCGACGGGGGAGGAGCGTCGCACGGGCCGTCGTGCGAGGGCGTCGTACTGGACCGCGCGCTGCGCGACCTCGCGGAGGCGGCAGCGCGCGATCCCCGGATCGCGGGAGCCCGGGACCGGTTCGCCGAACGGCTGCGGGGCCTGGCGGCGGCGGTGCGGCCGCGCGCGGAGTACGCGCTGGTGCACGGCGAACTGGGGCCCGACCACGTGCTGGTGGACGCGGACGGTCGCCCGGTGCTGATCGACATCGAGGGCGCGATGTACTTCGACGTCGAGTGGGAGCACGTCTTCCTGCGGATCCGCCTGCACGAGGCCGACTACCGGTCGCTGGCGGCCGACGCACTGGACGAGGACCGGCTCGCCCTCTACGCGCTGGCGCAACGCCTCTCGCTGACGGCAGGCCCGCTCCGACTGCTCGACGGGGACTTCCCGGCACGGGAGGCGATGGCCGGCATCGCCGAGTACAACCTGCGGCAGGCGCTGCAACTGCTCGGCGACCGGTAGCCGTTGGAGCCGGGCCGGCCGTCCGCGCGCCGGTCGCGGGTCAACCGGTGAGCTGGGCCCGGAAGACGGCGCTGTTGAAGTACGCCCTGGCCTCCCGGATGAGACCGGTGTCGTCCAGCTCGTAGACGTTGATGCCGGACCAGTTGACCGGCTTGCCGTCCAGGGCGACGGCGGCGCCCCGCCAGGAGACCGCGACGTGGCTGCCGACGGTGTGTGCCTCCAGGGGCGTCAGCCCGAGGAACGGACGGAAGCCGGGCAGGACGGAGGCGATGAAGTCGTGGATCGCGGCGCGCCCGGTGATCGGCGGCGTGCCGACGGGGTCGTGGAAGACGCCGTCCTCGGCGAAGGCCTTCGCCCAGGTGTCGGCGTCGCCTTCCTGGGAGGCGCGGAAGAACTGGAGGACGGCGGGCGGCATGGCCGGGAACGTCATGGCAGATCCTTCGTGTCGTGGTGACGTGCTGTCGTGGTGACGTGGCGACTTGATGAAGTGGTGACTTGGTGGCGTGGCGACTTGGCGACTTCGTGACCCGGGAACCCGGGAACACGGGTGGTCGGGGACTCAGCGGTCGGCCCGGGCCCGCAGAGCGGTCAGGGCGGCGACCGCGGCGAGCGCGATGAGGCCGCACACCCCCGGCCAGCCGAGCTGGGCGTGGAGGCGGATGCCGAGCCAGGAGCCGGCGCTGCCGCCGAGGAACGAGCAGGTCATGTAGGCGGTGTTCAGCCGGCTGCGGGCCTCCGGGCGCAGCGCGAAGATGCGGGCCTGGTTGGCGACCTGGCTGCACTGCACCGCCACGTCCAGCAGCAGGAGGCCCGCGGCCAGTGCGACCAGGCCCGGTGCGCCGCCCGCGCTGCCCGCGGTGAGCACCGCGGCCGCGGCGAGGGTGGCGCCGGTGCACCAGCGGTTCACCCGGTCCGGGCCGTGCCGGTCGACCCGGCGTCCGGCGGCCGTGGCGCAGAACATGCTCGCCGCCCCGATCAGCGCCAACAGGCCCACCGCCTGGGCGCCGAGCCGGTAGTGCGGGCCGGTGAGCAACAGGGCGAGCGCGGTCCAGGCGGCGCTGAAACCGCCGAAGAGGGCGGCCTGGCAGAGCGCGGAGCGGCGCAGGCCCGGCTCGGTGCGCAGCATCCGGACGGTGTCGGCGAGCAGGGCCGGGTACCGGTCGCGGACGGCCGGTGCGGTGCTGGGCAGCGCCAGGCCGAGGACGAGCGCGAGCAGCCCGGTGAGTGCGGCGGCGGCCAGGTACGGGGCGCGCCAGCCGAGTTGCTCACCCAGGACGCCGCCGAAGGTGCGGGCCAGCAGGATGCCGCCGATCAGGCCGCCCTGGAGGGTGCCGATCACGGCGCCGCGCCGGTCGGGCGCGACCAGGCCTGCGGCCAGCGGGAGGAGCAGCTGGGGGACCACCGTGGCCAGGCCGACCACCGCGCCGGCCGCGACCAGCGGACCGGCGGCCGGGGCGAGCCCGGCGGCCAGCAGCGCGCAGCCCGTCACGGCCAGCAGCACGGTGATCAGCGGGCGGCGGGGGAGCCGGTCGCCGAGCGGGACCAGCAGGAAGATCCCTGTGGCGTAGCCGAGTTGGGTGACCGTGGCGACGCTCGCCGCCGTGCCCGGTGCGATGCCGAAGCCGTCGGCGACGAGCGGGGTGAGGGCCTGCGGGAAGTAGACGTTCGCCACGCTGACGCCGCAGGCCAGGGCCATCACCAGCGGCAGCCGTCCGCCCGGCGAGGCGGACTCCGGCTCCGGCGGCACGGGCTCCGGCGGCACGGGCTCGGGCGCTGGTTCCGGCGGGGCGGGCGCGGGCGGGGCGGGCTCCGGCAGGGCAGGCGGATTGATTCGAGGCATCACAACTCCAACCGAACGAACTAGATGGTTCGAATGCTCGATGCGAGCGTGGCAGACCGTCGCGGGATCGTCAAACGAACCGGTTCGTTACCATCGGTCCATGGCGTACGACTCGACGGCAACCAAAGAGCGGATCCTTGCGGCGGCAGCCACCGAATTCGCCGCGCACGGCGTCGCCGGCGCCCGGGTGGACCGCATCGCCGCCCAGGCCCAGGCCAACAAGCGGGCGATCTACGACTACTTCGGTGACAAGAACAGGCTCTTCGCCGCCGTTCTCGAACGCCTCATGGCCGACCTCGCCCAGGCCGTCCCGCCCGGCGACGAGGACCTGTCCACGTACGCCGAGCGCCTCTTCGACTACCACCGCGCCCACCCCGAGGCCCTGCGGCTGCTCATGTGGGAGGCCCTCGAACTCGGCGACCAGCCCGTCCCCGGCGAGGAGGACCGCACCCGCCACTACCAGGACAAGCTCCGGGTGACGCAGCCCGCGGACGGCGCCGGCGACCCCCGCGTGCGTCTCTTCCTCACGCTCGGCCTGGTCGGCTGGAGCCTCGCCATGCCCCAGCTCCGCCGCATGATCCTCGGCCCCGACCACACCCTCGACGGGCTGCGCACCGACATCGCCCACGCCGTCCGGGCGCTGTCGGCCGGAGACGGGCTCCCCGAGCGGCCGTAGCCGTGCCCCCGGGCCGTCGGCGGCATCCGCATGCCGGTGGGCGCGCGGGCGACGGAAGGGCGCTCCCCTTCGAACGGGTCTGGCGGGAACCCCTATCGCGATATATCGTGAGTTCCTGTCCGCGTCGCCGACCCATCGCGCGAAGACCTTCGTCAAGCTCAGGACGGACGGGAAGTATGCCGGGAGAGATGTCACCCGCCGGGAAGCACTCCGGCCGCAGCTCGGAACCCGGGATGCGGGCCTCCCACGCGGACCGGGACCGGGTGGTCGAGCTGCTGCGCGTCGCGGCCGGCGACGGCCGCCTGACCCCGGACGAACTGGACGAGCGCGTGGAGGCCGCCCTGTCGGCGCGGACGGTCGGCGAGCTGGCCGGTCTCACCGCCGACCTGCCGGCGGTGTCGGTCTCGGCCGGCGGGGTGGTGGCGGAGGTCAAGGACGTCCTCCGGATCGACCAGCGGTGGAGTCCGGTCAAGCGGGAGGGGCGCTGGGTGGTGCCGCGCCGGATGGAGCTCTTCGTGGAGTGGTGCGAGGTGACACTCGACTTCACCCAGGCGGTGATCACGCATGACACCTTGCGGATCGACCTGGACATGGAGGGCAAGACCCTGACGCTGATCACCGGGCCGGGCGTCGTGGTCGATGCCGACGCCCTGGCGCTGGAGTTCAGCAGGGTCAGGAACCACCGGGCTCCGGACCCCGACGGGCCGATCAGGCTGCGCGTGGAACTGGTTGGCAGGAAGAGGCACGGCCGCGTCGTCGTGCGGCAGCCGCGACGGACGGCCGGCCGGTGGCGGCGGAAACCCCTGCCCCTGCCCGGAGGCTGACGGACCGCCACGGCGGCAGAGTGCTCGTGTCGCGCGCCGCAACCGTCGAGGTCCGACCTCGGCCTCCCCTACCCTTCCTCCATGCTCTCTGTGGTGGTGGCCCCCTGGGCGGGACAAGCGGAGCCGGTGTTCGTCCGCAACCCGGACGAACTTCACGACGCGGCCAGCACGATGAAGGTCGCTGTGCTCGCCGCGCTCTGCCGCAGCGGGGCGAACCTCGATGCCGAGGTGCCGGTGGTGAACCGCTTCGAGTCCGTCGTGGGCGGTGAGTTCGGCAACGACCCGGACTGGGACAGCGATCCGCTGCCCTGGGAGCTGCTCGGCACCCACGTGCCCCTCCGGCTGCTCGCCGAGCGGATGATCACCCACTCCTCCAACCTGGCCACCAACATCTGCCTGGCCCGCACGACTCCGCGGGCCGTCGCCGAAGTGTGGCGCCGCGCCGGAGCCACGCGCAGCTCCACTCCGCGCGGAATCGAGGACTACGCGGCGCGCGCCCGGGGCGTGCACAACCGGGTGAGCGCCCGTGACCTGGTCCGGCTGCTGCGCTCGCTCGCCGGGGAACCCGAACTCCTCGCCCTGCTCGAATGCAACGAGTTCCGGGTGGACCTGGCCGCAGGCCTCCCCTCCAACACCCGGATCGCCTTCAAGAACGGCTGGATCCCCGGCACCCGGCTCAGCGTCGGCCTCGTCCAGTCGGCCGACTGCCCGCCCTATCTGATCGCCGTCTGCTACACCGGCCCGCTCGCCGACGGCACGGACCGCACCGACCCGGCGGCCCGACTGCTCGCCCGCGTCTCCAAGGCGGTGTGGGACCGCCGCGAGCAGATCAGCGGGCCGGGGGCGTCAGCCCGTCCGACGCAGACTCGTTCGGCAGGCTGATCCGTACGAGCCCTCGTGCCCGGTGAGGTCGAAGTGCCGTTCGTCGAGCGCGAGCGGCCGGTCGGCCGGCAGGGCGGGGCGCGCGGGCACAGGACCGCGCGGCCGGGGCGTGCGCCTCCAAACCGTTACCGATCGCACACGCATGACGGCCCGTCGGGTGCGGTATCGGTTTGAAGGGTCCTGCTCAAGCAGCTGCGCGAAGGCTTGGGGGTGGGTTGACGTGTCGTCCCGGCTACGGATGTTCGCCCGGTGGATCACGGCGGTCGCGGTCGCGGCGGCCTATGTGGCGCTGCACCTGCTGGTCAACGTGGGCACGGGCCGGCACGTGCGCGGGAGCACGGTGGGGGCGTCGTGGTGCGGGGCGATCGCCCTGGTGCTCCTCGGGCCCGCCCTGTGGTTGCGGCACCGCCGCCGGTCCGGGGTCGCCGAGATCGTCGGGCTCGTCGACCGGTACGGCCCGCGGCAGCCGCGCCGGAGGCGAGCCGTTCGGATCGCCGGCGCCGCCGGCCGGGCGCTGTCCGCAGGCGGCGCCCTCGCCGTGGCCGTCGCCCTGTCGGAGCGCGGCGAAGGCCTCTCCCCGGAGGTGTCGCTCCTGCTGCTGGCCGGCGGTGTGGCGGCCGCGGGGAGCGGCCTCCTGGTTCTGCGCCGCACCCGTCCGTACGCGGCTCGCGGGGCTGCCCAGGTCCTGCTGCGGGACGGTCGCAGACCCGTGCTCTACCTGCGCAGCTTCGACGACGACGCCGCCGCCCGGGCGGGCGGCAGGGCGAGGACCGACCTCCACACGCGGGAGGTGCAGTTCGCCGCCGCGCTGGGTGCCGTCGGTCCCGTGATCGCGGTGGGGCAGCCGGGGGAGGACCTGCCACGCCTGGGCGCGGCCCGGTTCTACCTGCCGCTCGACGACTGGCAGGGCACGGTGCGCCGGTTGATGGACCTGTCCCAGCTCATCGTCCTGCGCCTGGGGCAGGGCGAAGGGCTGCGGTGGGAGATCGGAGAGGCACGGGCCACGCAGCCCCCCGCGAAGCTGATCCTGCTGGCCCCGGGCGGTCTTCCGGAGCTGGCCGGCCAGGTGAACGAGAGCCTCCCCACCCCGCTGCTGCCCGGCGAGATGGTCACGGACGGGTACTGGATCGGAGCCGTCATCGCCTTCGACGGCCACTGGACCCCTCGGGTGTTCCCGGTGAAGGAGCGCAAGGGGCCGGCGGCGTGGATGGCCCGGTCGGGCATCTCCCACCTGCACACGCCCACGGTGCACCTGGCCCGCACCATCCACACGGCCCTGGCGGCCACCGGGAGGCGGCCGCGGACGATGGCCTGGCGAGCGCAGCTCGCCACGAGGAAGGCGGACCTGGTGAGTGTGGGCCTGGCCCTCGCGATGGTCCTGCCGGGATGGCTCGGGTACCGGATCCTGCAGCTGGCCGGCCGCTGGTGAACCCCTCGCCGGCAGGCCCGGAGGCGCGCCGAAGCGCCCCGCCGAGCCTGCCGCCGGCCGGAACCGCAGCCGTCAGTACGGCTGGACGAGGACGTGCGCCGCCCCCGGGACGCCGACCTTGAGGAGCTCGTCCTCCTCCGGCGTGGTCGCGGTGCCGGTCTCCTGCTTGAGGACGGCGCGGGACAGGGCCTGGACCCACATCGCGCGCGGGCGACGGCGCTCCTCCCAGGCGGTGAGGGCGGCCGGGACGGTGTCGGCCGCGTCCAGGCTCTGGGCGAGCACGAGGGCGTCCTCGACGGCCATCGCGGCGCCCTGGGCCAGGTGCGGGGTGGAGGCATGGGCGGCGTCGCCGGCCAGGACGATCCGGCCGACGTGCCAGGGCTCCTCGACGGTGACCTGGGAGATCCGCGAGTAGACCACGGCGGCCGGGTCGGTGATCTGCGCCAACGCCTCGGCGATCGGACCGCCGAATCCGGCCAGCCGCTCGCGCAGCTGCTCGTGGGCGTGCTCCGGGTCCGGGCGGAAGTCCTCGGCCTCGGCGAAGACCGAGCCCAGGTACATCTGCTCCTCGCTGATCGGGGTGAGCAGCGCCTTGGCCGCGAGGTTGCCGGAGGACATCACCACGCCCCGCACCTCGGGCGAACGCGGCAGCGTGACGCGCCAGTTGGCGAAGCCGGTGTACTCGGGGACGTACTTCTCGCCGTACAGGTGGCGGCGCAGCGGCGAGCCGATGCCGTCGAAGCCGACGACCAGGTCGTAGCGGGCGCTGTGCCCGTCGGTGAGGGCGACCCGGACGCCGTCGGCGTCCTCGGTCAGGGTGTCGATGGTGGTGCCGAACCGGATCGCGGCGCCCGCCCTGACGGCGGCGTCGGCGAGGACGCGGGCCAGTGCCGGGCGCGGGATGCCGTTGTTGGAGGGGACGTCGCCCATCCGGGGCTGCGGGATGGCCGCGAGGGTGGCGCCGGCCGGGTCGCAGATGGTCAGCACCTCCCACTCGAAGCCGACGGACAGGCAGTCGTCCAGGACGCCGATCTCGCGCATCACGTGCAGGGCGTTGGACGGCTGGATGATGCCGACGCCGAGCGCCTCCAACTGCTCGCGCAGCTCGGCGACGTCGACGTGGTGGCCGCGTCCGGCGAGCGCGGTGGCGAGGGTGAGGCCGCCGATGCCGCCGCCGTGGACGAGGACGCGCAGGGGTGTGGTCATGAGGATTGCTCCGGGGAGAAGTTCACGAGTGCGGATGGCCGGCCGGGGATCGGAGGGTCAGCCGGCGGGCGTGCCGGCGAGGTCCATCAGGTGGTCGACCAGTGCGAGCAGCAGGTCCCGCCCGAAGGCGCGCTCGCGCACGTCCCCGAGCAGCATCGGCACCTGCGGGTCGAGGTCGAGCGCGGCCCGGATCTCGTCGGGGGTGCGGGTGTTGGTGTTGTGGAAGCAGTTGATCGCGACCACGAACGGGATGCCCCGGCTCTCGAAGAAGTCGATGGAGGCGAAGCTGGTGTCCAGTCGGCGGGTGTCGGCGATGACGATCCCGCCGAGAGCGCCGTTGACCAGGTCGTTCCACATGAACCAGAAGCGTTCCTGACCGGGCGTGCCGAACAGGTAGACGACCAGCTCGGGGCTGATCGTGATCCGGCCGAAGTCGAGCGCGACGGTGGTGGTGGTCTTCTGGTCGACGCCGGCCAGGTCGTCGACGCCGACGCTGGCCCGGGTCAGGTACTCCTCGGTGCGCAGCGGGGTGACCTCGCTGACCGAGCCGACCAGGGTGGTCTTGCCCACGCCGAAGCCGCCCGCGATCAGGATCTTGACGGCGGCCGGGGCGGCGGCGGGGCCGTCGATGGCGGAGTGGGGTGTTGCCATGTTCAGAGTCTCCGGAGTCCTTCGCGTACGGCCGTGAGCAGGCCGAGGTCCACGCCCCCGGCGGCCCGGGCCACCGAGAGCGGCGCCCGGGCGTTCAGCAGGCCCTGGGCGACCAGGTCGCCCAGCAGGATCTTGGTGACCGAGACCGGGAGGTCCAGGCCCGCCGACACCTCGGCGACGGCGATGGGATGCCGGCAGCGTTCGAGGATCAGCCGGTGCTCGGGCTGGAGGCCGCGCGCACCGGCGCGGCTGCCCCGCGCCAGGGCCGCGTCGGCCTCCGCCTCGACCGTGGTGAGCACGGTGATGAGGGTGAGGTCGTCGCGCTCCGGCGCGGTCCGGCCGCGGGTGATCGTGTACGGGCGCACCATGCTGCCCGTCTCGTCCTCCGCCTCGTCCTCCGCCAGCTCGCTCCAGTGCGGCACCGCGCCGCGCCGCCAGCGGTCGTCCCAGCCGGACTGCGGATCGGACTGCGGGCCGGACTGAGGGTCGGAGGTCGGGACGGACTGCGGACCGGCCTGCCGGCCGTCGTCGCGGCCGTCCCCCCAGGCGTCGTTCCCGTACGGTTCCACCTGCGTCAGCCCCGGTTCCGGGCGGCGAAGGCGTCGAAGGACGCCGGGGCGGCGGGGGCACCGGGGGCGCCGGGGGTGCCCTCGTTGCGGGCCGGGGTGGTGAGCTTCTGGCCGACCTGCTGCACCAGGGTGTGCATCGCGACGGACATCACCTCGGCGTCCACCTCCTGGGAGGCGACCACGGCCAGGTGGGTGCCCTGGGCGGCGGCGATGATGAACAGCCAGCACTCGGCGAGCTCGACGATCACCTGGTGCACCGGTCCGCCGTCGAAGAGCTGCCCGACGCCCCGGGCCAGGCTCTGCTGGCCGGTGGCGACGGCGGCCAGGCGCTCGGCGTCGGCCCGCTCGATGGTGCGGGAGTGGCTGACCACGAGACCGTCGTCGGAGAGCAGGACGGCGTTCCTGGTCCCGGGCACCGAGTCGACGAGTCCGTCCAGCAGCCAGTCCAGGTCCTGGTGGGTGGCGATCGTGCGGTTCATTGCTGGTCATCCGTTCGTGTGGTTCGGGAATCCGCGGCCGGAAGGGCCCAGGGGGACGGGGCGGGTGCGGGTGCGGGGGAGGGGACGGGCGGGGCGGCGGGCAGCGGGTGCTCGCCGCTGTCCTGGGCCCGGGCGGCGCGGGACTGACGCTGGAAGGCGCCGATCGCCGCACCCGAGCGCCGCACCGGGCAGTCGGTGCGCTGGAACGGGCCCGCGGGCGCGGGGTTCTCGGCGGGCCGCTCGACCCACTGCGGCTGGTCGGGCGGGGGCACCCGCAGCTCGGCCGCCAGGCTGGCCTGCCGGACGCGCTGCGGCAGCGGGGGCTGGCCGCTCTCGGCCGGGCTGAACGGCACCGAGGTCCGGTACTCGCGGCGCTGCCGTCGCTCGGCCAGCCGGTAGTGGTCGGCCGGGCGGTACTGCTCGTCGGCGTACGGGGCCTCGGCCTCGGTGACCCGCGCGTAGGCGATGTCCGGGTAGACCGGGGCGCCCTGGGCGGGGGCCGGGTCGGCCGGGGAGCTGTGCTCGATCGGCTGCTCCGACTGGAAGGACGGCTGGGCGGACGGGTACGTCTGCTCCGACCCGTAAGGCGGCTCAGGGCCGACGGACGGTTCAGCGTCGTACGACGGCTCCGCGCCGAAGGGCTGGGCGGACGGGTACGTCTGCTCGGCCCGGAACGGCCGGTCCGCCTCGAACTGCGCCGCCGGGAGGGCCGCCTGAGCGTCCGGGGGCAGCGGCAGCTGCTGGACGACCGCCGGCGGGAACGGCGCCTGCGGCAGCGGGACCTCCTGGAGCGTGGTCTCCGGTCCCGACTCCTCCCCGGCACCCACCGGGGACAGCGGCACCGGAGCCGCCTGCGGGGCGAAGTCGCCCTGCGTGAAGGAGTCCACCGGAGCGACCGGCGGACCGGCCGGCACCTGGGCGGGCGTCTCGTCGGAGGCCGAGCGCACGGCCCGGCGCGAGCGGCGCACCAGCGGGATCGGCTCGGTGGCCGTGCCGCCGGCGCCGTCCGGCAGCCCGGTGTCGCCATCGAGGACCAGCTCGTCCGGGACGAGCACGACCGCCCGGGTGCCACCGAAGGCGGACGGGCGGAACTCGATCCTCAGCCCGTGCAGGGCGGCCA
This sequence comes from Kitasatospora sp. NPDC093102, assembly GCF_040683915.1. Lineage (NCBI taxonomy): Bacteria > Bacillati > Actinomycetota > Actinomycetes > Kitasatosporales > Streptomycetaceae > Kitasatospora > Kitasatospora sp. NPDC093102. The sequence goes on along the minus strand of NZ_JBFBFA010000050.1, from coordinate 13,644 downwards.
GCCGGGAGACCACGTGGAAGCCGAGGCGGATGTCGTCGGCCCGGGCCAGCACGTCGGTGCGCGGGGGCCGGCTCATCAGCTCGTTGGCGGTGTCGTACTGCTCCGGGTCCATGCCGAGGCCGCGGTCCTCGATCTCGATCGCGAGCCCGCGGCCGACCATGGCGGCGCGCACCTCGACCGGCGTGGGCGGCTTGGAGAAGGTGGTGGCGTTCTCCATCAGCTCGGCGAGCACGTGCGCCACCGGGCCGACGGCCCGTTCGGAGAGCCACGGGTGGCCCTCGATGTCGATCGAGATCCGACGGTAGTCCTGCACCTCGCCCTGCGCGGCGCGCAGCACGTCCAGCAGCGGGACGGGCTTGCGCCAGCGCCGCTGCGGCTGGCCGCCGGCCATGATGACGAGGTTCTCCTCGTAGCGGCGCAGACGGGCGGTGAGGTGGTCGAGGTCGAAGAGGCCCTCCAGGACCTCCGGGTCGTCGTGCCGGCGCTCCAGCTCGTCCAGCTTGCGCAGCTGGCGGCCGATCAGCAGCTGGGTGCGGCGGGCGATGCGCTGGAGCAGCCGCTCGAAGCCGCGGTGCTGCTCGGCCTGGCCCACGGCGGCGTTCAGGGCGGCGGAGCGGGCGAGGTTGAGCGCCTGGCCGAGGCGGGCCAGCTCGTCGGTGCCGTTGCCGTGCGAGCCGGCCGTGATGCTGTGGCTCTCGGCCTCGACGTCCACCTGCTCGCCGCGCCCGAGGCGGTCGACCACCTCGGGCAGGGTGCGCTGCATGTCCTCGGCCTGGGTGTGCAGATCCTTGATGCGGCGGCGCAGCGACCGGCTCAGGCGCCAGGAGGCGATGATGACCGCGATGACCGTGACCAGGCCGATGGCGGTGGTCAGCACCACGCGGGTGAGCATGCCGATGATGGCGGTCTTGGCGACCTCGATGATGCCGTTGGTGCGGTCCTCGAGCGCCTTGACCAGCGGCGGGTTGAGCCCGTCGAGGGCCTGGCGCCACTGGTCCTGCGTCGCCGGGACCTTGACCGTGCCGCCGGCGTCGGCCGCGGTGGGCCGGAGCAGGGCCTGCTCGACGGCCGCCTTGGCCTGCCAGGACGGGCTGTTGACCAGCTCGTGCCAGGCCGGCGCCTCGGAGTCCGGGATGTACGGGATGACCTGGACGTTGAGCAGGTGGTCCTGCGTGCCGATCAGCTGCTGGACCTGCTGGTAGTCGATGGCGGACAGCCGCCCGGTGGGCCAGCCGCGGGCCAGGATGGCGTCCTCGCGGGAGAGCATCTCCTTGACCCAGAAGCCGTTGACCAGGGTCTTGGACAGCCAGGTGACCTCACCGGTGTCGACCCGGCTGAGCGCGGTGAACAGCCGCAGGTCGACGCTGATCAGGTCGGTGTAGTAGGCGAAGACGCTCTGCTGGTCGGTGGTGCCGCGGTCGACGGCGGCACGCTGCTCGGCCAGCTTGCCCATGGCCTGGCGGGCCTCGATGACGGCGGCGCGGATCTCGGCGGGGGCGTTGTCGGCCGTCGCCCCGGAGAGGGTCTGGAACTGGCGTACCGCGTCGTCGGTCAGCTGCCGCTGGCGGCGCAGCTGGTCGGCGTTGGAGCCGGGCCGGGCGAGCGCCTCGGCACTGAGCCGGCGCTCCTCCTGGAGGTTGTAGTAGACGATGTTGGACGGCTGGCCGGCCTTCTGCGCGATGGTGGCCTGGTCGGCCAGCCGCTGGAAGCCGGCGATGGTCTCACCGCTGGTCACGGCCCAGAGGGCGACCAGGGCGATGCTGGGGACGACGGCCAGGACGAGCAGCGCCGTCCGCAGGGACAGGCGTGGACGCCTGCGGGGGCCCTTCGGCGTCGGGGGCCGCCGATTCGCACGCGCGCGCAGAGCTGACTCCTTGAGGCTGGCGGCCGGCCGGTGAGGGGCGGGCCGTCCGGGGGGCACGGGATTTTTGACGAAGCGATATTAGTCATACCGTGTGATTGGAGTGAAAGTCCGTTCGCCGCCTCGGCCGGGCTTGCGCACGCGGTGGCCACAATGTCATTCGATTGTTGACCGTACGTATGCAGAGCAGGCGGCTCCGGACTTGCTTGACACAGTGTCAATGTGGCGCGCGGCCGCTGGATGGCCGTCATGTGAAAACTGTGTGACGCCCTGCCGGGAGGCGCTCGGCGGTGCGGTGGGCGGGTCCTCCGTGGGCGAGCGGACGCCCCTCGGCGGGCCGTCGCGCGGGATCGGGTGTCCTCCGGATTCGCCGCCGGATCCGCCGACGCCGCCGACCGCCGCCGCACGGACGGCATGATGGGCCGATGACTTCCTCCCTCCCCGCCCGCAGTCGGGCCGTCGCAGAGGCCCTGGCGGCGGCCGGCGTCCCCGGTGGGATCCGCCTCCTGCCCGACTCCGCCCGCACCGCGGCCGAAGCCGCCGCCGCGCTCGGCTGCGAGGTCGGCGCCATCGCGAACAGCCTGGTGTTTCTCTGCGGCGGTGCGCCACTGCTGGTGATGACCAGCGGAGCCCACCGGGTCGACACCGTCCACCTGGCCGGGCGGTTGGGAACCGGCCCGATCGAGCGCGCCACCGCCGCCCAGGTCCGCGAGGCCACCGGCCAGGCCATCGGCGGCGTCGCCCCGACCGGCCACCCGGCCCGGCTGCGCACCGTGGTCGACACCGCGCTGCAGCAGTACGAGGTGCTCTGGGCGGCCGCCGGGCACCCGCACACGGTCGTACCGATGACGTACGAGGAGTTGCTGCGGGTGACCGCCGGAACGCCCTCCGCCGTCACGCCTGGCTGAGCCCCGTCCGTCAGCCGGATGGCGGATACCGAGCTGCGGGTTCCGTTGCCGGCCACATACTGGAGGAGTGGGAGGGACCCGGGCGTCATTTCGCCTCCGGCCCCGCCGGTTTGGAACCCGACCACGAACGGCAGATCCGGTGCCGCAACCCCGTATCTCCCCGGCGCAGTCGCCTCGGCGGCGGCCTGAGCGTGCGGAGCACCGGTGCGACGAGAGAAAGAAGCCAACCAATGAGTTACTTCGACCGTCGAGACCATGGCAACGGACGTCGGAACCGCCGTCGTCGTCGCTCCAACCGCCGTCGTCGTTTCGGCATGTGGTGACGGAGGGACCGGTACGGGTCGCTAGCAACCCGTCATAGTTTCCAACCTCGGGGCCGGCGGTTCCACCGCCGGCCCCGTCATCATGAACGGGGTGCGCCATGCACGGTGCGACGGCCTCGGGGAACCAAGCGGAGGAATCCGACGGGAGGACGGACGAGGGGGGGAACGAGCGGCCGGACCGGAAGGTCGACGAGAGGCCCGACGGCACCGGCGCGCAGGGGCCGGTGGCGGACTCGCCGGCCATCCCGCTGCGCGGACTGTTCCACCGCTTCTGGCCCTGGGTGCGCCCCGACGCGCGCTGGCTCCCGGTGGCCGCCGTCCTGCTCGTCCTCGGAGCCTTCGGCGAGGTCGTCTCGGTCTGGCTGTTCAAGGACCTCATCGACGACGTCCTCGTCCCACGGCGTTTCGCCGACTTCTGGCCGCTCGCCGGCGCCATGCTCGGCGCCGCCGTCGCGGCCGCCCTGTTCACCTTCGCCGGCACCTACACCAGCACCTGGATCGCCGAACGCTACATGCTGCGGCTGCGCACCGACACCCTCGCCCACCTGCACACCCTGCCGCCGGACACCCTGGAGACCCGCTGGCGCGGAGACCTGGTGGCCCGGATGACCGCCGACATCGCGGCGATCGAACAGATGGTGGCGACCGGCATGGTCGAGGGCGCCGTGGCCGGCATCAGCCTGCTGCTGTTCATCGGCGCCGCGTTCTACCTCAGCTGGCCGCTCACCGTGGCCGCACTGCTCGTCGCCCCCCTGTTCATCCTCTCCACCAGCCTGTTCGGGCGGCGCATCCGCGCCCGCGAACGCCAGGTCCAGCGCCGCGCGGGCGGCATCACCGCGCTGCTGGAGGAAAGCCTGCGCAACGCCGTGATCACCCGGACCTACGGGCAGGAGCACCGCGAGGTCGAACGGGTCCACCGCGAGGGCCGGGCCCTGCTCGACGCCGAACTCGCCGCCGCCCGGGTCTCCGACCTCTACCAGCCCTTCCTCAGCGTGCTGCAACTGCTCGCCGCACTGGTCGTGGTGGGCGTCGGCGCGCTGGAGGTCATCCACGGGAAACTGAGCCTCGGCGGACTGCTCGCCTTCGCGGCCTTCATGGCCCAGCTCTTCGAGCCGGTCCAGCAGCTCGCCGCACTCGTCCCGCTGGCCGGCGCCGCCTGCGCCTCCGGCGAGCGGGTCCTGGAACTGCACGACATGACCAGCCCGGTACGGGAGAGCGACGGCGCCCGGGACGTCGGGCCGGTGCGCGGCCGGGTCACCTTCGAGGGCGTCCGCGTTGCCTACCCGGGCAGCAACGGCGGCACCGGCCCGCCCGTCCTCACCGGCGTGGCCTTCGACGTCCCGCCCGGCGAGACCCTGGCCCTCGTCGGGCCCAGCGGCAGCGGCAAGTCCACCCTCGCCAAGCTCCTCGTCCGCTTCCTCGACCCCGAGGCGGGCACCATCCGGCTCGACGGCCACGACATCCGCTGCCTCACCCTCGCCTCGCTGCGCCACGCCGTCACCCTGCTCCCGCAGCAGGCACCGCTCTTCCACGCCACCATCGCCGACAACATCGCCTACGGCCGCCCCGGCGCCCCACGGTCCGAGATCGAACACGCGGCCCGCACCGCCGGCGCCCACGACTTCGTCACCGCCCTCCCGGACGGCTACGGCACGACCATCGGCGCCGACGGCTTCCAGCTCTCCGGCGGCCAGAGCCAGCGCATCGCCATCGCTCGCGCCCTCCTGCGCGACACCCCGGTCCTCGTCCTCGACGAACCCACCACCGGCCTCGACCCGCACACCGTCGAGCAGCTCATCCCCCCGCTGCGCCACCTGATGGCCGGGCGCACCACCGTCCTGATCACCCACGACCGGGCCCTGCTGTCGCTGGCCGACCGGGTGCTCACCATCGGTCCGCCGGGCACCGGCCGCCGAGGTGCCGGGCCGGACCCGGGTCCGCGCGCCGGTTCGGGCACCCACCCGGTCGCGAGCCCGGTCGCCGCGCTCCGGGCATTGCGGCACCGTTGAGGCCCGGGCGCCGGAGCGCCGCCCCGGCCGGGGGCTACTGCCCCGATGCTGTTGACGTGGATCGCCGAGCTGGCCGACGAGCCGCTCGCACTGGAGCCGGACGACCACCCGGTGGAGTGGGAGACCAACACCTGGTGGCTGAGCGCCGAGGTCGAGGACCGGCAGGCACTGACGACCGGGGAGGTGGTGGACGCCTTCGAACGGACCGCCGCCCTGCTCCGGGAACGGGTCCGGGCGCTGGGCCACGACGGGCCGGCCACGTTCTACGTCTGGCACGACGACCAGGCCGGGCACCTGCGGTGCTCCACCGGGTCGGTCGGCGCGGACGACCTGCCGTTCCGCGGCGCGTACGAGCCGGTGGCGGACCTCGGGTCGATCGTCGCGGACTTCCTGGCCGACGAGGAGCCCGGCGTGACCAGGCTGACGGACGAGGCGGACGGACAGGAGTCGGTGATCGGACCCTTCCCCGTCTGGGTCCGTGACGTCGGAAACGCCGGGGCCGTCGGGGCCGTCGGGGCCGTCGTCGTGGCGGACTACGCGCCGAGGTAGTGCAGGACGGCCAGGATGCGGCGGTTGTGGTCGGTGGTGCGGGGCAGGTCCAGCTTGTCGAAGACGGCGTTGAGGTTCTTCTCCACCGCGCTCAGCGAGACGTGCAGCCGCTGCGCGATGGCGGCGTTGGTCCAGCCCTCGGCGAGCGCCTCCAGGACGCTGCGCTCGCGCGGGGTGAGCCGGGCCAGCGGGTCGGTGCGCGTGGTGCGCACCACCAGCCGGCGGACCACCTCCGGGTCGATCGCCGCACCGCCCGCCGCGACCCGCACCAGGGCGTCCAGGAACTCCTCGACCTCGGCCACCCGGTCCTTCAGCAGATAGCCGACCCGCTCCGCGCCCGCGTCCAACAGCCGGGCCGCGTAACCGAGTTCGATGTGCTGGGAGAGCACCAGTACGCCCACCTCCGGCCAGCGCTCACGGATCTCCACCGCCGCCCGCAGCCCCTCGTCGGTGTGGGTCGGCGGCATCCGGATGTCCACCACCACGACGTCCGGCCGCTGTTCCGCCACCGCCGCCGTCAGGGCCGTCGCATCGCCCACCGCGGCCAGTACCTCGTGCCCCTCCTCGGCGAGCAGGCGGACCAGGCCCTCCCGCAGCAGGGTCGAGTCCTCGGCGAGGGTCACGCGCATGGCAGCTCCGCGGTGATGACGGTCGGGCCCCCGGCGGGGCTGTGGACGTGGAGGGTACCGTCCAGCGCGGCGACCCGCCCGCGCAGGCCGGTCAGGCCGCTGCCCGACGGGTCCGCGCCACCGCCGCCGTCGTCCTCCACCCGTACCGTGAGCAGGGCGGCGGTCCTCTCGACCCGGGCCGAGACCGCCGAGGCGGCGGAGTGCTTGGCCGCGTTGGTGACGCACTCCGACACCACGAAGTAGGCCGCCGTGCGCACCGGTTCGGGCAACGGGCCGGCCACCTCGTAACGGAGCCGCAGCGGGACGGGGCACCGTTCGGCCACCCCGCCCAGCGCCTCCTCCAGCCCCAGGGTGTCCAGCGCCGACGGGTACGCCCGCCAGGCCACCTCGCGCAGCTCGGTCAGCACCTCCTGCGCCTCCCGGTGGGCCTGGCGCAGCAGCGCCTCCGTCCGCTCCGGATCCCGGTCGCGGCCCAGGCCGCGCCGCGCCCGGCCGAGCAGCATCGCCAGCGCCACCACCCGCTGCTGCACGCCGTCGTGCAGATCCCGCTCGATCCGCCGCCGCTCGGTGTCCACCGCCTGCACCACCGCGGCCCGACTGTCCGCCAGTTCGGCGATCCGGTGGCGCAGCAGCTCGGCCTCGGACGGTCCGAAGCACTCCCGGGCGGTCCTGGCGTCCGACGCGGCCAGCGAGAACAGGCCCTGCACGGCCAGGAAGAGCAGCACCCCGCCGAGCAGCACCTGGGTCGCCAGCTCCTCCCAGCCCAGCGAGCCGCGCAGCACCCCGCCGACCAGCAGCACGGCCAGCACCGCACCGAAGACCAGCAGCCCCAGCACCACCCCGGCGACCAGCCCGCCGCCGCTGCGCACCACCAGGTAGCGCAGCAGCCTGCGGTCGTCCGCCCGGTAGTGGCGGGGGAAGCGGTCGCCGAAGAACGCGCTGCGCCGGGCCCGTTCCAGGGCGGCCAGCCGGCGCACCCCGGACAGCAGGGCCGGCGCGGCGTACGGGCGGGTGTGCGGCCAGAGCAGGAACGGGCCGAGGGCGGCGGCCGCGAGGAGGAGGTACAGCGCGGCCAGGACGGCGCTCGGGCAGCCGAGCAGAACTCCGGCGGCTCGGCGCGGCCATGACGTGGTGTCTGTTCCATCCCCCTGCACGGGGTCCGAGCTTACGGGGCCGGTCGGGGTTGCGGGGCCGGTCGGGGTTGCCGGGCCTGCCGGGCCGCTCACCGGGCGCGGCGGTGCCGGGCGGCGCTGTTGCGTCCGCGCCAGCGCATCGCGACGTACCCGGCCACGGCCACCACGACCAGCACCAGGACCGCCTTGGAGAGCAGGCCGACGTAGGTCTCCACCACGTCCCAGCGGTCCCCGAGCAGGAACCCGGCCATCACCAGCACGCTGTTCCACACCAGGCTGCCGATCGTGGTCAGCATGACGAACGCGGGCAGCGGCATCCGCTCGACCCCGGCCGGCACGGAGATCAGGCTGCGGAAGATCGGCACCATCCGGCCCAGCAGCACCGCCTTCGTCCCGTGCCGGGCGAACCAGGCCTCGGTGCGCTCCAGGTCCGAGGCCTTGACCAGCGGCAGCCGGGCCCAGATCGCGTGCATCCGCTCCCGGCCGAACAGAGAGCCCAGCCAGTAGAGGACGACGGCTCCGGCGACCGAACCGAGGGTGGTCCAGGTCAGGGCGGAGGCGAGGCTGATCACGCCCTGCCCCGCGGCGAAGCCCGTCAGCGGCAGGATCACCTCGCTGGGCAGGGGCGGGAACAGGTTCTCCAGCGCGATCGCCAGGCCCGCCCCGGGGCCGCCCAGGGTGTCCACCAGGTCGGCCGCCCAGCCGGCGAAGCCGTCGGCGGGCTGCTGGGCGATGGCGAGGACGGTGTGCTGCATGCGGGGCTCCAGGGTGGTCGCGGTGCCGGCGCTGGTGCGTCCGGCTCTGTTCTCCACGCTAGAAATCGCAGGTCAGCGACGGTATGAGGGTTTCCGGCGAACCTCCTGCGGAAAACCGCACCGCCGCGCCCTGCGGTTTTCCGCACGGGCGGCTCATCCGGTGGCGCCGGCCGCGGTCGTCTTGTCAGGATGTCGCCATGAACGACGCCTTCACCCTGGCCTGGCAGTACACCGCCGGACTCGTCCACCCCGAGGGCCTGCCGATGGCCGCCGCCGAACTGCTGGCGGCGGGCGTCGGCGAGGAGTCGCCCGCGCTGTGCGAGCTGGCGGGGCGGCGGGGCCGGGGCGAGAGTTCGGCCGAGCTGACGGAGCTGCTGTGGCAGGCGATGGCCGAGCTCGGCCTGCCGGTGCCGGACGGCGACTTCGTCCGGCGCTGCGTGCTGCACCGCACGGCGGCCCGGCTGACGTCGGGGGAGATCACGCCGGGGGAGGCCGTCGTCAGGCTCTGGCACCTGGGCGGCTCGAACGCGACCGCAGCGGAGGAATGGCTCGCGGAGGTGGTCGGCCGGCTCTGCTGCCCGGACTGCCTCGACGGCTTGGAGCCCGGGGCGCAGCAGGACTGGGAGCGGGAACTGAGGGCGGCGGCCGTCGCGGTGACGGCCGAACCCGACCACGAGCTCACTGCCTCCTGGCACCGGGACTGACCACCCCGCACCGCGCCACCGGGCACCGCCGGGGCCCTGTGCTCCACCCCGGGCCGGCTCAGCGGTCCAGCGCGGCCACGGTCTCCCGGGTCAGCTCCCGTGCCCGGGCGACGGTGGCCGTCAGCTCGGCCGCCGACCCGCCGGGCATGGCGAGCAGGCCACGCACACGCGGGCCGAAGTCCGGTGGGGTGTCGGGAAGTTGCTCGGCTACGGCCAGTGCGCCCTTCTCGTTGAGGCACCAGCGGCGGTGATGGGCGTACAGGGCCTGGACCAGGATGCCGACGGCGCGGGACAGGCAGAGCGAGACGTGCAGGGCGTCGGCGCGGGCGGCGCTCTTCGCGGCGGTTTCGAGCAGGAAGCCGGCCTCCCAGGTGGCCGCGGTGAGGGCCGCGCGCAGCGGCTCCGGGTAGTCGGCGGTCTGCTCCTTGAGCCGTGCCAACTCCCCGGTGGGGTCGGCCAACGGCTGCCCGAGGGCGACCTCGCCCGGGTAGCAGGGCGACCAGAAGCCGAGCGGGTGGCCGGCCTGCGTCCCCACCTCGTAGCGGCCCTCCCGGCAGTCCGCCCACACCTGCCCGACCCGGTCGAGGTCCCGCAGGATCCAGTCCACGGCGACACCGTCGATTCGCAGCCACGCCCCGCCGTTCACCCACGGGCCCCAGCCGCCCGGGCCGGCCACCTCGACCTCCGGCCCGGCGAGCGCCCGCAGCGCGTCGAGGTCGAGGCCGCCGCGGTAGTACACCCCGAGGTCCCAGTCCGACTCCGGCCGCTCCTCGCCCCGCGCCCGGCTCCCGCCGAGCATCACCCCCACCACGCCCGGCACGCGGGTGAGTTGGCGGGCCATGTCCTCGATGATCGCGCGCATGGGGGAGAGTCTGGCAGGTGGTGTGGCGCCCGGTCGGGGAATTCCGGGTGCCCGGCGCGCTGCGGACGGCCGGAAGGGCCGGGCGGTCAAGGGGAGTTCGGTGCTGTGGCGGCGTTGCGAAGGCACTTGTGCCGGCGTCCGCGGAGGTGTCACCACTCCTCGCCACTCTCAACGTACAGCGCACGGGGGGCCTTGCCGCAAGGCCCCGGTGATGCCGCAGAATCACCGGCTCAAGGACGCAGTCTGCGGAAACGGGGAGTCACGACGTGCGAGTGGTGTTGTCGACGTACGGGTCGCGCGGGGACGTCGAGCCGATGGCCGCACGGACGGCGCGACGGTGGCCGCGAAGCTCCTGCTCGGCTGAGGAGGGACGGGGAGGAGTGGGAAGTCGGCCGAGCCGACTTCCCACTCCGCAAACCGCTGGTGGGGACGGTCGTGAGCGGCGAGACTGCAGGGATGGCACACGCCGACGATGAACTCGCCCGGCTCTGGGGCGCGTTCCGCAAGGCCCCCTTCCCGGATGCCCTGCGCAGAACCCGACTCGCGGGAGAGGACGCGGCGCTGCTCGACTTCGAGATCGCCGGGCTGGTGTGGGTGGACATCCACAAGGGGCTCGACGGTGAGCGAGTGGCCGCCCTCCGCGAGTACCTCGCCGTGCTGGACGAGGCCCTGCCGCTGATCCAGGACGAGTACGGCGCCTCCTACTTCACGGAACTGCGGACGATGGCCGCGATGGTGGCCGAACGCCACCCGCTCGGCGTGGAGGAGTCGGCCTCCCGTCCGACGCGGAGGAGTGGGCCTCCCGTCCGGCCACCACGCCCCGGGCGGGTGCGTCGACCGGGTCGGGCCGCAGGCCCCGACGAGCGGTGGCGCGTCAGGACGCCGGTTCGGTGAGGAACCTGGCGCCGGTGTCCGGGAGTTCGGTGCCGTCCTTGTCGAAGAACTGCCAGGACTTCGCCCGCAGAGTCCCCGGGCGGGCCACCACCATCGCGCGGATGGGGGAGTCGGCCACGGTGACGAACGGCGGCTCGGTGGTGGAGCCGTCCACCCAGGTCACCACCACCCGGCCGACGTCCGGGCCGAGCGAGAGCAGCACCACGTCGAGCGGGGCCACGGTGTCTCCCTTGCCCCGGTGGCCGACCACGCCGCCGCCGAAGCCCGTCCTGCTGCGCGGGTCCACCTTGCCCGGGGCCGCCTGGGCGCCCTCGGAGTCATGGCTGAGCCGCACCCCGTCCACCGTGAAGTAGACGTTGACGACATCGGAGTCGGGCTGCCAGTACTGCCGAACGAAGTCCTCCGGCGGCCTGGAGATTACCGGGTCGTACCGGCTGCGCTCCTCCCACACCGCCGTCGCCTGCTCGAACGCCCGCTCCCGCGGGGCCTCGGGCCACAGCGCCTCCCACAGCTGCCACTGCTTGCCGTCCGGGGTCCGGCCCTGGCCCAGCAGCACCCGGACCGGGGTGAGCGGGTCGCGCACCGCGGGGATCGCGCTCGTCGCAGGGGCGGTCGCCGGCGCGAGCACGGTGCCGGTGCCCGCCGGAGCGATCCCGTGGGCGGGAGCCGGGTCCGGGCGCAGCTGCGCCAGTGCCCCGCCGCTCAGGGCCACCAGCGAGGCCAGCGCCACGGCGCCGACCACCGTCCGGCGGCGGTGCCGCAGCCGGCGGCCGCCCGCCACGATGTCCGCCACCGGGGCCGGGCCGATCCGCGCGCCGGCCGCCGCCTCGGCCAGGCCGAGCCCCACCCACAGGTCCTTGCCGTCGTCCACGCCCGTACCCACCCCGTCCGGCTCCCGATTCATGCCACTCCTCCGATCCGCGTCGTGTCCTTGAGTTCCACCAGCGCCGTGACCTGCCGCAGCCGTGCGATGCCCTTCGCCGCGTGGCTGCGCACCGCGCCCACCGAGCACCCCATGGCGACCGCCGTCTGGCTGTCGCTCAGGTCCTCCCAGTGCCGCAGCACCACTGCCTCGCGCTGGCGCGGCGGCAGGGTGGCCAGCGCGGCCAGCAGGGCCCCGCGCTGGTCGGAGCGGGCGAAGCCGTCCTCCACCCGCGCCGCGTCCGGCACCGCCTCCACCAGCAGCTCGGGCGCCCGGCGGCGCCAGCGGCGGGCGTGCTGGTTGACCAGGATCCGCCGCACGTAGGCGTACGGATCGTCGGCCCGGCGCACCTTCGACCAGGCCGCGCAGGCCTTCTCGGCGGCGGACTGCACCAGGTCCTCGGCCGCGTACTGCTCGCCTGCCAGCAGGTACGCCGTCCGCACCAGGCGCGGCCAGGCCGCGACGATGAACGCCTGGAACCCGTCGTCCCGATCGCTCTTCGCTTCTCCCATGAGCACCTCCTCCACCCGTCCAGAGCCCGGGGGTGACCGAAAGCGCTTACCGGTGCTGCTGCGCGGGCGTCCGGCCGGGGCCCCCACCCGGGAGGTACGGGCGGGCGGGGCGCGCGGGGTCAGGGCGCGGCGGCTCCGAATTGCTCGGGGAACGGTGGCGGTGGCCTGCTCGACCCGGGTGAGCCGGAACGGCGCGGGTTGCTGCGGCGCGGTGCCTGTCGGTGGGGGAGCGGGAAGCCGGGTGGGCCGACTTCTCACTCCGCGGCAGATTTCAGCAGGAGGCGGAGGGCCGTGGGGGTGTGGCCGAGGTGGTGGCGGAGGGTGCGGGTGAGGTGGGCCTGGTCTGCGTAGCCGAGGTCGGTGGCGAGGGTGGCGAGGCTGGGTTCGCCGGCTTCGAGACGGTCGAGGGCGCGGGTGATGCGGACGTGGTGGCGGTGGTGGGTGAGTGAGACGCCGAGTTCGCGGGGGAAGGCGCGGCTCAGGCGGTACGGGGAGACGCCCAGGAGTTCGGCGAGGGACAGCAGGGTGCGGGAGGCCGGGTGGTCCCCGGCGATCGCCTCGCGGGCCGCTGCGACCAGGGCGCGGTCGCGGGCGGCGGACGGGCGGGCCGCCGCGGGTGTCGGCCCGAGGAACGTACGGGTGACGGCGGTGGCCAGCAGTCCCAGCAGCTGCTCGGTGACGGCGTAGTCGACGTCCCCCGAGCGGGCGGTGGCGAGGAGGCGGCGGTGGGCGAGGCCGAGTCCGGGATCGACGTAGAGCGTTCCGGCGACCGGCCCGGGCTCGTCGCCGGCGAGGGAGCGCCAGAGCGCGGGCGTCACGCTGATCGAGGTGCACCGGTCGCCGCCGCCGGGGTGGGCGAAGCTCTCCTCCTCGCCCGGAGTGCCGAGGTAGCCGAGGGTCGGGTCGAGGTCGGCGGCCACCCCGGCGGCGCGGCGCCGGAAGCGGCCGTGCCGGACCAGCACCATGCGGTGGCCGCGGTGGACCTCCGGCGGGGACCAGCGGGTGTGGTCGCTGCGGCAGGCGACCGCGCTGATGTCGAAGTCGGGCCGGGTGGCGACGGGTTCGGCGGTGAGCACGGTCGGCAGGGTACGGGCGGGGTCTGACGTCCGGGCCGGTCCGGAGGCCCCCTGCAAGGATGTTCAAGACCGGCACGGCGGGCCGGCGGCAGGCTGTGCACAGCAACAGCACCCGCATTCACCCGCAACCGCAGGAGCCCGCACCATGTCCGTGCTGAACCAGCCCGCCACGATCGTCCTCGACTGCGTCGACCCGCTCGCGCTCGCCGCCTTCTACCAGAAGGCCACCGGGTGGGAACTCACCCACAGCGACGAGGACTTCGCCTCCCTCTCCCCGGCCGGCTCCGCGCCCGGGCTGGCCTTCGTCCGGGTGGACGGCCACCGTGCGCCGGGCTGGCCGGAAGGCGGCGCGCGGCTGCACCTCGACTTCGCCGTCGCCGATCTACCGGGAGCCGTCGAGGAGTTGCTGGCGCTAGGTTCTGTCCGGTCGATCATGAGCGGAGCCAGATGGCCAGGGCGGCGACCGTGACCGTGCCGAGGAAGACATAGACACGTTTGTCATATCTG